>JAFAME010000216.1 GCA_019233695.1 Methylobacteriaceae bacterium
AGGGTCAGGTTCTGCGCGCGCAGATTGAGCGCCTTGTCCGGCCCGCGAAAATAGAAGCTGCGGTCCTCGCCAAGCTCGCCCTCGGCGTATTTTCGGGTGTGCCGCTTGTGCACCTGTGCCGGATGCTCCGGCTTCACCAGCCGCGGCGATCGGCCCTCTCCCTTCATCCAGACCAGGACTTCGTCATCTTGCGGCGCCGTACCGACAGTCGGGGCCTTCGTCCCGATGGCCCGGCAGAAGGCGGCGATTGCATCGGCCGCGCCGTCACCCAGGGCGATGACGCACTCCACGGTCTTCAGCGCATCGGGCGAGACCGCATCGGGATGCACCGTGATGAAAATGACGGCTGGGATATCCTCCGGCAGGACCTGGGCGACATCCCGCGGCGCCGGCAGGACGTGATGAGCCTCATCGATGATCATCCAATGCGGGCGCCCGGTTCTGGCCCGCAGAGCTGCAACCTGCGGCAACAGGGCGGCGAAGAAGGCGGGCCGCTCTCCCACTCTCAGGCCCTGCGTATTGACGACGGTGTTCGTCGCGCTGTGCCGCAGGAGCTTGAGCACTTCGTCCTGGGAGGGAGGCGTCTCGGCATCGCCGATCGACACGGCATTGTCCAGCCCGTCGTAGTCGCCCTCTGGATCGAAGACGCAGAACTCGAACTGCCTTTCTACCATGCGCTCGGTGAGTGCGGTTGCCAAAGTGGATTTTCCGATGCCCGACCGCCCGGCAATCAGAACATTTCCGCGATAGGGTTCCAGAAGAACCTGCTCCCCCTCCGCAATGCCGAAGAGAATGCCATTGCGCTGCGGCGGCACGATGCGGGCATCCTCTCGGCAGATCCGGTCCATCAGCTCGACCACGCCGGCACCATGGTCGGCGTGGAGCGTGATGTCGGCGGCCTGCTTCAGCATCGGCAGCGCGTTGGCGACGGCGGCGGCGGCCCCGCACGAGTGCAGGAACGCATGGTCGTTTTCCGCATCTCCCACCCCGACGACGTTGTGCGCGGACAATTCGAGTGCGGCGAGTGCAGCCGCAAGCCCGACGGCCTTGTTCATGCCAGCCGGCAGCACCATCACGGCATCCTTGTTGAAGATGATCTGCAGCTCGACGCCGAGCTCGCGGATGACCTCCAGAACCTTGGTCTCCTGAGGTTTCCACGTGGCGACGATCGAGCGGCCAACCGACAGCGGCGAGACTCCGAGCTGCTTCAGCCGCGCAACAAACTCGGGAGGCGGCCCGGGGGCAAGCGGCCGTTCCTCCTCGGTCCCCGGATCGTAGAGCAACGCCCCATTCTCGGCGACGACGCGATCGAAGATCTTCAACTGCGGGAACGCCGCTTTCAGGTCAGGCAGTTCGCGCCCGGTGACCAGGATCAGCCGACGACCGGTTTCCTTGAACTTTTCGAGGGCTTGAACTGTCGCTGCGTCGACCGCGCCCCGGCGGGCAAGCGTTCCGTCGTAGTCCGTCGCGAGGGCCAGGAAATACAAATGGCGGTCCGAGAGCTGTCCGGCAGCACGGCAACGTTCGGCGCCACTTTCCGGTTCCCGGCGCCACCCGCCGCAATCACGTGCGCGCCGAATCGCGGGTGTCCGACAAACCTGCGCCTTTCGACGGACCTGCGGCCATTGGCGATGACCGTACCGAGAGCCGGGCCGACTATCGTTCCCTCCTCCCTTGCGGGAGGACATTGTGGCTTGCCTCGGGACCATTGCTATGGCCTTCCGGGATGGGGGTCCCAGGTAATCCCATTCACGGCCGTCCTGCCGCGGCTACAGGAAAAAAGTGCGGGCAACTCGTCGATGCGATGCAATATTTGCGGCGGCACGTCGTTTCTCGACATGCCGGAACGGCCGAAAGTGCGCTGTGCAGCCTGCGGCTCGCTCGAACGCACACGTGTTGCCGCGCTCCACCTCGCCAAATATGTGCAACCCCGGCCGGGCGCTCGGATATTGCATTTTGCGCCCGAGCAAGGGCTGTCGCGCATGCTCAAGGCGATCGGCGGCCAAAACTATCGGGCGCTTGACGTCGACCCCGGCCGCTATCCCGGGCTCGAGGTCGAGCGCTTCGACCTTTGCCGCGATATTTTCGACCTGGTGCCCGACAGCTGCGATCTCATCGTCCACAACCACGTCCTCGAGCATATCGAGTGCAACTATACCGCGGTGCTGACCCGGCTGGCGCACGCCTTGACGGCGACCGGGACGATGCTCTTCAGCGTGCCGATCCTTTCCGGTCATTTCAGCGACGAACTCGTCAACGCCTCGCCTGATGAGAAAATCGCGCGGTTCGGTTCGATGCTGCACGTGCGCCGGTTCGGCCGGGATTTCGTTGAAGAGACGATCGGGATGATCTTCCGCATTCCCGAGCGCTACGACCTGACCGCCTTCTTCAGCGAGACCGAACTCGAAGAGGTCAACATTCCGCCTCGCCATTGGCAGAAATACACGGGCGCCAGCGTGTTCCGCGTGCAACGCACCGATTTACGCCTGTAATACCCCGCGCCGTCCGGACCTGAGGCGGGGCCGGCACATCGCCGGCGGCCATCGGCGAGGGGGTTCTCGTTGGCGATCGGCAAGAACCAGAGCGCAGCGAAAATCGTGCGCAACGATGCGGGATCCTTGACGACCGAATTCGGCTGTCGCTGCCCATACGGATGGCGATGATCCGGCATCTTTATGCCCGCAACCCTGCCAGGGCGCTGGCGGGCGTCGACGGCCTTTTCACCGGCGGCGCGGTGGTGTCGCGCATCTTCAACTGAGGGGCGGCTAGGCTCGCGTCTGCCGGTGCGCCGCCTCAACGACGGCAATCGCCGTCATATTGACGATGCCGCGCGCCGTTACCGAGGGGGTCAGGATATGGGCTGGCTTGTCGACGCCGATCAGGATCGGCCCGACCGGCAAGGCGTCGGCCACGACCTTAGTCAGCTGGAAGGCGATGTTGGCGGCGTCGAGGCTCGGCATGATCAGGACGTTGGCCACTCCGTGAAGCCGCGAGCCTGGCAGGACCCGCGCGCGAATTGCCTCCGACAGCGCGGTGTCGGCCTGCATTTCGCCGTCGACTTCGAGCGTCGGCGCACGCTCGCGGATCAGCGCCAGCGCCTCGCGCATCTTGCGGGCCGAGGAATTGTCGGCGCTGCCGAAATCGGAGTGCGACACGAGGGCGATCTTCGGCTCCATGCCGAAGCGCGCGACGTGTTCGGCACACAAAATGGTCATATCGGCGAGCGCCTCGGCCGAGGGGTCGTACTGCACATGCGTGTCGGCCAGGAAGAAAGCGCCGCGCGAGGTGATCATCAGGCTCAAGGCCGACAATTCGCGCACCCCCGGCGCGCTGCCGATGATATCGCGGATGTGCCGCAGCCGCGTCTGGAAGCGGCCGTCGAGGCCGCAGAGCAGCGCGTCGGCATCGCCGCGCCGCACCGCGAGCGCGGCGATGACCGTCGCGTTGGTGCGCACCAGCGTGCGGGCCGCCTCCGGCGCGATGCCCTTGCGCCCGGCTGCCTCCACGTAGTCGGCGACATAGTCGCGATAGCGCGGATCGTCCTCGGGGTTGACGAGCTCGAAATCGCGGCCCGGCCGGATCGACAGGCCGAAGCGGGCGAGCCGCGCTTCGACCACGCCGGGACGGCCTATGAGGATCGGCTTGGCGAGAGCCTCCTCGATCACCACCTGGACGGCGCGCAACACACGCTCGTCCTCGCCGTCGGCGTAGATCACCCGTTTCGGGTCCTCTTTCGCCCGCTGGAACAGCGGCTTCATGATGAAGCCGGAGCGGAAGACGAAGCTCGAGAGAACCTCGTTGTAGGCCTTGAAATCGGCGATCGGCTTGCGGGCGACGCCCGACTGCATGGCCGCGCGCGCCACTGCGGGCGCAATACGCAGGATCAGCCGCGGATCGAAGGGCGAGGGGATGAGCGACTGCGGCCCGAAGGCCCGCATTTCCCCGCCATAGGCCCGCGCCGCCACGTCCGACGGCGCCTCGCGCGACAGGTCGGCGATGGCGCGCACCGCGGCGTGCTTCATGGCCTCGTCGATCGTCGTTGCGGCCACATCGAGCGCGCCGCGGAAGATGTAGGGAAAGCACAGGACATTGTTGACCTGGTTCGGATAGTCCGACCGGCCGGTGCAAATCATCGCATCGGGCCGCACTTTCAGTGCCGCCTCGGGCATGATCTCGGGCGTCGGATTGGCAAGCGCGAGAATGAGCGGGCGGGCCGCCATCGCCGCCACCATTTCTGGCTTCAGGACGCCGCCTGCCGAGAGGCCGAGGAACACGTCGGCACCGCCGATGACCTCGGCCAGCGTGCGCGCCGAGGTCTCCTGGGCATAGACTGCCTTCCAGCGATCCATGAGTTTCGTGCGGCCGACATGAACGACCCCCTCGATGTCGGTGACGAAGATGTTCTCGCGCCGGACGCCTAGCGACACGAGAAGGTCGAGGCAGGCGATCGCCGCCGCGCCCGCGCCGGAGGCGACGACTTTCACGTCGGTAAAGCTCTTGCCGGCAAGCTCCAGGCCGTTAAGGACGGCCGCGCCGACGATGATCGCGGTCCCGTGCTGGTCGTCGTGGAACACCGGGATCGCCATGCGCTGGCGCAGCCGGCTCTCGACCTCGAAACACTCCGGCGCCTTGATGTCTTCGAGATTGATGCCGCCGAAGGTCGGTTCGAGGGCGGCGATGGCCTCGACCAGGCGATCGATGTCCTTCTCCGCAAGCTCGATATCGAACACGTCGATGCCGGCGAACTTCTTGAACAAGACCGCCTTGCCTTCCATGACCGGTTTTGCCGCGAGCGGGCCGATATCGCCAAGGCCGAGGACGGCAGTCCCGTTCGAGACGACCGCCACCAGGTTCTGTCGCGTCGTCAGCTCCGCCGCCTGCCCGGGATCCTCGACAATGGCGCGGCAGGCGGCGGCAACTCCCGGCGAATACGCAAGCGCCAGATCGCGTTGGTTGCCGAGCGGCTTGGTCGGTTGAATCTCGAGCTTTCCGGGCCTCGGCAGCCGGTGGTAGACGAGCGCGCCGCCGTCAAGATCGTTGCTCATGTCACCATGCCCCTGCGCTCTGGATGCGGCACGACTATCCGCAGCCGCCGGTCCCGCCAAGGCATCGCCCAACCTCGGCGTGGTGCCGCTCTCCTGGCACGTCGAAGGCGTCGTCGATTTCAACGGCGATGTCGACATCTGGGAAATCAAGAACGGGGTGAAGTCGCCGGGACCGGTCTTGGCATCGTGCCGACCAATTGGCACATCGTCGGCACTCATTTCGATTTCGTGTGAAGCCGGTGGGCGTCCCTTCTTTCGTCGTTGAGAGAAGGGACGCCCTCACGGCTCGAGGAGCCGGTGCAGGTGCACGATGAAATAGCGGATGTGGGCGTTGTCGACCGTCTGCTGCGCCTTCGCCTTCCATGCCGCAAGCGCGGAGGCGTAGTCCGGGTATATGCCGACGATGTCTAGCTTAGAGAGGTCGCGGAATTCCGTGCCGTCAAGCCGCGTGAGCTCGCCGCCGAAAACGAGATGCAACAATTGCTTTGGCAACATCGACGGGCTCACCGTGGACTCTCCATTCGCTGTCGCGGCTTGGTGTTCAGCGTCCCATATGGATGTCGAGCGTCAAGGCCCTGTTCCGCCACCTCACCCGACGAGGCCCGGCCTCGTCCCGAAATTGCGTGTGTCTTTGGATGTCGAATCCCACCCGTGTCCAATTGGACGTCACCGAGGAACGCGCCGGCGAGCGACTGGATCGTTTTCTCGCCGAGCGGGCGTCGGCGAGCGGCCACATGCTCTCGCGAACCCGCCTGAAGGCCCTCATCCTCGAGGGGCAGGTCCGGGTCGGCGGGCGGTTGATCGCCGATCCCTCCTTCAGCGTGCGGTGCGGCGATCGGATCGAGCTCGACATCCCGCCGCCGCAGCCCGCCGAGCCGAAGGCCGAGCGCATCGCGCTCAACATCGTGTTCGAGGATGCCCACCTCCTCGTTCTCGACAAGCCGGCGGGCCTGGTCGTCCATCCCGCGGCTGGACATGATGCGGGCACCCTCGTCAACGCCCTCATCGCGCATTGCGGCGAGAGCCTCTCGGGGATTGGGGGAGTGAAGCGTCCGGGCATCGTCCACCGGCTCGACAAGGACACGTCCGGCCTGCTCGTCGTGGCAAAGACCGATGCCGCCCATCGGGGCCTCGCCGCGCTCTTTGCCGATCATGGCCGCAGCGGCTCGCTCGTGCGGACCTATCATGCCTTCGTGTGGGGAGCGCCGGAGCGCAGTGGCGGGACCATCGATGCACCTATCGGGAGGCACTCGCAAAGCCGTGAGAAGATGGCGGTTGTCGGAGATGGTCGGGGCCGCCCGGCGGTGACGCACTGGGCGGTCATGGAACGCTTCGATGCGATAGCGAGCCTCATCGCCTGCCGGCTGGAGACCGGTCGTACGCATCAGATTCGCGTACACCTTGCCGGTATCGGCCATCCGCTGCTGGGGGACTCTGTCTATGGCGCCGGCTTCAAGAGCAAGGCGGCGCTTTTGACCGCCGCCGGCCGAAACGCCCTCGGCGAGCTCGGCCGCCAGGCCCTCCATGCCGCCGTCTTGGGCTTCCAGCACCCTATCACCGGTGAAATGCTGGCGCTGAAGAGCCCCCTTCCGCCGGATTTGGAGCGCCTTGCCGCCGCGCTCTGCTCCGTGCCGCCGCCTGCGACACGTTAACCGGGCGAAGATTTGACGCGGGAACAAGAGCCATATTTGGGTTATTCTATCGGGTGCGGATCGGTCGAGCCAGCAGGGCGGCGAGAACACAACAAATTGTGTTGCCAAACTGTCCAAGCCCTATGAGTAGGTGCGCGAACGCACGATCATCCGATGGATCAGTCCGCGGGAGGGTGCTCGGCCCTCTTTTGGACACGCTGTTGAATGCCTATATTGAGCGGTTGGCGGTCGGCTCATGCGGCCGCGGAAGCGAACCTGCCATTGGGGGTTCGATAGGAGGTTATGATGGCGCAAGCCTTACCCGTGGTCTCGGGCGAAAGCGGTCTCTCACGCTACCTCGCCGAGATCAGGCGGTTCCCGATGCTGGAACCGCAAGAAGAATACATGCTCGCAAAGCGTTGGCGTGAGCACGGCGACCGCAATGCGGCGCAGCGGCTCGTCACCTCGCATCTGCGTCTCGTCGCCAAGATCGCCATGGGATATCGCGGCTATGGCCTGCCGATCGGCGAGGTCGTCTCCGAAGGCAATGTCGGCCTGATGCAGGCGGTAAAGCGGTTCGAGCCGGACAAGGGGTTCCGACTCGCCACATACGCGATGTGGTGGATCAAGGCGTCGATTCAAGAGTACATCCTGCGCTCCTGGTCGCTCGTGAAAATGGGCACGACCGCAAGCCAGAAGAAGCTCTTCTTCAACCTGCGCAAGGCCAAGAGCCAGATCTCGGCCCTGGAGGAAGGCGATCTTCGCCCCGACCAGGTCAAGACGATCGCGACGCGCCTGGGCGTACCCGAGCAGGACGTGATCGACATGAACCGCCGGCTTGGCGGCGATGCCTCGCTCAATGCGCCCGTGCGCGAAGACGGCGACGGTGAGTGGCAGGACTGGCTCGTCGATGAATCGGCCAGCCAGGAGAACATCCTTGTCGATCGCGAGCAGAATGAAAATCGCCTGGATGCCTTGCGCGGTGCCTTGAGCGTGCTCAATCCCCGCGAACGGCGCATTTTCGAGGCGCGCCGACTCGGTGATGATCCGGTGACGCTTGAGGAACTGTCGGACGAGTTCGACATTTCCCGCGAGCGCGTCCGCCAGATCGAGGTGCGCGCTTTCGAAAAGGTCCAGGCGGCGGTCAAGGCCGGCGTGGCGCGGCTCGAAGCCCTTCCGGCCGTCCAGTCCGCGGTCTCCGGCTGAGCTGGAACCCCATAGATTTCGGAAAGGCGCTCGAGCGAGCGCCTTTCTTTTTCCAAGGGACTGCCTCAGACGTTCACGGCATGCGCGGACATGCCCGCATTGCCGAATATGCGCAGGTAGCGCTTGATCTCTGCCGCCTCGCCGGTCGCCTTGGACGGATTATCCGACAGTTTGACCGCCGGCCGGCCATTGGCTGATACGACCTTGCAGACGAGCGACAGGGGTGCGAGCTCGCGGTCGTTGGAATTGGGCACACAGCCGCGAAAGTCGTTGGTGAGGTTCGTGCCCCAGCCGATCGAGACATTGGTGCGATCCCGAAACCGGCGGATCGCATCCTTGATCGTGTCGATATCCATTCCGTCGGAGAGGATCAGAAGCTTGTCGCGCGGGTCCTGGCCATGGCGGAGCCACCAGGCGACGGCCTCCTCGCCGCCCTCGATCGGCGGTTTCGAGTCGGGCCGAAATCCCTTCCATCTGGCGAGCGAGGGGTCGGCAGCGGCGAGAAACGCCGTCGTACCGAAGGTATCGGGCAGGACGACGAGCAGGTTGCCGCCATAAAGCTCCGACCAATCCGCGAGAACGCGATACGGCGCCTGGCGCAATTCCTCCTCGGTGTCGGCAAGGGCGGCATAGACCATCGGCAGTTCGTGCGCATTTGTGCCGATTGCCTCCAGATCCTGGTCCATCGCCATCTTGGCATTCGACGTCCCGATGAAGCTGTCGCCGATCCCTTCTATGAGCGCCTGGATGGCCCAGCGCTGCCAAAGGAAGCCATGGCGCCGTCGCGTGCCGAAATCGGCGATCTTCAGCGGCCCCTCGTTCTTGAGGGTGCGCAACTCTTCGATCTTGTTCCACAGCTTGCTCTTGGCCCGGGCGTAGAGGATGTCGAGCTCGAAGCGGCCCATATGCTTCATGGCGGCGCGGGCGCGCAGCTCGCTGACGATGGCAAGCGCCGGGATTTCCCACATCGTGGTCTCGATCCATCGGCCCGCGAAGGTGAGCTCATATTGGCCATCGGGGGTTCGTTCAAGGTGGTATTCGGGCAGCTGGAAAGCCGCGAGCCAATCGATGAAGGCCGGCGCGAAGATCTGGCGCGTGCCGTAGAACGTGTTGCCGCGCAGCCAGATCGTCTCGCCGCGCGTCAGCCGAACGGTGCGGGCGTGGTCAAGCTGCGCGACGAGCTCGGCCTGTTCGATCGATTCGGCGAGTTTCACGCGCTTCGTCCGATTGATCAGGCTGAACGTCGCTTCGATCTTCGGGTGCAGACGCCAGATCATCTGAGCCATCAAAAGCTTATAGAAATCCTGGTCGAGGGCCGATCGGATGATCGGGTCGAGATCCCAGTTGTGGTTGTGAACCCGGGTCGCGATATCGGTGACGGTCGCAGGCAACATGACGGGTGTCTCGGATACTGCCACGCCAAGGATTAGCACCGCCCGGGCGCGCACCGAAACCGCGCTACGCGCTTCTCGGCTTGGCGCGCCTGGTCGGCGCGGCGTTGGCCGGATCGTCCGGCCAGAAATGGCGCTGGTAGCGGCCCTTCATTTCGCGCTTCACCGCTCCCCACGAGCCGCTCCAGAAGGCGGGCAGGTCGCGCGTGACCTGGATCGGGCGATTGGCAGGGGAGAGCAGTTGCAGGGCCAGCCTGATCTTGCCCCCCGCCAGCGAGGGATGGCTCGTCACGCCGTAGAGTTCCTGCACGCGAACGGCGATGCTTGGATCGGCTTCGCCCTCCGCGGCGCTCGAGTAGTCGACGGCGATCCGCGAGCCGGTGGGCGCCTCGAAATGCGTCGGCGCTTCGCGCTCGAGCCGCAGCTTCGACTCCCAGGGCAACAGCGCGTCCAAGACAACGTCGAGATCCGCGGCTGAGATCTGCGCCAGACTGGTCTTGCCGAGGAGAAAAGGGGCAAGCCAATCGGCGGCGCTCGCCGCGAGGGTTGATATGGACACATCCGGCCAGGGATTTTCGGCGGCATCCTGGTAGGCACGGCGCAAAAAGCGCACTCGATCGCACCATTGGCGCTGCGCCTTGCTCCACGGCAGGCGCTCCAGGCCGACACCGGCAACACCTTCAGCCAGCAACCGCGCGGCAGCCTCGCTTGGAGGAACCGGAAGCGGACGGTCGCCCAGAACAATGGCGCCGAGCCGACGCGTGCGCCGGGCGCGCACGGCCGCCGATGCGGCATCGAATGACATCTCGTCCCGGGCTTCGATTCGTGAGTCCGCGACCTCCTCCAACTCCTCGATCGTCAGCGCGGCGGCGGCGAGAATGCGAGTGCTAGCCGCTCGCCCGGCCACCTCGGCGATAGCGAGATACGATGCCCGCGCCAAAGCCTCGCCCGGATCGAGGGTCGCGGCACGGCCGTTTGCCATCAGGAATTCGCCTGGCCGACCGCGGGCGATCGCGATCCGCTCGGGATAGGCAAGCGCCAGCAGGCGCCCTGCCCGCGACGACGGTTCCTTTCCGGCACCGGCACGAGCAGCACCCGCGTCGGCGCGTTGATCGGACATTGCCGCCGCCGCTTGCCGAGCCCAGCCGCGAGCAAGCCGACGGGCGTCTTCTGCCCGCGGCGATCGATCGCGTCGGAAGCGGTCGATGCGCTCCGCAAGGTCGATCGCATCGCCGCCCAGGCCGCGTTCGGAGAGGACAGCGGCAAGCTCGGTTGCAATGTGCCCTTCGCGGGCGCGCCCCGCCTCCACGACCATGCGAGCGAGACGCGGCGGCAACGCCAGCGCACGCAATGCACGGCCTGCCTGGGTGATTGCCCCTTCGGCGTCGATCGCGCCAAGCCCTTGAAGGAGCAAGCGGGCCTGCGTCACAGCGGCCGCCGGCGGCTGGTCGAGCCAGGCCAGCGCCTTCGGTTCGCGTACGCCCCAGGCCGCAAGATCGAGCATCAGGCCTGAAACATCCGCGGCAAGGATTTCCGGCTGCGCGAACGGCTCCAGGGCGCCCGTTCCAGCCTCCTCCCACAGGCGATAGCACACGCCGGGTTCGGTCCGGGCGGCGCGGCCGCGACGCTGGTCGGCCGCCGCGCGCGAGACGCGCACCGTTTCAAGCCGGGTCAGTCCGACGTCCGGCTCATAACGGGGCACGCGCGAAAGTCCGCAGTCGATGACGATCCGCACGCCCTCGATGGTCAGCGAGGTCTCGGCGATGGACGTCGCGAGCACGATCTTGCGCCGGCCGGCCGGCGCCGGGACGATCGCCGCATCCTGCGCGCCTCGGTCCATGGCGCCGAAGAGTGGAGCGATGTCGATGCCGGGATCGTTTATCCGCGTTCGCAGAATCTCGGCGAGAATGCGAATTTCGCGCTGGCCCGGCAGGAAGACGAGGATCGACCCGTGCGCCCGTGCCAAGGCCCGCAGGATCGCTCGGGTAGCCGCTTCTTCCGTCCGTTCGCTTGGGTCACGGCCGAGATAGTGCGTCTCGACCGGATGGGCGCGCCCCCTGCTTTCGATGACAGGCGGCTCTCCCAGAAGCCCGGCGACCCGCGCGGCGTCGAGCGTTGCCGACATGACGAGGAGCCTCAGATCGGGGCGCAAGCCGGCTTGGGCATCGAGCGCGAGGGCCAGTCCCATGTCGGCATCGAGCGAACGCTCGTGGAATTCGTCGAACAGGACGCCGGCGACACCTTGGAGGGAAGGATCATCGATGATGCGGCGGGCAAAGACGCCCTCGGTGACGACCTCGAGGCGCGTCGTCGCCGAGACGAGCGATTGTAGCCGCACGCGCAGCCCGACCGTCCCGCCCACCCGCTCGCCGAGCGCAGCGGCCATGCGGTCCGCCGCCGCGCGGGCCGCCAGCCGCCGCGGTTCGAGCAGGATGAGCTTACGTCCGGCGGCCCACGGTTCGGCAAGCAGGGCAAGCGGCACGCGGGTGGTCTTGCCTGCGCCGGGGGGCGCGACCAGCACGGCAGAGCAGCGCGAGGCAAGCGCCGACCGCAGTGGCGCCAGAACCTCATCGATGGGCAGAGGATCGCTGAATTCCCGCATGCCCGCGTGATGGCAGGAAGCCCGCTTTCCGGCAATCCCGGAACCGGTCCGGCCCTGTCCCGGTTGATGGTATCAATTGTGCCTGAAAGAGCGGCACGCGAGCCCTTCTCGCCGCACTGCGAAAGCGCTATATCGACGCGCCCGATCGCGCACTCGAATGCATTCCAGCGGGGACCGATGCATTTCCTTGGAAAGCACTAGATGCCGCAAAACGTCCCGCTGGTGCACAGTCCGGCTGCTTCGCCGAGCGAAGCCGCCATCGCGGCGCCTGCCCCTGCGGCCCCCGTACGATCGAACCTCGGCGCCCTCGTTCTCGGCTCCATGGGAGTGGTCTATGGAGACATCGGGACGAGCCCGCTCTATGCCCTTAAGTCCTCGCTGGCGAATGCCAAGTCGAATATTGCGTCGCATCACGACATCATCGGCATCGTGTCGCTGCTGATCTGGGCACTGATCTTCACGGTCACGGTCAAATACGTCCTCTTCCTGATGCAGGCCGACAACAAGGGCGAAGGCGGCATATTGTCCCTGATGGCGCTGGCCCAGAAGGCTCTCGGCCGCCGTGGGCGCCTCGTCTTCATCCTCGGCGTCACCGGAGCGGCGCTGTTTTCGGGCGACGCCATCATCACGCCCGCCATCTCGGTGCTCGCAGCAGTCGAAGGCCTGAACGAGGCTTCGTCCGCCTTCACACCCTATGTGCTGCCTATCACCGTCTTCATCCTGTTCACGCTCTTTGCCTTCCAGAGCGGCGGCACGGCCCGGGTTGCGGCGCTGTTCGGCCCGATCATGGGGCTGTTCTTCGCGACGATCGGTCTGCTCGGCGCCCGCCACGTCTTCGATGCGCCCGAGATCCTCTATGCGTTCGATCCATTCCACGGCCTTTCCTTCCTGGTCCATCACGGCATGCAGGGCTTCGAGACCTTGGGTCTCATCTTCCTGGCGGTGACCGGAGCGGAGGCGCTTTACGCGGACATGGGCCACTTCGGGCGCGCACCGATCCAGATCGCCTGGGTCGCCTTCGTCCTGCCGGCGCTGCTGTTGAACTATCTCGGCCAGGGAGCCCTTGTCCTGCGCGACCCGTCGGCGGCGGGTAATCCCTTCTACCTGATGGTCCCGCA
>JAFAME010000245.1 GCA_019233695.1 Methylobacteriaceae bacterium
TCTGGCTGCGCAGAATCCGGCTGGTCAGCGGCCTCGTGGTGATGGCCTTCGTCGCCTGCCACCTCACGCAGCTCGCGCTCGGCCTCTTCTCCCTCGCCACCATCGAATCCTATCTGTGGCTGCTCACCTTCCCGTGGGAGACGCCGGCCGCCGAGGGCCTGCTCCTCACCTGCGCCATCGTGCATGCGATCCTCGGCCTGCAGGCGATCGCGGCGCGCCGCAGCCTTGCCATGTCGACGACCGACGTCGTCCAGGCGGTGCTCGCCCTCATGGTGGTTCCGGTGCTCACCGCCCATGTGCTGCTGACGCGAATCGCCGGCGACCTCGTGCGCGACTTCGTGGCGAGCTACCGGCTGGTGCTCGCCGCCTATTGGAGCTTTGCGCCAATCCATGCTCTCCAGCAGCTGCTGGCTGTCATGATCGTGTGGACCCATGCAGCGATCGGGCTCTACAGCCGCATGGTGCTTTTGCCGATCTGGTCTCGGATCGGCGGCTTGGTGCTGATCGTGCTCTTCGGCGTGCCGGTCCTGGCGCTGCTCGGCTTCGTCAATGCCGGCCAGGAGGCGCTCCAAAGGCTTGCCGAGGATCCGGGTTGGCGCCAGGGGGTGGAGGCCGACTGGGCCAAGGCCAGCTCGGTCTTGCCGCAGCTCAACCGGATGGAGTCCTGGATCCTGGCGATCTATGGTGCCGTCGCCCTCGCCACGCTCGCCGTGCTGATGCTGCGCTTGCTTCTGACGCGGCGCCATCGCGTGCGCATCGTCTATGAGGACGGACGGGAAGCGGAGGGGCGCAGCGGTCTCAGCATTCTCGAGATCAGCCTTCTGAACGGCGTGCCGCATGCGCATGTCTGCTCCGGCCGCGGCCGGTGCGCAACCTGCCGCGTCGAAGTCGGCGAAGAGGCCGGCCAGTTGTCGCCCCCGACCGAAATCGAGCGCACCACGCTTGCCGCGGTGCATGCAGGCGCCAACGTCAGGCTTGCCTGCCAGGCCCGCGTTCTCGGCCGCAGCGTCCATGTCACCCGTCTCCTGCCGGCCTTCGCCGATGCCTCGGCCGCCCGCGAACCGGAAGAATGGGCTCCCGAGATCGTGGCGCCGGCGCAAGAGTTGATCACATGACCGGCGCCATGTGCTCACGCCTGGCGCTTGGTATGGCGGCCCTCCTCGGCGGGCTCGCACCTGCAGAAGCTGCTCCCGAGCCGCCGGTTTCGGCCGCCGCTTCCGCGCCGCCCATGCTCACGCCGGTGCTCCCGGCGCTGGCCGAAGCACAAGGCCGGCTTGCGGGGCGTCTCGCCGATCTTCTCCATGCGCCCGCGGAGGCACGCTCGCTCCTCGTCAACCTCGCCGCTTGGCTCGCGACGGCCGAGGGCGTCCGTGCCTTTGCCTACGTGCTGATCCTGTTCATCGTCGCCGTCGGCCTCGAATGGTTGTACTGGACCTGTGCATTCTCGGCGTTGCGGGCCGCCGACGTTGCCGAGCCCTCTTCGCCGCGGCAGGTGCTTTGGCTCGGCCTCAGGCGAGCCATGCTGAAGGGCGTCGGGCTCCTGCTGTTCGCGGTGGCCGCGATCGGCGTTGCGACAAGCTTCAGCTGGCCGGGGGCGTCCCAGGACTGCATCCTGACCATCGTTCTCGTCATCGTACTGCTTCGTCTTGCCGGATTGGTACTCCGCCTCCTGCTGGCGCCGGGCTCGACGGGCCCACGCATCCTGCCGCTCGATGATCAGACAGCGGCGAACGCGAATTTTGGTGCGCTTGCCGTCATCGCCCTGCTTGTCGTCGGTGTCTTCATTCCCAGCTCGATAGAGCGCATCTCGGATGCCCATCACTTCGCCCAGGCCGTCCGGCTTGTTGCTGTGACCCTGGCCGCGGGCATCGTTCTTGCCGGCATCGCGGCGGCTGCTCGTGCCGCCAAGCCGCGCCGGCGCACCGCACGTCGGCGTCTGCCGCCGTTCCCGAAGATGTTCTTTGCCAGCGTCCTTGTGGTGACAATCTATGTGCTTTGGCTTGCCGGCGGGGGACGGCTCGCGCTGACGCTCGCCGTCGTCTGCCTCGTCGTTGCCGCGGAGGGCGTGCTGCGCCCGATGGTGCGCTTCTTTTGGCCGACATTCGGGCAGCCCAACTCCGAGTTCCTGGTCGTGCCAGGGCTGGTTCTGCGGCTGATGCGGCTTCTGGTCGCGTGCGCCGGCGTTGCCGCCCTGATCCTTGCGTGGAACCTCGCCATCTTCCAGATGTCGATGACCGAGGGCCCGGCCGGACGGTTTGCGACGCGCCTCATCGGCGCTGTCGCCCTTCTGCTGGTGGCCGACTTCGCCTGGGCCGCAATCAAGGGGGCAATCGACAGCCGCCTGCGGCACATCGGACCGATTCCGGCCGACGGCGAGGCAGGCCCGAACGCCCGTCTCGTCACGCTCCTGCCGCTGCTGCGCACCGCCACAGCCATCACGCTTTTAACCCTGCTTGTCCTTTCGATCCTGTCGGTGCTCGGGGTCGAGATCACCCCGCTGCTGGCGGGCGCCGGCGTGATCGGCATCGCGCTTGGCTTCGGAGCCCAGACCCTCGTTCGCGACGTGCTTTCCGGGGTCTTCTACCTCGTCGAGGACGTGTTCCGGATCGGCGAATACATCGAGAGCGGGTCGAGCACCAAGGGCACGGTGGAGCGCATCACGCTGCGTTCCGTGGCGCTGCGCCATCACAATGGGCCCCTGCACTTCGTGCCCTATGGCGTGCTCGGCGCCGTGCGCAACAATTCGCGCGATTGGATCATCGAGAAATTCATGCTGCCGCTGCCGACCGATGTCGACAGTGAATTCATCCGCAAGATGGTGCGCAAGATCGGCCAGGAGATGCTGAACGATCCCGATCTCGCGGCCATCATCGTGTCGCCGCTCAAGGCGGTACTCTACCGCATTGACCCCGGCGTGAAGCTCTTCCGCTGCAAGTTCCAGACCTTGCCGGGCCGGCAGTTCGAAGTGCGGACGGTCGCCTACAAG
>JAFAME010000319.1 GCA_019233695.1 Methylobacteriaceae bacterium
CGACGTGCTTGCCGCCTATGACGCCGCAATCGAGACTCTGGCGCGGCTCGGCGCGCGGATCGTCACGGTGCCGCTGCCGCATCGGTTCGAAGACTACGCAGCCGCCACGGGCCGCATCATCGGCACCGAGGGATATGCCTTTGTCGGCCACCTCGTGGACGATCCGAGCCTGCCCCTCGACCCCAACGTCCGGCCCCGAATCCTGATCGGACGGGAGACGTCCTCGCGCGACTATCTGCTCACGCTGAGCCAGCGCGAAGCGTATCGGAGAGCCTTTCGCGAGGCCATGCCCGACACGGATGCGCTCCTCACCCCGACGACGCCGATGTCCGCAATTCCCGTCGCGGAGGTGAACGAAAAGGAGTCCCCCTCATCCTTCACGCGGGTTGGTAGCTATCTTGGCCTGTGCGGGCTTGCCGTGCCGAGCGGATTTACGCCCGCGGGCCTGCCCGCCTCGCTCCAAATTCTGTGCCCCGGCCGCGAGGAGGCGCTGGCGCTGCGGGTGGGTTTTGCCTACGAGCAGGCCTGCTCGTGGCGTCAGCGCCAGCCCCCGCAGCCTGCGGCCTAGTACACGCCTTTCGGGCGCGCATCGCTTCCAACCGATGTCGATGAAGGTGCTTTCCGACGATCATCTGCCCCATCTTGCCGCATTGGGAGGCCGGATCGTTGACGAGGCGTCGACTGCGCGCGGCCCGACAACACTTCCACCCGGAAACCGGAGCCGCGCCGATCGGGTTGATCTTGATAGTGACAGTGCTATTGAGGCTCGGCTGTTCCGCCAGTATCGCCTCAGGCGTGGCGGGGCAGCCACCCTCCTCATTGGATCGAGAATTCCTAGCAACCAGAGACGGCGAGGTTGATTTTGACCAACGTTCTGAAAAGGCTCGCGCTCAAAGGCATCAACGCGGCCGGCTATACCCTGCTTCGGGCTGGCGAGCCCGAGGCGATCAGAGCTGAGGCGGTGGCGAACGCCGAAGAGCGTGTCGCGCGCATCCGGGAAGAAGCCGTCGCGAACGCCGAGGAGCGCGTCGAGCGCATCCGGCAGGAAGCGGTCGCCAACGCCGAGGAGCGTGTCGAGCGCATCCGCAAGGAGGCGGACGAAGACGCCGAGATGCGCATCGGAGCGATCCGGTCCGAAGCCGAAGACGATGCAGCGCGGCGGGCTGAGCGGAATCGCACCGAGACAGATGACCACGTCCAAGTACGCGACGCAAGCCTGTACCCTTCCATGGTGTCCGATATAAGGCCAATTGAACACATAACGAGAGGGTGCTTTCAAGATAGGACCGAGGCGACCGAGGCTTCTATTACCGAATACATGGAGAGCGAGATAGCTCTTGGTCGCGTCTTCAACTACTTTTCTGAATATCCAACTCAATCAATGTTATCTACTAACGCCAGAATGGCTATCTTCGGTCTGATCAGGATGATCAAACCTGCTACGGTTGTGGAGATCGGCACGTACTACGCCGGAACAAGCGAAGTCATTGCCAGGGCATTGTGGGAGAACCGGTCGGGCGTGCTGCACACGGTAGATCCCTATGGGGCGCGACGATGCCCCTCGATTCTACGAAAATGGCCGAAGGAGCTTCGTGATCGAGTGCGCTATTGGAGCGAAAATTCTGCCGCATTCTTTGAACGGGCAACGCGCGACCACCTGCAGTTCGACATGGTGTTTGTCGACGGCAATCACGATTTTGAATTCGCGCTCTTCGACCTCATGGCCGCAGCGCGGCTGCTGCGGCCCGGCGGCCTGATCATCGTCGACAATTGCGAGCAGGCCGGTCCGTTGTCCGCCTGCCGAAGCTTTCTCAGGGACATGCCAGGCTGGGAAGAAATCGGCCGGCTTGCGTCATCTCCCGATGCCGACGGTCCATTCGCGGCGCCCAGCACATTGATCGCCGACACCGGGTTTGCTTTCTTGAAGGGGCCCGACATGGTCCATGTGGGGGAACGCCCTGTTTCCTTCGGGCAGGTCCGCATTGAAAGGCCAAAGGTGACCGGGTTCCAGATCAAGCTGGGCGCGGAGTCCTTTGCCGGGACGCTGCACTACCGGGTCCTGTTACGAGCCTTCGAATATGGGACTTCTGTCATCGAGGAACTGAAATCGACCGGGGCCGTGCGCCTCGCTTCGGACGGACAGCGCGTCGTCAACCAATGGCTTGCCGAGCCGCTGAGGACGGATTTCGGCTACCTCTATGCCAACGCCGTCTATACGACCGAGGTGGAACTCGCCTGGACGCCCGACGACGGGAATACCCCGCTGCAATTGACCAAGAATCCGGTGATTTTGCCGTTGGCCGGACCGGTGGGCGGATCGGCATAGCCGGCTCGGAATAGCGATAAGCGGTGTTGGTCTAAGTCTTTGATTTTGTTGGTAGCGGAGGAGGGACTCGAACCCCCGACACAAGGATTATGATTCCTCTGCTCTAGCCGGCTGAGCTACTCCGCCCCGTGGTCGATCCAATGGCGCCTTTTCAGCGCCATGCCCAACAGCAATCCTGAAGCCTTGACCCGTGCGCGCGTCCTGTCAACGCCTTGAAGGCAGGATCCTCAGTCTGCAGTTTGCCTGGAAGGATGCGAGCGGTTTATTGCGCGACAACCCCGCGCCCGTCAAGCCGGCCCGCGCTTCGGAGCCGAACGCTGTCACATGGGGAACCGCCGAGGGGCAGAAAAGCTGCCGTTGTCCAGCGTCGGCGACTGTCTGCATGTGTTTCGGCCGGGACCGCCGACGTGCCCTGTCGAGGCGGGCCTGCCCTGCCTCCTTGACATGTCTTGCAGCCAAAGCCCGCCCTTTGCGGGGCGCGCCTGATTGCGCTAGCCCATGCAGTCATCGCGGATTCGAACGATCGCGCCCGCGGGATGGAATGGGCGGCGCGTGAAAGACAGGGTAGTGGACAGGCAAGCGACGCGTCTTGAAGCCTTTCGCCGGTTTCTCGCCCATATTCGCGAGCGATTCGGCCTCGACCTCGGCTTCGTACTTTGGGACGGTTCGACCGTTCCTGCCGACCTGCCCTCGAATGCGGTCGCCGTCGCGATTGCCGACGAAGGGGCGATCGCCGGCCTGTTCCGGCGGCCGAGGCTCGACACCATCGCCAACCTATGGGCGGCCGGGCGGCTCGACATCCGCAACGGCACCGTCTTCGACCTCCTCGAATTCCGCCCCAAGACGCGCTCGAAGGAGCTGTGGCGCAGCCTCGACAAAAAGCTCGTGCTCGCCACCGCCGCCAAATTCCTCTTCGTGCCGCGCGGCGGTCCCTGGCCGCTTGAAGCCATAGGGGACAAGCGGCAGAGCGATGGCAGCGCCGCCGAGAACAAGAAGAACATCTCCTATCACTACGATGTCTCGAATGCGTTCTACGAGCTCTGGCTCGATCCGCAGATGGTCTATACCTGCTCGTATTTCACCGACTGGAACAACAGCCTCGAACAGTCGCAGATCGACAAGCTCGAAATGATCTGCCGCAAGCTGCGTCTGAGGCCGGGGGAGACGCTGCTCGACATCGGCTGCGGGTGGGGCGCGCTATCGTGCTATGCGGCGCAGAACTATGGCGTGAAGGCCTACGGCGTCACGCTCTCCGAGCAGCAGGTCGCCTACGCGCAGGCGAAGATCAAGCGGCTCGGTCTCGGCGACCGCGCCAGGGTGGAGCTGAAGGACTATGCCGACGTCGAGGGCGTCTACGACAAGGTTGCCGCGATCGGCCTCTTCGAACACGTCGGCATCGACAATTTTCCGAAATACTACAAGACCGCGCATCGATCGCTGAAGCCCGGCGGCCTCTTCCTGCATCATGCCATCACGCGGCCCGGCAAGAGCGATGCGGCCCGACGCCGACGCCGGCCGGCCGAGTTCAAGGCCCTGACCCGCTACATCTTCCCCGGCGGCGAGCTCGACCATATCGGCCGCACCGTCACCAATCTCGAGCGGTTCGGCTTCGAGGTGCACGACGTCGAGTGCTGGCGCGAGCACTACCAGCTCACATGCCGGTTCTGGCACGACCGGCTGCTCGCCAACTACGATGCCGCGGTGCGCGAGGTCGGCGCGGTCAAGACGCGCATCTGGCTCGTCTATCTTGCCGCCTGCTCGGTCACCTTTCAGCGCAACAATGCCGGTCTCTATCAGACGCTTGCCTCCAGGCGCGTGCGCGGCCATGTCGACCTGCCGCCGACCCGGGCCGATCTCTATCGCTGAGCGGCCGAGGCCGCGTCGAGGGAGGTGGCGGCTTCAGGCTGAGGGCTTGCGACCGGCCGCGGCACCAGCCAGCCGTGGTAGCGCACCAGCCGCCCGATGAGCGGCAGGCCGATTTCGATGTCGAAGCAAAACCGCCCGTCCGGGGCGGCGCGCTCGGTCGCGATGGTCCAGGGCGCGAGCCCACGCGGCAACGGCAGCGGGCCCACGTGCCAGCCGGTGACCTTCATGTCGATGCCCGCATCGCTTGCGCCCAGCGCCAGCACAATGGCAAACGGGCCGAACCGCTCGGTGAGTCCATCGCTTTTCGCGTGTTGACTGAGATGGCTCCTGAACCGGATCGTCCCGAACTTCCGCTGCCAGATCTCTCCGCGCTCGCCGGCGCGGATTTCCACCCGCACCGGGAGACCTTTGCCGGGGGCGGGGAACCCGATCATCGCAGCGATCCAGCGCGCCGGCCCATTCGAAGGGCCCTCGACGTCGGCTTCGCCAATATATTCCGCCACATCAACCGGGCTGTGGAGCGCGCGAATGGGAGCCGGCAGGTTGCCGAACCGATCCCCGAGGAGGCGCGCAAAGAGCGGCTGCGGGAAGGCCGCCTCGGCGCTCGTGGCGACATCTAGAGGGGCGAACTCGCGCGCGACGTCGTTGAGCGAAAGGAGGCCGGCTGCGGCGAACGCGCCCGGGCGCGGCTCCTGGCCCGCGGCAAGCCGCCTGATCAGAGCAAGGGCCGGCAGCACCGGCACGTTCGGGCCGACGCCCGGAGCAGCGACGAGGCGCCAGCAAGCCACAACGGGCCTGCCGTCGGCCGACATGCCCGCCGCCTCGACGAGCATGGCGCCGCGATCGGTGCCGAAGGGATCGAACCGACGGGCGATCCACAGGAGCGGCCGTGCCAGGGGAACGAGCGAGGGGATGAGCCGCAGGCGCACGATGAGGCCGAGAGCCCACATGCCGAAGTGGAGGACGCCAAGCTCGAGCCCCGCCCGGAAGCTTGCCGAGCGCACGCCCCAGAAGCGCGCGGGAACGAGGTCGAGATCCGGCGTTTCGCAGAGCGAAAGCCAGCGCCGGCCGAGGCCGGGCACGTTCACGCGCTGAAGGCCGGACCAGCCGAAGCGGTTGCGCCAGGCGCCGTCAAGCCACACGCGCACCGGCTTGCCTACGAATGACAGAATGGCCTTGGCGGCCGAGGCGCCGCGCGGAGCCCGGTTGCCGGGCGAGATCGCGATCTCCACGCGCGCTACTGTTCGCCAGCCGGCGGTCAGATGGTCGAGGACGGCATGCGAGAGGGCGGGCGTCGAGCTTGCTCCGGTAATCGCCGTCACGCCCGCGCCGTGTGCCGCGTCATGGAGTTGCGGGAAACGGGAGACGAAATCGCGCGCATCGGCGAGGTCGATGTAATGACACCTCGCCTCGATTGCGGCGCGCGCCACCAGCGGCTCGCGTCCCTGGAAGGGGCCGGCGGCATCAACGACGATGGCGGCGCCAAGCTCCACGATGGCGGCGGCCGTGAGGGCGTCCCGGTCAAGGGCCGCAACGGCGATGTTTCCTCGCGCAATTGGGCGCAAGGCATCGGCAAGCGCCTGCGCGCGTTCGAGCGAGCGACCCGCGATGATGATGTCGAGATCGGTCGTTGCGGCGAGCCTTTCGACGAGCCTGCGGCCGAACGCGCCCGTCCCGCCGATGACGAGGACACGGATCACTGTGGAGTCCTGGAAGCCAAGTCGAGGAAACGCTCAGCCGTGCTTGGATCAGGGACGACGCATGTCGAGCGGCGTCCAAACAGCCGGTAGCGGTTACGCGCCACGCGATCATAGAGCCAGTCCCGGACGGTCCTGGGGATGAGTCGCAAAGACCGCGTCCACCGCCAGCCCGGCAGCTCTGCGAGGATGGCGAGCGCCCCGTCGGATTTCACGCGGGCGGTGCCATGCCTGATTAGAACAAAGGTCTCGGGATGGTCCGGATCGATGCCGAGGCGGGCCGAGAGGGAGCGTCCGAGGGCCGATTGCATGGCAGCGAAGCGGAAGCGCCCGGGCTTGTCGCGCGGGAGGATGAAGGCGACCCATGCCGAGCAGAGGACGCAGACGCCGTCAAAGAGGATCAGCCCCTCGGGGAGGGGAGCGGTTGGCGCATCCGTCTTGCGATCGTTCATTCCGCGATAGGGCCCAGCGACGAAGGGGGTGCAAAGCCGCGGTTGGCATCAACTCGCGCCATCTCGTTGCGGCAGTGTCCCGTGGACGCTTGCGACGCCGCCCCGCAGCCGCAAGCCTCGCGACCCCCTCTCTCCGCTCCTCGCCTACGGCATTCACGGAAGTGATTCCCTGGGGGTTCGATCTGTGATTCAAGATCTTGGGTGTCATTTTGCCGGGGATCGGGCGATGTCATTTGGTGATATCCGG
>JAFAME010000356.1 GCA_019233695.1 Methylobacteriaceae bacterium
TTGATCGCACAAAGCCCATTGGCCTTCAGGCGGCGGATGATCTTCGTCGAGCATGAGCCCCTGCGTCGCGCCAGGATGCCCCTGGATTGAAGGGGCGGTTTTTCTCTCCGGGCCAGGGGCGCAGCTCTACAGTGTCCCCCGAGCAGGAGATCGGTGGGCCGGCGCGCAGGTGCAGCTGCCCCTTCTTGCCGCTCGACAGCGTCGTCCATTCTGCATCGATCGCCTTGAGGTCGCTGGTCAGCTTGCCCTTGTGACTGCCGTCCGTGGTGAAGCTGTCGGCGTCCCTGCCGATCGGCGAGAATTCCCAGATCTCGACCGCAAGGCTCGGCACTTCGATACGCATCCTTATGCCGATGCTGGTGATCTCGCCCTGCGCATCATAGGTCCCGCAGCCGACCGCCTCGAGCCGATCGGCGTCGATCCGCCGCACGACATTGATCGCCAGCGCGACTTGCTGCGGCCTCGGGTCATCATCCCAGGCAAACTGGCCGACGAAGTTGCGCGGCAGCGTGGTTTCGATTGGCGGCTGTGCGTCCGCCCGCGCGCAGGTCGCAAGCGCCAGCCATCCGCCGATGATTGCCATGCCGACGACGCTAAAACCGCGGCCGGGACGAACGGAAGGAGACAGCCGCTCATTCATGGATCGATCCTGCGGGGCGGTCGAGGGCGCTTGCGGGCAGACCGTCGCAGCCAAACATCTTGGCTGCCTGAAGACAATCCTGTCTGCGGAGAGAGCGCCACCACGCCCGTTCGGGCAAGACATCCGCTCGATTGACAGGAGCATTGCCCGCATGGCACCGGCTCGTCATGGCTGCCAAGCTCAACGTCGGCGTCGCGGGCCTGGGGACCGTCGGCGCCTCGGTCCTGCGCCTTCTCGGCCGACAGGCCGATGCGCTCGCAGCGCGCACGGGGCGGCGCATCGCGGTTACCGCGGTCAGCGCCCGCGATGCCCGCAAGCCCCGCAGCGTCGACGTGTCGCGCCAAATCTGGTTCGATGATCCGGTTGCCCTTGCCGGCTCGCCAGCGATCGACCTCTTCGTCGAGCTCATCGGCGGCGAGGAGGGGATGGCGCACGACGCGGTCAAGGCCGCGCTTGCCGCCGGCAAGCCGGTCGTGACCGCCAACAAGGCGCTTCTCGCCCGCCACGGCATGGCGCTCGCGCAGCTTGCCGAAAGGAGCGACGTGGCGCTCGGCTTCGAAGCTTCCGTTGCCGGCGGCATTCCGATCGTCAAGACGCTGCGCGAAGGTCTTGCCGGCAATTCCGTCGAGCGCGTCTACGGCATCCTCAACGGCACCTGCAACTACATCCTCTCGCGCATGGAGGAGGATGGCCTCTCGTTCGAGACCTGCCTCGCGGAGGCGCAGCGGCTGGGCTATGCCGAGGCCGATCCGACCTTCGACATCGGCGGCTTCGACACGGCGCACAAGCTCGCCATCCTCACCTCGCTCGCCTTCGGCACGGCAATCGATGCACGCGCCATCCATGTCGAGGGCATCCAATCGATCACCCTTGCCGATCTGCGCGCAGCCGACGAACTCGGCTTTCGCGTCAAGCTTCTCGGCGTGGCGCAGCGCACGGGCAAAGGCATCGAGCAGCGCGTGCATCCCACCATGGTGCCGAAATCCTCCGCCATCGCCCAGATCATGGGCGTGACCAACGCCATTACCATCGACGCGGACGCCGTGCATGAGCTGACGCTCGCCGGCCCGGGCGCCGGCGGCGAGGCGACGGCCTCCGCGGTCGTTGCCGACATCGCCGATATCGCCAAGGGCTTGCGCACGCCGCCTTTCGGCCGGCCGGCAAGCGCGCTCGAAGTGCCCGAGCCCATCCCTGTGCAGCGCCATGAGGGCGGCTACTATGTCCGTCTCTCGGTCGAGGACCGGCCGGGCGCCGCAGCCGCGATCGCCACGCGGATGGCAGAGCGCAACATCTCCCTTGAAAGCATCATGCAGAAACGCCCGCCCGGCGTCAGCGCGCGCGGCGCACCGCCCGCCGGGCCAGTGCCGGTGGTGCTCATCACTTATGCCACGACCGAGACCGTCATCCGCGAGGCGCTCGACGCCGTGATCAGCGAT
>JAFAME010000371.1 GCA_019233695.1 Methylobacteriaceae bacterium
TGGCGCCGGCGCGCGCTCCGAATTGCGCCCCGAACACGCCTCCGACGATCAAGAGCACCGCAAGGACGATATCGACCGAGTGATTGGTCGTTGCGTGCAGCATCGTGGCCGCAATCATTGTAAACAGGATCTGGAAGAGCGACGTGCCGACCACGACCGCCGTCGGCACGCGAAAGACATAGATGAGTGCCGGAACCAGGATGAAACCTCCGCCGATGCCGAGCACGGCGCCGGCAAAGCCGATGAACGAGGCGAGCGCCAGGATCGGGATGATGCTGATGTAAAGCTTCGAGCGATGGAAATGCATTTTCCATGGCAGATGCTCATACCAACCGTGCTTTCCGCCCTTCCTGAATGCGCGCCGCTGGCCGGTGCTTGCCAGAACGACCGCACGCAGACTTTCCACCAGCATCAGTGCGCCGAGACCGCCGAGGAGCATGACGTAGGAAAGGGTGATCACGGTCTCGAGCTGACCGATGCGCCGCATGGCATTGAAGAACAGGACGCCAAGGACTGTCCCCAAAAGGCCTCCGGCGAGCAGCACGCAACCAAGCTTCACATCGAGGGCCTTGCGGCGCCAATAGGCAATCGAGCCGGTCATCGAAGAGGCGGCGATCTGGGCAGCTTCCGTCGCCACCGCGATCGCCGGCGGGATGCCCACGAAGATCAGGAGCGGCGTCATCAGGAAGCCGCCGCCGACGCCGAACATGCCGGAAATGAACCCGACCGCCGCGCCCATGCACAGAATGACCAGCATGTCGACCGGCAACTCGGCGATCGGAAGATAGACCTGCATGGCGGGCTCGGGTGATGCCGCGGCGCGGCACGCTGCGGATCCGATGAAGCGCGGCGCCGGTCGCCTCGTCAATCAGGATCCTGCACGCCCTTCGCAGTCGGGAACAGCGGGACGAGGTCGCAGCGGTGCGACACGTCGTCCCGAAGCGCGGTTTGATCTGGGCTAGAGCCCCGAAACCTTGGGCCTTCCGCTGACTGCCTTGGGCTCGGCTTTCGAGCGAGCGTCCCAGCCACCGGGCGGCGTCGTCACTTCATTTGCTGCGCGATCGACGGGCTTGGCACGGAACGCTTCGACGATGCCCTTGGCTGCCCCGAGTGCATTGGGGTCGAGGCGCTTGGCGACCTCCTCGCGCTTCTTGCCGGCATCATCGTCGCCCTGCGCCGCGGCAAGTGCGAACCAGACGAAACTTTGCGAGAGATCCTGCTCGACGCCGAGGCCGCGGGCATAGAGGATGCCGAGGTTGAACTGGCTGTCGCGTATGCCGAAGTCGGCCGCCTCGCGGAACCATCCCACGGCATTGACGTAGTCCGGCTTGCCGCCGGCGCCTTCGGCGAGCACGACGGCGAGGTTGTGCATCGCGTGCGCATTGCCGGCTTCCGCAGCCCGCTGATACCAGGCCTTGGCAAGCGGCAGGTCCTGGCCGACGCCCAAGCCCTTTTCGTAGGCGACGCCAAGACGATATTCCGCCGGAACCAGGCCCTGCGACGCCGCCTTCTGAAACCACTCCGCCGCCGCCCGGAGATCGCGCCCCATCTGACGGCCCTCGGTGAGCCGGGCGCCAAGTTCGTATTCGGCGGTGGGATCGCCGGCATTGGCGGCTTCGCGCAGCGGCAGGACCGGGGCCGGTCCGATGGGCTGCAAGCCGAGGGCCGCCACCGGGCCGGCAGGCGGCGCCGGCGGCTTCTGATCCGACAGCTCGGTGCCGGCGCCATCGCTCGGCCGCTTGAACGACGACGTCGTCCCGACCGATCCTACGGGGCTCATGTCGAAGCCTTGTCCCGCCGAAGCCTTCGTCGGGCCGGATGGGGGGGCGGACGCATCGCCCTTCGCGGCGAACGTCGGCGGGACGCCGCCGTCATAGTCGGCCTGCGGCGAGATGCGCTTGGAGGGGTCGGAGGGGGCTGGGAGCTCCGCCGGCTTCTCGAGGTCGACGGTCCGCGGTGCCGTCATGCCGCGCATCACTTCGTATGCGCCAAGCAGGATCACCAGGCCGGCAAGGCCAAGAAGGATCGGCCGTTTGCGGTTCAGAACGAAGGCCCGAAGCTGCTCGACGCGGCTCATTCCGCTCTTGGCCGAGGGTTCGGCGCCGGCCGATCCCTTTGCCTCGCCCAGCGAGCGCCCGCGCGCCGCACTTGCCGCCGATTCTGCCGCGGCGGCCTGCGCCGCGCGCCGGGCGGCGGCAATGAAGCTTGATCGCGGCGATTGTTCCCCGCTGACATCGGGTGAAGCCGGCTCGCTGCGCGCTGCATCCGCCGGAGCCGTGCCGTTCGTTCGTTTCGGCGCAAAGCCCGACCCGGGCTCGATCAGGAAATCGAGACTGTCCTGGGTCGCAGCGACGGCCTCGCCGGCGCCTTTGGCCGGACCGGGTCTGGAGGCGGCGCTGCGCAGAGACTCGGCCGTGAAGCGGTCGCGACGGTTGGGCGTCACCTCAGCGGATCGGACAGGCGAGCTGGCCTCCTTTCGCCCCCGCGCACTCGATGCACCGGATCTGCCTCCGTTCGAATCGCCCGGCCGCTTCTCGATCGAATCCTCTTCGAGCGATGCCAGCCGATCGACGACCCGTTCGAGGGTCTCGTGGACTGCGGTCAGCGTTGCATGGGTGCGCTGATCCGCCTCGTTCTGCACGGTGCGCAGGTCGAGGAGTTCGCGACCGATCTTCTCGATCTGCGCTGCGGGGATGCCCGACGCCATTGCTTCGCGCATCGCCTCCTGGGCGGCGGCCCGCGCCGCGCCTTCTGCCGCGCGGCGGCTCTCCTCGATGCGGGTGAACAAGTCGCCGATCGACCGTTCGAGCGAGCCCAGGGCGGCAAAGCCTGAATCCGATCGGTCGAGCTTTGTCATGATCTTGGCGATCTGAGCTTCGATCGCCTCGATGGCATGAAGGTCGGCGTCCTGGCGCTGCGCTGCCTCGACGCTCTCGGCGAGCCGCCGGACGAGATTTTCAAGGGGACGGGTGTCGCCGACGCCGATCAGCTGCTTTCCGAGCGTCGTTTGAACGCGCTCGATGCCTTGGCTGAGCGCCTCGATCGCTTCTTGGTTGGCCGGCCGGGCGAGCGCCTCGTCAACCTTGGCGGCGAGCGATTCGACGCGGTTTTCCAGCGCCGCGAAGGCATCGACCGGCATCACGCCTTTGAGCAGGGTGCGAATGTCTTCGCTCGAGGTGGCAAGATCACCGGCCACGCGCTGGGCCGCATTCTGCGCAGCGATTTCATCGAGGCGGCTGCTCAATGCCGTGATCTGGCGTTCCATTCTTTCGGTCGGCATCGGCCGCTGCGCGGCCGCCGTCAGAAGATCGCGAACTTCCTGGGTCTGCTCCTGAATTTTTGCCAGAGCCGCCGGGTCGAAGCCGCGCTCGGCCATCTGCTCGAGTTTGTGGCCAATCGCCTTGATTTCACGGTCGAGCGCATCGATCGTGGCACGCGGATCGAGGTCCTTCAGGGCGGCGCGCAATTCGGCAGCCAAGCTCTCGACTGGCGCCAGCACGCTTTCGCGGACACCCTCCTCGCGCGAGGCTTCGATTCGGGCCGTCAGATCCCTCACTGCGTCTTCGATCGCCGTAACCGAGGCGCGCGGCGCCAGGCTCGCAAGCGAGCGCGACATGGCGGCGACCTCGGTTCGCAGCGCCATGAGCTCCGGATGCGGGTCCGGGCGGCGCACTTCTTCAAGGCGTGTCGCCAGCCGCGCGATCTCGCTCTGCAGAGTCTCGAAGGCGGAACGATTGGATGTGTCGGTGCGGCTGTTGGCGCTGGCGAGCTTGGCGATCTCGCCATGCAGACTCTCGACGGCGGAAAGGGCGGTCGTGTCGGCTCGGGTGTTGGAACTTGCAAGATCGGCAGCGCGCTCGATGCGATCGGCGATTGTTTCCAGCCGGCGGTCGAGGGCCTTGAAGTCGAGTGCGGGGACAGGCTCCGTCTCCGGGCTGGCGTCGCGGCGCAACCACGTCTGCCGCGCGCGACCGAGCGGCCGGCTCGCATCGCCGTCAAGGTCGCGCTGCCGCCTCGAAATCTCTGCGACTGCCGCATCGATCGCGTTCGTGAGACCGTCTTTGCGGTTGCCCGGCGTGGTTTGCTCCGGCGGCATCCGGCTGCCGCCGTCGCGGTCAGGTTCTCGAAGCGGGAGCGTCGTTTCGCCGCGATCGCCAGGTTCAGACCCGTTCCGCACCACAAAAGGACGATCGAGGCTTCCAAGAATTGCGCTGAGCTTTGCCTCCAGCCTCGAGAAATGATCGGCCCGCTCGTTATTGGAGCCGGTGCGCTCCAGCCGCTCGATCTTGTCGGTGAGGCCCGTGAGACGGTCACCGAGATCAAGGAATTTGGCATCGAAAGCGCCGGAGCCGGAAGCTGCCTCTCCGGCCTGCCGGGCAAGCGAATCGATGCGTTGTTCGAGCTGCGAGAGCGCGTTCCGGATCGGCTCGTATCCCTTGTCGCCGCTGCGTTGGGCAATATGCCGCTCAAGTTGCGCGAGGCGGTCGGTGATGATCTCCAAAGCCTCCCGCTCGCCATCGCGGGCAGTCTCGTTCCGCTTGATCCATTGGGCGACGTTGGCAATCGCCTCGGCGGTCCTCTCGTCGCGTGCCGCCGAGGTCCGCTCGATCGCATCGATCGCGGCCTGCAGGCGTGCTTCCGGGTTGCGGTCGCCCTCGCGGGCCGGCGACTTGAGCTCGTAGGTGCCGTTGGTGCGTCCCCGCTCGCGCTCGCTGCGGTTCTTCTCCATGCGCTCTCGCTCCGTGCGCTCTCCATCGATGCGGTCTTGGTCGGGATTTCGGCCCTCGGCTTCCTCGCGGTTCATTTCGGCAGCCTCGTCACGGTCCCGCCACAGCCGCCGCGAAACGGTCTCGCGCAGCGATTCGGTGCGCGAACGCAGATTGCGCCAGTCGCGGCTGCTTTTGGCCTCGCCTTGCGGTTCGGCGCCGGCATTCTGGGAAATGCGCGCTATCTTTGCGGTGATCGCCTCGAGGCGCTCGTTCGACCCGACGCTGTCGACATCGACGCCGAGCTCGGCGGCGCGTGCGGCAATGACCTCGTCAAGCCAGTCGCCGACCGACAGGCCGGCACGTCGCGCCGCTTCCTCCGCCGCCTGACGCGCCTCTAAGCCGACGCCCTTAACGCTCCATGCATCCGCGTTGATCATCGTCGCGCCTGGCCGGGATCTCGGTGGTCCCTTTTCGTGTAGCGTTCTCGAGTGGCATATCGCTCGCGGCGGCTCTTCGCAGAGTCTCGGAACCCCTTGCCGCCCTCGCGCTGCCATCCGTTGGGCCAGCTTTCGGCATCTGTGGTAAATAATCGGTTAAGGATGACTGATTTTGGCACATGTCGTTAATGACGGCTGGGCTGGCCCGCGCTGCCGCCCGGTGGTGATGGCAGAAGGCAATCGGCGGTCGCCTTTGCCTGCCACCGATTATTTGCATGCCGATATGGTTTACATGTAAACTATCGTGCAGCAGGCCGCAGCGTCTGTGCTGATCGCAATTGCCAGCGCCGTGGCCGCAAGGGCGAGCGAGTGCAGGGGACGTTAGATGCCAAGCTACAAGGCACCCGTTAAGGACGTGCTGTTCCTGTTGAACGACGTCTTCCAGCTCGAGCGGTACAATAACCTGCCGGGTTTTGCCGAAGCGACACCAGACGCGGTTGAAGCAATCGTTTCGGGCGCCGCGAAGATCAGCGAGGATGTCCTCCAGCCTCTCAATCAAGCGGGAGACCGCCAGGGGTGCACGCGTCATCCTGACGGCGCAGTAACGACGCCGCGCGGCTTCAAGGAGGCTTACAGCACCTATGCGGCCGGCGGCTGGCTCGGTCTTGCTGCCGGGACGGAATACGGGGGCCAGGGGCTTCCCTATACGCTCGCCGTGGTGATCAACGAGTTCGCCTCCTCCGCCAACATGTCGCTGCAGATGTATGCCGGTCTGACGCAGGGAGCGCTCTTGTGCCTGCTCACGCACGGCACCCCCGAACAGAAGCGGACTTTCGCGCCCAAAATGGTTGCCGGCGAATGGTCGGGCACGATGAACCTGACCGAGCCGCACTGCGGCACCGATCTCGGCCTCTTGAAGACGAAGGCCATTCCCAAGGGCGATGGAACCTACGCCATCAGCGGGCAGAAGATCTTCATTTCCGCGGGCGAGCACGATCTCACGCAAAACATCGTCCATCTCGTCCTTGCACGCATCGAGGGCGCGCCCGCCGGCACCAAGGGCATATCGCTCTTCGTCGTTCCGAAGCTCCTCGTCGGCGCCGACGGAGGCCTCGGCCCGCGCAACGGCGTCTCGTGCGGCTCGATCGAGCACAAGATGGGCATTCACGGCAACGCGACCTGCGTGCTCAACTACGAGAATGCCGCAGGCACGCTGCTCGGTCAGGAGAACCGCGGTCTCAACGCGATGTTCGTCATGATGAACGAGGCTCGGCTCGGCGTCGGCGTCCAGGGCCTCGCCCAGTCGGAGGTCGCCTACCAGAATGCCGCGGCCTATGCCAGAGAGCGGTTGCAGATGCGCTCGATCAGCGGCCCGAAGTTTCCGGAGAGGCCAGCCGATCCGATCATCGTGCACCCCGACGTGCGCCGCAATCTTCTGTCGATCAAGGCCTTCAACGAGGCGGCCCGCGCGCTGGTGCTGTGGACCGCGGTGCAGGCCGACGTCGCCGCCCGCTCGGAGGACGCATCCGCCCGGCAGAGCGCCGACGACCACCTCGGCCTCCTGACGCCGGTCATCAAAGGGGTTCTCAGCGACATCGGCTTCGACAATACGGTGCGGGCGCAGCAGGTGTTCGGCGGCCACGGCTATATCGAGGAATCGGGCATGGAGCAGTTTGTGCGCGATGCCCGCATCGCCATGCTTTACGAAGGCGCCAACGGCATCCAGGCGCTCGACCTTGTGGCGCGCAAGCTGCCGCGCGACGGCGGCCGCGCCATCACCAGCTTCTTCAACGAGGTCGGCGCCTTCTTGAAGGACAACGAGGGCAGTGCGGCGCTTGCGCCTTACCTCGTGCCCCTGAGACGTTCGCTCGGACATTTGCAACAAGCGACGCTCTGGTTCGTCCAGAACGCGTTGACGAGGCCCGACAACGCGGGGGCGGGCTCCTACGACTACATGCACCTGTTGGGCCTTGCCGCGATGGGCTACATGTGGGCAAGGATTGCCAAGACGGCGCTCGACCGGAAGCGCGACGGCGACGGCATCGCGGCGCGCATGGACGCCAAGCTCATGACCGGCAGGTTCTTCATGGAGCGCATGCTGCCGGAGACAGGTGCCCAGCTGGCGCGCATCGCGTCGGGGGCCGACACGATGATGGCACTTCCGGCCGAGATGTTTTGACGACGGGCACACCCTAAATCGGCCGCGGGATGCCTTCGCATTCCAGGAGCTCTCAATGACGCAAGCCTTCATTTACGATCACGTCCGCACGCCGCGCGGCCGCGGCAAGCCGGATGGCTCGCTTCATGAAGTGACGGCGCTGGCGCTTGCCACCACCGCCTTGAAGGCGATCAAGGAACGCAATCATCTCGACACCCACCTCGTCGATGACGTCGTCCTCGGCTGCGTCGATCCGGTGGGCGAAGCCGGCGGGGACATCGCGCGGGCGGCGGCGCTGGCGGCCGGCTATGGGAACCATGTGCCGGGCGTCCAGATCAACCGCTTCTGCGCCTCGGGGCTCGACGCGGTGAACTTCGCTTCGGCGCAGGTGATGGCCGGCCAGCATGACATGACCGTTGCGGGGGGCGTCGAATCGATGAGCCGCGTCGGCATCGGCACCTCGGGCGGCGCCTGGCCGGCCGATCCTTCCATCGCCATTCCCTCCTACTTCATGCCGCAAGGCGTCTCGGCCGATCTCATCGCCACGAAGTACGGGTTCTCGCGCGATGATGTCGACGGCTACGCCGTCGAGTCGCAGCGCCGATCGGCCCATTCCTGGGAGGAAGGCCGATTCACGCGCTCCGTCGTGCCGGTGAAGGACGTCAACGGTCTCACCATCCTCGACTGGGACGAACACATGCGGCCTACAACCGACATGCAGGGGCTGGCGAGCCTCAAGCCTTCGTTCGTGGCAATGGGCCAGCAGGGTGGCTTCGATGCCGTTGCGATCCAGGCCCATCCGGAGATCGAAGCGATCAACCACGTCCATCACGCCGGCAATTCGTCGGGCATCGTCGACGGTGCGGCGGGGGTTCTGATCGGCTCGCGAGCGGCGGGCGAGAAGGCTGGCCTCAAGCCGCGCGCAAAGATCCGGGCCTTCGCCAACATCGGCTCCGAGCCTGCCCTGATGCTCACGGGCCCCGTGGACGTGACGAAGAAGGTTCTTGCGCGCGCCGGCATGACACTCTCGGATATCGAGCTGTTCGAAATCAACGAGGCCTTCGCCTCGGTCGTGCTGCGGTTCTGCCAGGCATTCGATCTCGATATGGACCGGGTGAACGTGTGCGGCGGCGCGATCGCCATGGGCCATCCTCTCGGCGCGACAGGCGCGATGATCCTCGGAACGGTAATCGATGAGCTCGAGCGCACCGGGAAAGGGACTGCGCTGGTGACGCTCTGCATCGGGGCGGGCATGGGCACGGCGACGATCCTCGAGAGAGTGTAGCGGCTGACTATGGCCGTCGGCACCAAGGGCGTGCCGCGGGAGGCGTCTTGCGTTCTCCCAACGGGCGGGCGACGCGGCGTCGCGGCTAGGCCCGCATCCCGACCGCCGGCGGGAATAGCTCCTCGTCCGGAGCGGGGCCGGAGCATAGTAAGGCGGCAAGGGCAGGCCTAGTCGCGTAGTAAGAACCGGCCGTCTTTGAAATCGACGGTCTTGCCGACGAAGATGGAGGGGTTTTTCGCCGAGAAGATGATCTGAATGCCATCGACGGTGTCGATCACGTCGGGCGGCATCTCGCCTCGGTCGAATGAGCCGAGGCTGAGGCCCGGACCCTGGGTCTTCCACTCCTCATCGAGGGGCTTCTTCCATCGCTCCTCTAGAATCCAGCTGATCGCCGCAACACCATTTTTGTCG
>JAFAME010000415.1 GCA_019233695.1 Methylobacteriaceae bacterium
TCATGATCGCCATCGTCAGCCTGTTCTTCGACGGCACCGCCTTTCCGATGGTGACGGCCATCGCGGTCTGCGCGCTTGGCGCCCTCACCCTGAGCACGGTGACGCTGCGCGCGCGGGCGGCCGCACCGCAGGCGGCCGAGTAGGGAGCCGTCCCCAAGCGGGGGGTGCGCGTCCCGCGCACCCTTGGGGCGACGGGGCGACGCCCCCCCCGGGGAAGGTCAAATCAGTATATCGCGCCCTCCGGTTTCGATGTCGACAGAAGCTGGAATACCGGCGGTACCGGGATCAACAGGCAGGTGCGTTCCCGGCTCCCGGACATCTCGGCTGCGCCGGTTGCCCCCGCAGTCGGCGAAAGGCGGGTTGGGATGTGCCGCAGGTCACACGCGCGGACCTCCCGGATGCGTTAGGAGACGTCCAACGCCCGATCGTACCGGAGGTCGAACATGCCGACGAAGACACCGCGGCCTGCTGCGACTCGCGCCGGCGCTTCGGCACTGCCGAGGCTGGCCCGCACCGCGCTCCGCTTCTTGTCGCAGGTCCCATTCCGCCTTGCTGCGCGCCTCCTCGGGGCCGACCGCTCGAAGCGCCATGAGCTTGGCGGCCTGAGCGATCATCTCCTGAAGGACATCGGCCTCACGCGCTTGGAGCTCACTCTCGACCAGGTCCTTTCCGATCGCGGCATCGCTGCCGCGCAGGCGCGCGACGCGGCTGCCGCTCTCCCCGACGCTGCGCCGGAGGTTGGAAAGATCGCCGCGCTGCACCACGGCGTGCTGATCGAATAGGCCTAGCAGAGGCGGGGTGCTACTTGTCCCGCTTCGGGGTGGAGATCGAGGGCGGATCACTTGCCGGAAAGCTTTCCATCAGTGCCTCGTCGAGATCGTCTTCGGTCTCGCCGGCCGGGCGCTTCTCCGGCGGAAAGCTCTCATGCGGCAGGCGCTTGTCCCTGACGGGATCCGGCCGTGGGGCGAGGTCTTCGGGCCTCGCCCTCGGATCGGTCTTGGCCATGGCTGCCTCCGTGGTGTCGGCGACGCCGGCCACGCTCCGTCGCGCGGCCGCATCGGCTCAATGACAACAGGCAGATGGGCCGCCGGTTCCCGATCCGACGCGCCTACGGCGCGACCGGGTTTTCAAGCCACAGCTTCAAGGGCTTGGCCTGGGGCTGCGGGGCATAGCCGAGCGCTGTCACCTGGCCGCCGTGACGATGGTGTTTGGCTACCACGATCGGCTTGGCGTGGTGCTTGCCGCTGCTTGCCACGAGGACGCCCGAACCCGGCGGCGATCCGGTGATGGTAATGACGGCCCCCTCCTTCTTCACCATGGCAAAGAGAGTGGCGGCATTGGCGGGCGCGAGACGCACGCAGCCGTGCGAGGCCGGACGGCCGAGATGCGCCACCTCGTAGGACCCGTGGATGGCATAGCTGCCGGTGAAGAAGATCGAATGCGGCATCGGCGAGTTGTTGTACTTCTTCGAGAAGGCAACCGGCAGCATCGCCTGCGGCCGGAACACGCCACGCGGCGTGACATAGCCCTTGCGGGCGGTCGACACCGGCCATTGGAACTCTTCGCCCTCGGCCGAGGTGACGGTCATCGTCTGCGTCGACAGATCGACGTGGATGTTGACAGTCGCCTGCGCATTGTGCGCCCCGGCAAGACAAAGACACAATAACCCCAACCCCCATGCGACAATACGCATGACGCACCCCCGGATCCGCGGCCAATGCCGCTGACAGCCACGCGCCATAGATCCCGCATCCGAGGTCGGGCGTAAACCATAAAATCGCGGCATCGTTCATGCACGGTAAAGCTCAAGCGCGGCCGACCGCGGCGCTCGCCCGGGAGGTCGCCGCGGCAGCGCAAAAAGGCCTGTCCAGGGGCGCCCGAGATGGTTAACTTGCCGTTAAGCCGGGGCGGCGCAGAGTGCGCCGAGGGCGGGGAGAACTGAGCGGACGGCGCGCGTTCGACGCGGGAAGGCGCAAGGCCATGCGAATCGTTGCGGCAACCCTTGCCATCGCCCTTCTCCTCATCGGCGCGGCGGGCGCGCAGGACAAGGGCACCCTCGATCCGAAGCCTCTGCCGCCGCTTGCTAATCCGCTCGATCCGACGATCGCCGCCAAGCAGATTTTTGGCCGCCAGCTCCAGCCGGCAGAGGTCGAGGCGCGCTCCATCGGCTTTTATGCGCGGGGCTGCCTTGCCGGCGCCAAGGCGCTGCCCGTCAACGGCGAGGCCTGGCAGGTCATGCGCCTGTCGCGCAACCGCAACTGGGGCCATCCGAACCTGATCGCCTTCCTGGAGCGCTTCGCCCGCCTCGTTCCTTCGATCAACGGCTGGCCGGGCATCCTTGTCGGCGACATCTCGCAGCCGCGCGGCGGCCCCATGCTGACGGGCCATGCCTCGCATCAGATCGGGCTTGATGTCGATGTCTGGCTGACGCCGATGCCGAACCGCACGCTCACCGCGGCCGAGCGCGAGGAAATGTCGGCAGTGAAAGTCGTGCGCGAGGACGGCCTCGACATCGACCCCTCGAAATGGACACCCGCTCACATGGCGCTGATCAAGGCCGCCGCCGAGCAGCCCGAGGTCGAGCGCATCTTCGTCAACGCGGCGATCAAGAAGGCGATCTGCCGCGACGCCAAGGGCGACCGCTCCTGGCTCGGCAAGGTGAGGCCGATGTGGGGCCACGACTACCACTTCCACATTCGCATCGCCTGCCCGGCCGGGGAATCCGCCTGCCAGGCGCAGGAGCCGATCCCGCCCGGCGACGGCTGCGACGCCTCGCTCGCCTGGTGGTTCACCGCGGAGGCGCTGCATCCGCGCCCCGGCAAGCCGGCCCCGCCCCTGACGCTGGCGCAACTGCCGCCCGCCTGCCGGCAGGTGCTGGTCGCCAAGTAGCAAGCCGTTCCCTCCCCACTTGCGGGGGAGGGCCGGGGAGGGGGGTCCGCGCGTCTCTGCATCGACTTCACGGCGGGCGAAGTCGATGCTCCTTGAGATGGCGCATGGCACGCCCGGCCGGCGCGCCGCAAGCAAGCCAGAGGGCGCGGCCGCCGCTTTAGCCAATGCCGGCAAAGCCGCTTGCAATCGGCCGCTCAGCGCGCCACAAGGCCGGTTCGGCAGGCGTGAAGTTATTGGCGAGGTCCCGGCCGTGTTCCCGTTCGAAACGATCCTCAATCGATTTTCAGATCTCACGGCGCTCGTTGTCGGCGACGTCATGCTCGACCGCTTCGTCTACGGCCACGTCAGCCGCATCTCTCCGGAAGCGCCCGCGCCGGTGATTAAGGGCGCGCATGTGCACGAACTCGCCGGCGGGGCGGCCAACGTCGCGCGCAACATCGCCTCGCTTGGGGCAGGCTGCTGCCTGGTGGGCGTGACGGGTGAGGATGCGGGCGGGGCGGCCTTGTCGCGACGGCTTGCCGCCGAGCCGCTGATCCGCGATTGCGTCGTCAAGGCCGCCGAGAAGGTCACGACCGTCAAGTCGCGCTATGTGGCGCAGATGCACAACACCCACCTGCTGCGGGCCGACTGGGAAGATTCCGAGCCGCTCTCCGCGGCGGCCGAAGCCGCGCTTCTCGACACGGTCGAAAGTGTGCTCGCCCGCTGCTCGGTCGTGATCCTGTCGGACTACGACAAGGGGGTGCTCACCCCGACGGTCACCCGGTCGGTCATCGAAATGGCGCGGGCGCGCGGCACGCTGGTCGTCGCCGACCCGAAAGGCCGAGACTACTACAAGTATCAGGGCGCTTCCCTCATCACGCCCAACATGGGCGAGCTCGAGGCCGCGGTCGGCCACCGGGTGGTGCAGACCGAAGCGAGCGTCGAGGCGGCCGCGCGCGAGATGATGGAGCGCTATGGCTTTCCCGCGGTCGTTGTCACGCGAAGCGAGCATGGGGTGACCTCGATCGACGGCAGCGAGGCAGCGGCAAGCTTTCTTGCCGAAGGTCGGCGGGTGATCGACGTCTCCGGCGCCGGCGATACGATGGTCGCCGGACTGGCTCTGGCGCTTGCCGCTGGCGCGAGCCTCGCCAATGCCGCGAAGCTTGCCAACGCCGCTTCAGGCATCGTGGTCGGCAAGAAGGGGACGGCGACGGTCACGGCCGCCGAGCTGCGCTCGGTGCTGCTGTCGCGGCCGGTGATCGAGGTCCAGTCGAAGTTCACGGCCGCCTGGGAAGAGCTCGCCGCAACCGCGGCCGAATGGCGCGAGCAGGGCTATGTCGTCGGCTTCACCAACGGCTGTTTCGATATTCTGCATCCCGGCCATATCGCGCTGCTGCGTGGCGCCAGGTTGCACTGCGACCGGCTGATTGTTGCCATCAACAGCGACGATTCGGTGCGCCGCCTGAAGGGCCCGGACCGGCCCATCCAGAACGAAGTCGCGCGCTCGACCGTGCTGGCGGCGCTGGCGTTCGTCGATGCCGTCACGATCTTCGATGAGGATACGCCCGAGGCCTTGATCAGCCGGCTTTTGCCGGATGTCCTCGTCAAAGGCGCCGACTATGCCATCGAGGACGTTGTCGGCCGCGATGTCGTGGAGGCGCACGGCGGCCGGGTCGTCCTCGTCGACCTCGTGCCGAACTCCAGCACCACCGGGATCGTGGCGCGGGCGCGACGCGAGGCCCGGGCGCCGGTCCAGTGAGGCGCAAGCCCTCCGGTTGCCGCCGCCGTCCCGATATGGGATGACCCTTGCCCTTGCCGGGAGCCGAGCCGCAACCCTGATGACCGAGCCTTTCCACACCCTTGCGGCCGCCGGCATCCGCGTCACGCTCGATCTGCGCGTCGGCCATGTGCGCGAGCTTGCGGTGGAGCGCAACGGGCGGATCGTACGCCCGCTCCACACCGCCCCCTGGGTCGATGACCCGCACATCACCGGCGATCCATCGCTGCCGGGCAATCTGCGCTTCCTCTCGGGCGATTTCTTCTGCGCGCCCTTCTCGACGAGCGACGTCGAGGCAGCACCCCTGCACGGCTGGCCGGCCAACAGTGCCTGGGAGGTCATCGAGACGATCCGGCACGCGGACGGCGTTACCGCCCGCTACCGGCTCGCGCGGCGCGTGATGGGCGCGACCCTGATGAAAGAGTTCCGCCTGCGCGACGACCACCCGTTCCTCTACGAGCGCCACGTCTTCATCGGCGGCAAGGGCGCGGTGCCGGTCGCCAACCACGCCATGGTGCGGTTCGATCGGGGCGGCGCCCTCTCGTTTTCCGCCAAGGCCTACGGCGAGACGCTGGCAGCGCCCGTCGAGCCCGATCCGGCGCGCGGCCGCTCGTGGCTTCTCTATCCCGCGCGCTTCGAGGATTTCACCAGGATCCCGAGCGCGGCGGGGACCCCGGTCGACCTGACGCGCTATCCGATTGCCGAGCGCCACGAGGACTTCGCGATGCTGGTCGAGGCCGCCGGGCAGGCGCTCGGATGGTTTGCCGCCGTGCGGGCGGGCGACAACGACATGTTCTTGAGCCTGAAGAATCCTGCCGTGCTGCCGGTCACCTTCTTATGGTTTTCCAACGGCGGGCGCGACTATGCGCCGTGGAACGGCCGCCACGTCGGCGTGCTCGGTATCGAGGAAGGGCGCAGCTTCTCGGCCTACGGCCACCGCGCCTCGCTTGCGCCGAACGACTTGTCGCAACGCGGCATTGCGACGGCGTTGGTGCTCGACGAGGGCGGCGAGGCGGAAGTGCGCAACGTCATCGGCGGGCTTCCTGCCCCGCGCGCCTGGTCGCCGGTCGCCGACGTTCTTGCCGGCCGCGGATGTCTCGACATTGTCGACCGCGAGGGCGCGCATCTCCGCGTGCCTTATGACGAGGCCTTTCTCATGGCGCCCGGCGCGCCTTGATTCCGGCAGCAGAAAGTCAGCCGGCGCGGGCGACCGACGCCTTGACCCTTGGCGGCTCGCCGACGAGCTCGGCATATTCGGCGATCGGGCGCGGCGGGCCGAGAAGATAGCCCTGGAATTCGTCGCACGCCTCTCCTTCAAGGAAGGCGAGCTGGTCGGCGGTCTCGACGCCCTCCGCCATGACTGGCATGTCGAGGCCGTGGCCAAGCCCGATGACGGCGCGCACGATGGCGTTCGACTGCTCGCTCTGCCCGACGTCGGCGACAAAGCGCTTGTCGATCTTGATCTTGTCGAAGGGGAACAGCTGCAGATAGGACAGCGAGGAATAGCCCGTGCCGAAATCGTCCATGGCGATGCGCACGCCGAGCGCCTTCAGGCGGCGCAGAATCGATAGCGCCCGCGCCGTGTCGCCGATCAGCACGCCCTCGGTGATCTCGACCTCGAGCCGGCTCGGTGCGAGGCCCGCCTCGATGAGGAGGGAGTGCACGAGGCCGGGCAGGTCGCCGTGGCGGAACTGGACGGGCGACAGGTTGACGGCGATGTTGAGGGGGGTCTCCCAGGAGGCCGCCTCGCGGCACGCCTCGCGCAGGATCCATTCCCCCAGGGGAAGAATGAGGCCGCTCTCCTCGGCGACCTGGATGAAGCTTGCCGGCGATACCAGCCCGCGGCTCGGATGGCGCCAGCGCACGAGCGTCTCAAAGCCGATCATCCTGCCGTCGATGCGCGCCTGAGGCTGGTAGTGCAGAACGAACTCGCCCCGCCCGATGGCGGCGCGCAAGTCGTCCTGCAGCGCCCGCCGTTCGCGCAGCTGCATGTCCATGTCCGGCTCGAAGAAGCGCACGACGCCGCGGCCGGCGGCCTTGGCCCGGTAGAGCGCGGCGTCGGCGTTGCCGACGAGTGCGGTGGCGTTGGTGCCGTCCAACGGATAGACCGCGACGCCGATGCTGAGGCCGATACTGAAACGGTGGTATTCGAACTCGATCTCCTCGACGAGCGCGGCGAGCAGCCGATCGCCAAGCGCCGCGGCGCCGGCCGGCTGAGCTCCATTCGTCGCGATCAGGGCAAATTCGTCGCCGCCGAGACGGGCAAGAAAGGCGTCCCCGGCAGCCGCGCGAAGACGCCGGGCGATTTCGCGCAGAACGGCATCGCCGACCGCGTGCCCGCAACTGTCGTTGACCTCCTTGAAATGGTCGAGATCCACGCACAGCACCGCAAAGCTCTCGCCGCGCAGTGAGGCCCGATCGAGCGCCTCCGCTAAGCGCTCGGCGAAGGCCGCGCGGTTGGGCAGATCCGTGAGCGCATCATGGTGCGCCAGATGCGCGATCCGCTGCTCGGCGCGGCGGCGTTCGGTCACGTCCTCGACGACGGTCAGGAGATATTGCGGTTCGCCGTAGGCATCGATGATCGGCAGGCTCCTTGCCGTGATGAGGCGCAGGCCGTTCCTCGGGGTCTGGACCTCGTGCTCGTAGGAGATTCTCGACTGACCCTCGGCCAGCGATTGGCGATGGTTGCTGGTGATGCGATCGGCAGTTTCCTTCGGATAGATATCGTAGACCGTCTTGCCGATGACCTCGTCACGAGAAATTCCATAAAATTCCTCGGCGGCGCGATTGATGAGCAGGTAGCGGAACTCGCGGGCGTCCTTGACGACGATGACGGCCGGCACGTACTCGATGACCGTGTCGAGGAACAGGCGCGTGCGGCTCAGCTCTTCCTCGGCGCGCTTGCGCACCGTCATGTCGACCGCCGCCACGAGGGAGGCCGGGCGGCCCTCGTAGGGGAGCGTCTGCGAGTAGAGGGCAACCTCGATCACCTCGCCGCTGCGTTTGCGATGCCGCCAGGTACGGCCAGACCCGGAAATCACGGCGCCCGTTTCGCACCCCTCGCCCCGCTCCGGGGGCGGCCGGACATCGAGGATCGACATCGCGAGAAACTGCTCGCGGCTGTGGCCGTAATGCTCGACCGCGGCCTCGTTGACGTCCAAGAACTGCAGGGTCTCCAGATCGTGCACCCACATCGGATCGGATTGTGCTTGAAGAGAAGCCGGAACGAGGCCTCCCGCCGCTTCAAATCGGTGATATCGATGCGGATCCCGATGTTTCCGCCGTCGGCGGTGCGCCGCTCCTCGATGCGGACCCAGCGATCGTTCGACACGTGCTGCTCGTGCGTGCTTTGTGCCGCTGCATGCAGGGCCAGGCGTTCGGCGAGCCACTCCTGTTCGCGCCCCACCGCCTCGGGGTAGCGCTTGGCGGCAAGTCCGGCCAGGAGCGTGTCCTTGAAGGGCGTTCCGACAACGAGGCCCCCGGCAATATCGGGATGGAGCTCGGCATAGCGGCGATTCCACAGGACGTGACGATCCTGCGCATCGAAGAGGGCGAGGGCCTCCGGCACGAGGTCGAAGGCTTCGCATAGGCGCTCATGGGCTGCGCGGGCGCGCTGTGCCGCCCTCTCGGCCTCAGCCCTTGCCTGGTGCGCATCGGCCCGGGTGCGGATGAGCTCGGCTTCCGCACGCAGGCGCTCGCTGACGTCGTCGAAGGTTGCCACATAGCCGCCGCCCGCCATCGGCTGATGGTCCACGGCAAAGACCCGCCCGTCGGCAAATTCGATGAACGTCCTTGACCGCTTGTTTTCCGCGGCTATGCGGAGCCGGTCGCGAACGTAACTCTCCGCGTCCCGCGGCGGGACGAGACCCTGGGCAACGCGATATTCGAGGATTTGCCGTAGCAGCGTCCCCGGCCTCGTCAGTTCCGGGGGAAGACCGTAGAGCTCAGCGTAGCGGGCGTTGCAAGTGATCAGATGCCTGTGCGCGTCGAACATGCACAGGCCCTGCGACATGTTGTTGAGCGCCTGCTGCAGGATCCCGTTCTGCAGTTGCAGCCTGACCTGCTCCGCAGGCCCTGTGCCTCCAGGTGACGGAGCGCGCGTGGCCAACGCCGCCCAGGCCGCAGCGGCAACGATAGAGATCAGCGCGAGGACCGAGGGCAGCGCCGCCTCTCCGGAACAGGCGAGAAAGGCCAGCAGGCACCCGGCCCAGAGAACGAGGGGGACAATCGCGGCCGTCAGGAAGACCGCGAGAGGCAGGCGGTGTGCCGCTCCTCGGCGGCGAACAAACCAAGCGCCGGCACTGACGCCAAGCATGCTTGCGCCGGCCGCCACAATGCTCGCGCGCCAGTCTTGTTGCAAGGCGACGCAAAAGTGAGCAGAAAGCATTTCGGACCCAACCCGCCGGCCTCGGCTAAAGGTTTCATGAGTGAATTACTTTTCCGCTAAATTTGATAATACACGTAGATCCGAAATCTTCGTTGGAGGTTCATTCCCGTACCGGCGCTATGTCAAGATGCCAAGCCGCGATTGTGGCGCACTACTGCAAAACCATCCGGCCAAGCTTGCGCTTGCGTTCGAATGCCCGCAGGTGTTGGCGCCCAGCCCCCACCATCATGCCCGCCGCAAGGGCCACAAGGGCGGGCATGACGGTGGAGGCCGGAATTCGCATAGCACCTTGCTTTGCGAATGGCGCCTCGCCATCCTGCCTCCGATGCGTTTCGAAGATGCGGTCGGAGCCCTGCACCCTCACCTCGCCGGAGGAGCCGCGCCCCTGGCGCGGCCGCCAAGCCATGCGGCAGGCATGCGGATCGGCCTTTTCGGCGGCTCGTTCAATCCGCCCCACGATGGGCATCGGCTCGTCTCGCTGATCGCCTTGCGCCGGCTCGGCCTTGATCGCGTTTGGTGGCTGGTGACGCCGGGAAACCCGCTCAAGGAGAACTCGGGCCTCCCGACCCTGCCGCAGCGCCTCGCGGCGGCCCGTCGCGTGGCGCGCCATCCGCTGATCGAGGTCACCGGTCTCGAGGCCGCCATCGGCACCCGCTACACCTACGACACGGTCGCCTATCTGCGCCGGCGCTGCCCCCAGGTTGCCTTCGTGTGGATCATGGGGGCCGACAATCTGGCCGGATTCCACCGCTGGCAGCGCTGGCAGGACATCGTTGCCCTCGTGCCCCTCGCGGTCATCGACCGGCCGGGCTCGACGCTTCGGGCGATCCACACCCGCGCCGGCCGCTATCTCGCGCGATGGCGGCTCGATGAAAGCGACAGCCGACTGATCGGCGCCCGCGAGCCTCCGGCCTTCGTGTTCGTGCACGGGCGCCGCTCCGACCTGTCCTCGACCGCGCTGCGCCGCGCCGATCCGGAGCGGTGAGGCCGGACAGCGAATTGAATCCTTCATACTTCCCACTTATCTTCAGGGCGCGGTGGAAAAGTCCGTCGCGAACGAAAGGATCCAAGCACTGAACTCCATGCTTCGTCATGAAGGGGCGGTGGCGCCTCTTCCCCCGGTCGTCCTCCCCCAGGGGCCGGACACCAAGACCCTCGTCGGGACCGTTCTTGCCTCCCTCGACGATGCCAAAGCGGACGATGTGATTTCGATTGATCTCGCCGGCAAGACCTCCCTGGCCGATATCATGATCATTGCGAGCGGCCGCTCCAACACGCATGTGAGCGCCATCTCCGAACGCGTGATCAAGGCCTGCAAGGAAGCCGGGCTCGCCGCCCCGCGCGTCGAGGGCCTTGCCCATGCCGATTGGGTGCTGGTCGATGCAAACGACGTGATCGTTCACGTCTTCCGCCCCGAGGTCCGACAATTCTACAACCTCGAGAAGATGTGGGGATTGGATCGGCCGGGCGAACGACGCGCCGGCTAGGGCGCCAGGTTGCGGCTCGGTCTCGTCGCGGTCGGCCGCCTTGCGTCCGGCTCCGAACGGGACCTCGTTCGGCGCTACGTGAAACGGTTCGATGCGCTCGCCCGCGGCATCGGGCTTGGCAGGCTTGAACTGCAGGAGACGGCGGAGGGCCGGTCGCGCCGGGCAGCGGATCGTCGCGCCGAGGAAGCCAGGGCCCTTCGCGCCCTCGTTCCGGCCGCCGGGCGGCTGGTCCTCTTCGACGAGCGCGGCGCGATGCTGGGCAGCGCCGAGTTCGCCGCCGAGATCGGCCGCAGCCGGGACGGGGGTGTTCCTGCTCTCTTCTTCGTCATCGGCGGCCCGGACGGAGCCGACGAATCGCTGCGCGGCGGGGCCGACAGCGTGCTCTCTCTCGGCCGCATGTCGATGCCTCACCAGCTCGTGCGCGTCCTGGTCGCCGAGCAGATTTATCGGGCCGCCACCATCCTGGCCGGCCATCCCTACCATCGGGGATGAAGAACAAGGAGTCGTAGTCGTCGTAGCCCGGATGGAGCGCAGCGAAATCCGGGGACCCACGTGCCGGACCCCAGCGCGGCGATCCCGGATTGTCCTGCGCTCCCTCCGGGCTCCGGGGACCGCTACGGGGACGGCAAATTCTTTGTTGAACTGCGATTCGGCCGAATCTGCGCCTCGCTCAGGACACGATGAGCGCGGCTGTGTAATATGTCGAGGCGATTCGCGGCCGGCAGGATGAGGGCTCCTTCGAACCAGGCAAAGACGTATGTCGGGGCGCGCCTGTGCCTCGCCGTCGGCTTGCTCACGCTCCCGATTGCCGCCCGCCCGGAAAATTCGAAGCCTCCTCAGGACCCTCCGGCAGCGCCCGCCTCCGGCCCGCAGGTCGAGTTGCGCGGCGTCGAGGACACGATGCAGGCCTCGCAGGAGCAGCGCCGCAAGCTCGAGGCCGAGATCGAGACCATGCGGGCCGACCGGGCGCGCCTGAACGCCGCGCTGATCGAGACCACCGGCAACGTCCAGGCAACCGAAACAAAGATCGTCGAGGTTGAGAAGCGCCTCGACACGCTGACGGGGAGCGAGGACGCCATTCGCCGCTCGCTCGAGAGCCGCCGCGACGTCATCGCCGAGGTTCTCGCCGCCCTCCAGCGCATGGGGCGCAAGCCGCCGCCCGCCGTCCTGGTACGGCCCAACGACATGCTGGAGGCCGTGCGCACCTCGATGCTGCTCGGCGCGGTGGTGCCCGAGCTTCGCGCTGAAACCGAGGCGCTGGCGACCGACCTCGGCGAACTCGTCCGCTTGCGGCAGGCCATCATCGCGGACCGTACGATGCTTCAGGCAAACCTCGGCACGCTTGCCGCCGAGCGGCAGCGGCTTGCCGCGCTCGTCGAGGCCCGGCAGGGCAGCCTTGCCAGTGCCGAGAAGGCGCTCGACGTCGAGCGTCAGCGCGCCGCCGACCTTGCCCGGCAGGCCGCATCGCTGAAAGAGCTGATCGCGCGCATGGAAAGCGAGAGCAGTCCGGCGGCGCGCGCGGCCGAAGAGGCAAGGAAGGCGGAGGCCGCCCAGCGCCACGCCGCCGAAGCCGAATCCGACGATGTGAAGGCGCGTATCGCCGCCGCGCCCTTCAAGGACCCGGCGCGGCTTGCCCCGCAAATCGCCTTCGTCGACACCAAGGGCCTGCTGCCGCTGCCGGCCGCCGGCACGCTTCTCAAAGCCTTCGGCGACCCCGATGCCTTCGGCGGCTCGGAGCGCGGGCTTTCACTTGCCACGCGCCCGAGCGCCATCGTCTCCTCGCCGACCGACGGCTGGGTGGTTTTCGCCGGCCCGTACCGGACCTATGGCGAGCTCTTGATCATCAATGCCGGTGGCGGCTATTATGTTGTTTTGGCAGGCATGGATCGGATCAACGTCGACGTTGGCCAGTTTGTTCTCGTCGGAGAACCAGTGGCTGCCATGGGCGACGGCACTGCCAAGACCGCGGCGGCGATTGCGATTGGCTCGGCCGGCCCCATCCTCTATGTTGAGTTTCGCAAAGACGGGGCGGCAATCGATCCGGGCCCATGGTGGGCCAAGGCGGATATGGAAAAGGTTCGCGGATGATGATGATGCGCAAGGTTTCATTGCTCGTGCTTGGCGCCGTGCTCGGCGCATCGGCCGTCACGTTCACCACCCAGACGCGGTTTTTCTCGGCCGAGGCTGCAAAGGCGGCGGCATCCGACACCTATCGCAACCTCAATCTCTTCGGTGACGTCTTCGAGAAGATCCGGACCGATTATGTCGAGAAGCCGGACGAGGCCAAGCTCATCGAGGCTGCCATCAACGGCATGCTCTCCTCGCTCGATCCGCATTCGAGCTACATGGATGCAAAGAGCTTCGCCGACATGCAGGTGCAGACGCGCGGCGAGTTCGGCGGCCTCGGCATCGAGGTCACCCAGGAGGACGGCTTCATCAAAGTGGTGACGCCGATCGACGATACGCCGGCGGCGCGCGCCGGAATCCTGTCGGGCGACATCATTACCGAGATCGACGGCGAGCAGGTGCAGGGCCTGACGCTCAACCAGGCCGTCGACAAGATGCGCGGTGCCGTCAATACGACGGTCAAGCTGAAGGTGGTGCGGGGTCCCAACAAGGATCCGCAGGAGATCAGCATCGTTCGCGCCATCATCCAGATCAAGTCGGTGCGCTACCGGGCCGAGGGCGACGTCGGCTACATCCGTATCACGCAATTCAACGAGCAGACATTCGACGGGTTGAAGGAGGGCATCGAGAAGCTGACGGCCGAAATTCCTGCCGACAAGCTCAAGGGCTTCATTCTCGACCTGCGCAACAATCCCGGCGGCCTGCTCGACCAGGCAATCGCCGTCTCGGGAACGTTCATCGATCGCGGCGAGGTGGTCTCGACGCGCGGCCGCAACGCCGACGAGACGCAGCGCTACAACGCGCGCGGCGGCGATCTGACCAAGGGTAAGCCGCTGGTCGTGCTCGTGAACGGCGGCTCGGCTTCGGCCTCCGAAATCGTCGCCGGTGCGCTGCAGGATCACAAGCGCGGCACCGTCCTCGGCACCCGCTCGTTCGGCAAGGGTTCCGTGCAGACGATCATCCCGCTTGGCGAAAGCCGGGGGGCGCTGCGGTTGACCACGGCACGCTACTACACGCCCTCGGGCCGCTCGATCCAGGCCAAGGGAATCGACCCCGATGTCACCGTCCTCGAAGACGTGCCGGACGACCTGAAGGGCAAGGACGACACCAAGGGCGAAGCCTCGCTCAAGGGCCATTTGAAGAACGGCGAAGACGAAAAGACCGGTTCGCAGGCCTACGTGCCGCCTGACCCGAAGAACGACAAGCAGCTGATGGCCGCGCTCGACATCCTGCGCGGCACGGCCAAGGCATCGAATCAGCCGGAAGCAACGCCGAAGCCATCGGCCCCTGTTCCGAACTGATGCACGTATGACCGCCCATCGGCGCTGGCGGGCGATCGATTGCGGGTTGTTCGCGTAAGCTCAGGTTCCAGTTGGGTGGGCCCGGCGGCGCATCAGGATGCGTCGCCGGGCCCGCCGATTCGAGGAACGCGGCATTTCGCCTGGCTTCCGACAGGCAGGAACTCGAAGAAGACGCCATGGCGGACCCGCAATTCGGTGACGAGCTCGACAAGCCGCTCGGAATGGACCTTGATCTGCATGCGACGGCGCCGCGCGAGATTCCCTACGGGCGCCTCGCCTTCGCCGGATTTGGCGTGCTTGCGGCAAGCCTCCTGGCATTTGCCTATGTGACGGGCGACGGGCTCGGCGGCGAGCCGGTCGCCGTCGGCCCGGTCGAGGCCGCGGCCCCGCCGGCGCCGGCCCCCCGCGCGGCGGCATCGCCCGACGACGTCACCGGCGCAATCGCGCCGCCAAAGCGCGTTGCGACGGCCGAAGAGGTGGAAAGCCAAAGCGGGGTCAAGGTCACCCGGCAGGGCGGCGCCCCGCCGCCTGGAGCGCTGATCATCGAGGTGCCGGAACAACCGCCCGGAATCCATCTCACGCCGGCGCCTGACAAGCGCCTCGTTGAGAGGTCGGATCGCGGCCTGTTGCCGAAGATCGGCGCCGGGGGGGCCCGGCCGGCCGACATCTACGCGCGCCCCGTGATATTGCCGGCCGCGCTCAAGGCCGGTGCGCCGCGGATCGCCATCGTCGTGGGCGGCATGGGCCTCAACCAGGGGGGAACATCCCAGGCCATCGCCAAACTGCCGGGTGCCGTCACCCTTGCCTTCGCGCCCTACGGCGCCAATCTCGTCGCGCAGGCCGCCGAGGCGCGGGAGGGCGGGCACGAAATCATGCTGCAGGCGCCGATGGAATCTTTCGACTATCCGGGCAACGATCCGGGACCGCAGACATTGCTTGCCACGGATGCCGGCCGCAATCTCGAGCGCCTGCATTGGCTGATGGGCCGCTTTCCGGGATATGTCGGCATCATCAACTATCTTGGCGGCAAGTTCACCGCCGACGCGGATGCCTTCGGCCCCGTCCTGCGTGACATTGCCGACCGCGGTCTCATCTACGCCGACGACGGGACCTCGACGCGAAGCCTTGCCGGCGCTCTGGCCCCGCGCTTCGACTTGCCGGTGGTGCGCACCGACATTGTGATCGACGAATCGCCGCGGCCCGAGGCGATCGACGTGGCGCTGATCCGCCTCGAAGCGATCGCCCGCAGGAAGGGACTTGCCGTCGGCAGCGCCAACGGCCTTCCGGCGACGATCGAACGGATTGCGCGCTGGGCGCGCGCCCTCGAAGGACGCGGCATCGCCCTTGTCCCGCTCAGCGCGGCCGCCGAGCGCCTCCCCGACGCGTCGGCCGACGGGACACGGAATGAACGATAAGCCCTACCGGCTCGCCGTCGGCGTCATGCTCATCAATCGCGTCGGCCTCGTCTTCGTCGGGCGCCGGCGCAACAAGAAGCTTCCCGAGCACGTTGCCGACGGCTTCGAATGGCAAATGCCCCAGGGCGGCATCGACGCGGGCGAAGATCCCCGTCAGGCGGCACTGCGCGAGCTCTACGAGGAGACCAACGTGTCCTCCGTCAGCTTTCTGGCGGAGGCGCCGCAATGGTACGCCTACGACCTGCCCGAGCCGATCCGCCGCACGACCTGGCGCGGGCGCTACCGCGGACAGAAGCAGAAGTGGTTCGCCTTCCGTTTCGTCGGCGAGGATTCCGAAATCGATATCCTCAATCCTGCCGGCGGGGCGAAGCCAGAGTTCGTTGCCTGGCGCTGGGAACAGATGTCGCGCCTGCCCGACCTGATCATTCCGTTCAAGCGCAAGGTCTACGAGACCGTGGTGCAGGTCTTCGCTCACCTTGCAGCGAACTGATCGGAGCCGACTTTCGCCGGGAGGGGGCGTCCCGCCGCCCTGTTCATGAAATCCCGCAAGCGGGAGTAGACTTGCCTAGTCTTAGTCTAGAGGCTCCAACCGTCATCATGACGGTTGGAGCCTTCAATCCCGGTGCGGGCCGTCAGCGGGCGAAACAGACGCCCGCCGCAAACGAACCTGCCGACGCGATCCACAGGACGCGAATTGCGTGGCGGATTGCCCGCAGCAGCATCAGGTTGGCGCCCTTGCCCCAGCCGGTCGGAAAGGGCACGAGCCCCGAGCCGACCGCCAACATGAGACCCGCGAAAAACCACGGGAACGAGGCGGAGGCAGGCCCGCTCGTGCGCGCCAGCAGAAGCAGCAGGGCCACCCCGTTCAGAAGCGTCAAGGCCGCAAGCATGAAAAGCGCGATGCGGCCGGCCGCGTCCGCCGACCCCCTTGAACCCCTGAGCTCGACCGCATCGGCCAATTGAGAGATCGCCGAGGCGTGAATTTTCGCCGCCTCGCGATGCGCGTCGGCAAGCGACAGCGGAACCTCTCTGCCCGCGAGGCTCGCGCGCTCACGCGCATCCGCCCGAGGCCGCCCCGCCTCATTCTCATTCTGCGCCTGCAGTACCGGATAGGCCATGTTCGTCCCTCTGCGCCGATTTGCCCTATGTAGCGTATCCCGATCCCGGCGCGCCAGAGTTCCCGGCATGCTTGCACAGGCGAATCGAACCGGTATCCCCGGATTGTGCCGCCGAGATCGACGCTGGGCGGGGTATCAGTGGCGCAGAAGGGCTACGATCGCCAGGACCGTCAGGACGCCCGCGGCCCAAAGGCCGGCAAACCAGCCCACGCGCGAGCGCGGCGGACGCCGGCTCCTTTGCATCTGCAGCATTCGCCACACCTTGTCGCCGCAGCGCGGCGTTAGCCACAACCTGCGCAGGATTATTTTGGCGCCCTTTCGTCGAGATTTAGCAGACCCGCCCGCAATTGAACTGCGGCAAGACGCCCTTGCCGAGCTCTTGGCAAAATCCCCGCGTCGCCGCTCATCTCGGCCCTTGAGACAGGCTCGTCTCCAACATGTGCGGCATCACACGCAGCGCCTTGCCAAAGCGTGGAA
>JAFAME010000425.1 GCA_019233695.1 Methylobacteriaceae bacterium
GCGCGAGTGGCGCACGGGCCAGCCGATGACGCAGGCACGGGGCGCGGAGATCGTCATGCCGCGACGCTGCCCTCGGCGCGCAGGAACTCGATGAGAGGCAGAAGCGGCAGGCCCATGATCGTCGACCGATCTCCCTCGACGGTGGCAAAGAGATGGATGCCGAGCCCCTCGTACTGATAGGCCCCGACGCTGGCGAGCGCCGCCTCGCCGGCCGCATCGAGATAGCGCGCGATGAAGGCAGGCGACAGGTCGCGCATGGTCATGTGCGCTTCCGCGACGGCCGCGCATAAGTGCTCGCCGTCGCGCAGGACGGCGAAGGCGGAGTGAAGCGTGTGCGTTCGTCCCGAGAAATCGGCAAGGTGGCTCTGCGCCGCGGCACGGTCGCGAGGCTTTGAGTAGATGGTGCCGTCAAGCGACAGGATCTGATCGGCGGCAAGGACCAGGCGGCGGCCATAGGAATGGCTAACCAGGCGTGCCTTCTCATCGGCGAGCGCAAGCGCAATATCGGCGGGCATTGCTCCGGCCGCATCGAGGCCGGTGGCGATGGCGAGTTCATCGACGTCGGCCGGCACGCTTTCGAAGGCAATCCCCGCCGCGGCAAGAAGCGACTGCCGGGCGGCGCTGCGTGAGGCAAGAACGAGCGGCGCCGGCGCCAGCCAAAGTGGCGCGGGCCCGTGTGCGCTGGTTTGCCTGGGTCGTTGCATCGTTCACCGCTTCAGGGTTCCACATATAGCGCGTCGGCAGAGAGGAGTGCCCTTCGCCCAGCAGCGTAGGGCTGTCCGAGGAAACGAAAATGACAGAGTTCCGGGTGTCCCATGACCAGCACGTGCCCGGCCTTGTGCGGGCAAGCCCGGCCATGACAAACGAGGGTTGCATCGGCTGAGTGCCACGCAAGCCGATCTCATTCACCGCCAGCACGGCGAGAAGAGCGGCTCACGCCTGGGCAATGAATTTCAACTGATGGACCTTGTAGAAGTCGAGAATGGCGGCGGCGGTCTCTTCTATCGAGCGCCGCGTCACGTCGATCGTCGGCCAACCGTGCTCGGCGAACAGCCGGCGCGATAGCGCCACCTCCTCGGCAACCGACATCTTGTTGACGTATGGCGTCTCCTGGTCGGCGTTGAGGGCGAGAAGCCGGTTCTGGCGCATCTGCACAATACGTTCGGGCGAGGCGACGAGACCCACGACCAGAGGGTTGCGCAGCTGCGTCACCACGTATGGCAGCGGGACGTTGGGCACGAGCGGAATGTTGGCGGCCTTGATGCCGCGGTTGGCAAGATAGATGCTCGTCGGCGTCTTCGAGGTTCGGCTGACGCCGACGAGCACGACATCGGCATCCTCGAGGTTTTCGGGGAGTTGCCCGTCATCATGCAGCATCATGAAATTCAGGGCATCGATGCGCTTGAAATATTCCGAGTTCAGGACGTGCTGGGCCCCCGGCCGCGGCGTCGAGGCCGTGCCGAGATAGGACTGGAACAGGGTGAAGATCGGCTCCAGCACGGAAAGGCAGGGCGAGCCCGACTCGCGACAGGCCGCCTCGAGCGCGCCTGACAATTCCTTGTCGACCAGCGTGCACAGTACGATGCCGGGAGCCGCCTCGATCTCGGCGATGACCCGATCGAGCTGAGCTCGCGAACGCACGAGCGAATAGACGTGCTCGATCGATGACACGCCCTGGTACTGAGCGGCAACCGCCCGGCTCACGGCGATCAAGGTCTCGCCGGTGGCGTCCGACACGAGATGCAGATGGAAGTAGCTACGTGCCAAGGCCTGCCTCGTTTGGCGCGTGCTGCTACCTCATCGCACGGCGCACCTCTATCCGCCCCTGGTCCGTCCACATGTCCGCAATTGCCTGTGTCTTGATGGGGACAAGTGCCGGGCCTGAAGGCAACGTCGGCTACTTACCCCCGGCCAGGACCCATTCGTCAACAGGCTTGCCGGTTTTGGAGAGATTTCGGCGGAACGAGGGCATTCCGCCCCTGAGCAAAGCAGTCCCGTGGCTATTCACATGAGATCATTGGACGCCATCGCTGATATGGTTAACAAACCATTAACGCGTCGACAGGAAGCTTAACGACGCTCGCGCGGGTCCGGCCGGCCGGCGAACCTGTGGAGCGGTTGTGAACGCGCGCCAATGAGTCTAATCCGAAGGGTAGATGAAAAATCAAAAGAGTCTTGAATCAGGAGTTTATATTGGAGGTGAGCCCTGGGCCGGGAGCGGCGCAAACGGCCGAGGGGCCTTTCATACAGACCCTTGCCGGGCAACGTGCCGGCCGGCCGCCGCTCTGGCTGATGCGCCAGGCCGGTCGCTATCTCCCCGAATATCGCGAGATCCGCGGGAAGGCCCAGTCGTTTCTGGACTTCTGTTTCAATCCGCAGCTCGCGACCGAGGCGACCCTGCAACCCATCCGCCGCTTCGGCTTTGATGCGGCAATTCTCTTCAGCGACATTCTGGTCGTGCCATATGCGCTCGGCCAGGAGGTGTCCTTCGAGTCGGGCGAGGGCCCGTCGCTTGCGCCACTTCAAACCGCCCATGACCTCGCCAGGCTTGCTGCAAGACTCGACCTCGGCCGCTTGGCGCCCGTCTTCGAGACGGTTGAGCGCGTGCGCGCAAGCCTGCCGCGGGCGACAGCCCTGATCGGCTTCTGCGGCGCGCCGTGGACGGTTGCAAGCTACATGATCGCGGGGCGCGCAACGAGCGACCAGCATCCGGCGCGCCTGTTCGCCTATCGCGAGCCTGAGCTCCTGCAAAGGCTCATCGACCTTTTGGTCGAGGCCTCCGTCGACTATCTCGATCGTCAGTTCGAGGCCGGCGCCGATGCGGTGCAGATCTTCGACAGCTGGGCTGGCGCGCTTCCGGCCGCGGAACTCGCGCGCTGGGGACTGGCGCCCGTCACGCGGCTGATCAGGGATCTCCGGCTGCGGCGTCCGGGCGCCCGAATCATCGTGTTTTCACGAGTGGTTTCCTCGCAGCTTCTCGAACTCGCCGGCACCTGCGGGGCCGATGCCATCGGCCTCGATACAATTGTCGATCCGGACTGGGCAGCGGGCGCCGTCCAGCCGATCGCGCCCGTCCAGGGGAATCTCGACCCGCTGCTGCTGCTGGCCGGAGGCCGCGGCCTCGACACGGTCGTCGATCGCATTCTCGCCGCCTTCGCAGGCGGGCCACATATTTTCAATCTCGGCCATGGCATCCTGCCCGACACGCCCGTCGAAAACGTCCAGCAATTGGTGCGCCGGGTGCGTGGCAGCGGATAGGAGCGGCGGATGGACTGGTACCCTTGGATCAAATCGCTGCACGTCATCAGCATCATCGCGTTCATGGCGGGAATGCTCTATCTGCCGCGCCTCTTCGTCTATCACGCCCCCGCCGAGAGGGGCTCGGTGCAGTCGCAGACCTTCAAGGTGATGGAGCGGCGCCTTCTGCGCATCATCATGAACCCGGCACTCATCGTGCTATGGGCGAGCGGCCTGTGGCTGGCATTTTCGGGCGGCTTTTTCACCGCCGGCTGGCTGCATGCCAAGCTTGCTCTGGTCATCATCCTGTCGGGCCTGCACGGATTCTTCGCTCATTGCGTCAGGGATTTCGCCGACGACCGCAACATCCGCTCGGCGCGTTTCTATCGGATGGTCAACGAGGTGCCGACAGTGGTGATGATTGCCATCGTCGTGCTGGTCATCGTCAAGCCGTTCTGAGGGACAGAAGCTACGGCCTTCACACATCGGCGCACTTGGCGTCAGCGCGCGGGCGCCATCCAAGGACGACATGTGAATCGCGCAAGCGCTGCAAGAGAGAGCGACGCCTCCGCGTCGCCTATTTCCGCAGCAGCAAGGCCAGCGGAATGGCGCAGAAGGAGGCTATCGCCATGACCCAGAACACGTCGATGTAGGAGAGCAGAATTGCCTGCTGGGTGACCTCCTGGCCGATCCACGCCACCGCCTGGTTCTTCGCGGTGTATTGCGGCGACCCTTGTCCGACAAAATAGTTGGTCACCGTGTGGACGGTGTCCTGATACTGCAGGCTCGACGGCACGATGCTCTCGACGAGCCGGCTCTGGTGGAATTGCTGGCGTTGGGCGAGCAGCGTTTGCGATACGGCCACGCCAATCGAGCCGCCGAGGTTGCGCGCGACGTTGATCATGCTCGAGGCGAGATTGGTCTGGTCGGGCTTGAGGCCGACGTAGGATGCCGTCACCACGGTGATGAAGACGAACGGCAGGCCGATCGCCTGGTAGATGCGCCCGACGACGGCATAGGAAAATGTGATGTCGGCGTCGAGGCCGGTGAAGCGGTACATGGCAAGGCCGACCACCACGAAGCCGAAGACGATCACGTATTTCGGGCTGAAGGTGCGCATCGCGATGTTGACGAGCGGCATCATCACCAGCGTCACCGCCCCGCCGGGCGAGAGCGTCATGCCCGCCAGCGTCGCGGTATAGCCGAGCTGCGTCTGCACCAGTTCGGGAATGAACTGCGTCGTGCCGATCAGGATGCCGGCGGTTACCAGCATGACGATGAAGCTGATGCCGAACTGTCGCTGCACCATGATTCTCAGATCGACGATCGGGTATTTGCGGGTCAGCGCCCAGGGCACGAGCGCGATGAGCGAGGCAGCCGAGATGAGTGCGAAGGTGGTGATGAAGCGCGAGCCGAACCAATCCTCGATCTGGCCGCGGTCGAGCACCACTTCGAAGGCCCCCAGGCACAGCGCGAACAGGGCGAATCCGACGAAATCGAATTTTCCCAAAGCCTGGAAGAAGGGCTGGCGTTTCTGCAGATGTTTCGGGGGCTCGCCCACCATGGCGGTGACGAGGAACAGCGAAAGCAGGCCCACGGGCAAGTTGATGAAGAAGATCCAGTGCCAGGAATATTGGTCGGTGATCCAGCCGCCGAGTGTCGGGCCGATGGTCGGCGCCACGACGACGGCGAGGCCGAAGATGGTGAAGGCCGTGCCGCGCCGCTCGGGTGGAAAGAGGTCGGCCAGGATCGATTGCCCGGCGGGCGCCATGCCGCCGCCGCCGAGCCCTTGCAGCAGGCGAAAGACGATCAGCGAGGGCAGGCTCCAGGCAATGCCGCACAGGAACGAACTCGCGGTGAAAAGGACGACGCACAGGAGATAGAAGCGCTTGCGGCCGAGCACGGTCGCCAGCCAGCTCGACGCCGGCAGGATGATGGCATTGGCGACGAGATAGCTCGTCAGCACCCAGGTGCTCTCGTCGAGCGAGGCGGCAAGATCGCCGGCGATATGGCGAAGCGACACGTTGGCGATGGAGGTGTCGAGGATCTCCATGAACGGCGCGAGCGAGACGATGAAGGCGACAAGAAAGGGATTGTGGCCGCCGGCCATCGGCATCGCCTGCGGCCGGCCGGCGGCATCCGCGGCTGCGCTCACCGCACCCTCACCGTGGGCACGACCGACATGCCGGGGCCGAGCACGATGTCGTGCGGCAGGTCGTCGAAGACGATCTTCACCGGCACGCGCTGTACCACCTTGACGTAGTTGCCGGTGGCGTTTTCGGGCGGCAGGATGCTGAAGGCGGGGCCTGAGCCCGGCTGGATCGAATCGATATGGCCGCGCAGCTTGCGGTCGGGATAGGCGTCGACCTCGATGTCGACTGCCTGGCCGGGCCGCATGTCGGTGATCTGCGTTTCCTTGAAGTTGGCGGTGATCCACAGCGGATCGGGCACGAACATCGAGATGTTCTGGCCCGGTTGCACATATTGGCCCCTGGCGGCGGTCAGATGGGCGATGCGACCGACCTGGGCGGCCTTGAGCGAGGTGTAGGCAAGGTCAAGCTCGGCCTGGTCTCTCGCCGCCTTCGCTTCCGAGACGGTCGAAACCGCGTTGGCGCGCTGCGCCTGCAAAACCGCGATCTGCTTTTGCGCGCCGGCGAGGCTCGCCTCGGCGCGGTTCAGGTCGGCCTGGGCCTGCAGCAAGTTCGATTGCTGTTGCTGCTCGTTCTGCACGGTGCCGGCGCCGGTGTCGCGCAATTGCTTGGCGCGGTCGAACTGCTGCTGGGCAAAGTCGAGCGCGGCGCGCGACTGCTTGACCTGCGCCTGCGCCTGGTCGATGAGCGATTGCTGCGCGGCGATCTGCGCATCGATGTTGACGATCTGATCGCCCGCCCCCTTGCGGCGCGCTTCGGCCTGGGCAAGCGCGTTCTGGTAGTCGCGCGGATCGATCTGTGCGATCAGCGCGTCGGCCGCCACGAACTCGTTGTCGGTGACGGGCACATCGACAATGTAGCCCGACACCTTTGGAGCGATGGCGAACTGGCGGGCATCGATGAAGGCATCGTCCGTCGATTCGAAGTGCCGGGCATTGAGCCACCAGACGACCGCGCCGGCGCCCGCCACGATGAGAAGGATGATCGCCAGAACGATCAGCCACGGATTCCGGCGCAGCAGGCTTGGCTGCTCTTTGCCGCTCTCCTGCGCATCCTGGGTCTTCTGCTCCTCCGCGGGTTTTTCGGGTGAATCCGGGGCCTTTTCGCCTGTGGGCCTGCCCGAACTGTCGGACGTGTCGCCGGCCTTGCGCGAAGGCTGCGTCCATTCCATGCTTTCGGGCAGCGGCGGCTCCGGCGCC
>JAFAME010000432.1 GCA_019233695.1 Methylobacteriaceae bacterium
GAGCGAGCGTCGCGGGCATCCGCCAATGCTGCGCCATACCCCCCACCCGTGGGCGTGATGATGATGATCGCCTCGCCTGCTTCGAGCACGGTCTGATCGCAGCCTTGCAGCTCTTGGATGCGGCCGTCATTGCGGCGTACGAGATTGCTGCCGAGCTGTCCCGGCTCGCCGCCTTCGACGCCGAACGGCGGCACGCGCCGATGGCCGGAGAGAATGGCAAGTTCCATCCGCTCGCGAAACCGCACGGTGCGCTGCGTGCCATCGCCCGCATGCCACCTGCCCCTACCCCCCGAGCCGCGGCAGATGTGGAAATCTTCCAGCACGACCGGGAAGCGGAATTCGAGCACCTCGGGATCGGTCAGGCGCGAGTTCGTCATGTGGGTGTGGACGCCCGGGGCGCCGTCAAACCCGGGTCCGGCCGGCGCGCCTGAACAGATCGTCTCGTAATACTGATGGGTGGCGTTGCCCCAGGTGAGATTGTTCATCGTCCCTTGCGCCGCGGCGAGCGCCCCGAGCGCCCCGAACAGCGTGTCGGTGACGGCCTGGCTCGTCTCGACATTGCCCGCAACAACCGCCGCCGGATAGTCAGGCGCCAGCATGGAGCCCTTCGGAATGATGACCTTTATCGGCCGCAGGCACCCGGCGTTCATGGGGATGTCGTCGTCGACCATGACGCGAAAGACATAGAGCACTGCCGCCCGCGCCACAGGCGCAGGCGCATTGAAATTCGTCGGCTGTTGCGGCGAGGTCCCGGTGAAGTCGACCGTCGCCTCGCGCCGCTTGCGATCGACATTGATCCTGACCGCGATCCGCGTACCCTGGTCCATTTCATAGGCAAAGCTGCTGTCGCTCAGGCGGTCGAGCACGCGCCGTACGCTTTCGGCCGCATTGTCCTGCACATGGCCCATATAGGCGTGTACGACCTCGATCCCGAACTCGTCGAGCATTTTGCGCAATTCCTGCACGCCCTTCTCGTTGGCGGCGATCTGAGCCTTCAGGTCGTTGACGTTCTGCACCGGGTTGCGGGCAGGAAAGGGTGCGCTCGTCAATAGCTCGATGAGCTCCTTCTCGCGAAAGCGGCCGCGATCGACGAGCTTGAAATTGTCGATGTAGACGCCCTCCTCGACGATGTTGGTGGCGCGCGGCGACATCGAGCCCGGCGAGACGCCGCCGACATCGGCATGATGACCGCGCGAAGCCGTCCAGAACAGGATGCGCTTGCCCGTGGCATCGAAGACCGGCGTGCAGACGGTGATGTCGGGCAGGTGCGTTCCGCCGTTGTAGGGCGCATTGAGCGCAAATACATCGCCCGGCCTGATCCTGCCGGCGTTGATGCGGATGATCGTCTCGACCGAGCGGTCCATCGAGCCAAGATGCACGGGCATGTGCGGCGCATTGGCGACGAGCGAGCCCTCCGCGTCGAACACGGCACACGAGAAGTCGAGGCGCTCCTTGATGTTGACCGAGTAGGCCGTGTTCTGCAGCGTCACGCCCATCTGCTCGGCAATCGACATGAACAGGTTGTTGAAGATTTCGAGGAGCACCGGGTCGGCGTGCGTTCCGATTGCCGTGCGTTTGGGCAACGCGACGATGCGGGTGAGGACGATGTGGTTCTTGGCCGTGACCTCGGCCTGCCAGCCCGCCTCGACGACGATGGTCTGGTGCGGCTCGATGAGCAGGGCGGGGCCGGTCACCACTTGGCCGGGTGCCAGCTGCTCGCGGGTGAACACGGCGGCTTCGTGCCAGGCCCCGTTGGCGAAAAATCGCGTGCTGGTGGCGGGAGCCGGCAGCGTTGCGGCGCTGCGCGGCCGCGCCCGCTCGACGAAGCGTGCCCCGCCGCCGACCGCTTCGACCGAGACGGCTTCGAGGACGAGAGCCTTGGCCCGATCGATGAAGCCGAAGCGCGAGCGATGCGCCTTTTCGAAGGCGCGCGTCATCGCGGGGATGCTGCCGGCCGCAACGAGCCGCGCTGTGTCGGTGCCTGCGTAACGGATGTGGGCGCGCACCAGGAGTTTTGTGGTCGATCGCTCGACGCCCTGCGATGCGACCTCTTCGATCGCCTCATCGCCGAGGCTGCGGGCGAGCCGATCCATCGAGGCCAGCGCCTTGCCATCAAGACCCTCCTCGACGGCCTGCTGACGGGTGGCGCGGATGTCGGCAAGGCCCATGCCATAGGCCGACAGCAGCGACGAATAGGGATGGATCAGCACCGTCGTCATGGCGAGCGCGTCGGCGACTGCGCAGGCATGCTGGCCTCCGGCGCCGCCGAAGCAGTTCAGGGCATAGCGCGTCACGTCATAGCCGCGCGCGACGGAAATCTTCTTGATCGCCTCGGCCATGTTGGCGACCGCGATCTGGATGAACCCGTCGGCCACTTCGGCGGCGCTTCGGCCGTCGCCGATCTTCGCTGCAAGCGCGTCGAAGGCGGTGCGGACGGCCTGCGCATCCAGCGGCTGATCCTGCGCTGGCCCGAAAATCTTCGGGAAGAACTCCGGATCGAGCTTGCCGACCATGACATTGGCATCGGTCACCGCCAGCGGGCCGCCGCGGCGATAGCATTTCGGGCCCGGATTGGCCCCGGCGGAATCGGGACCGACACGAAAGCGCGCGCAGTCATAGTGCAGGATCGAGCCGCCGCCTGCCGCCACCGTGTGGATCAGCATCATCGGGGCACGCATGCGCACGCCCGCGACCTCCGTCTCGAAGGCGCGCTCGTAAGTACCGTCGAAGTGGGTCACGTCCGTCGACGTCCCGCCCATGTCGAAGCCGATGATGCGCTTGAATCCCGCCGACCGGCCGGTCTGCGACATCGCGACCACACCACCGGCCGGCCCCGACAGGATTGCGTCCTTGCCGACGAAGAGATCAGCGGCAGTGAGGCCCCCCGACGACATCATGAACATCAGTTTCGGCGCCGGCGCGGCCCCCTCCATCCCCCGCTCGTTCCGACGAAGGCGCGTGCGAGGAAATTGTCGATTGCCATCCCGGAAGCGCGAAGCGCTATCCGGGATCCGGGGACAAGCTCCTGAAAAGGTTTCCTGTTCCGGATCCCGGCTCTGCGCACCGCTTCGCGGTGCTTCGGCCGGGATGACACCGCCAGAGTATTCTTGACACGCTCTTTCGCCGGGACGAGCGCTCGATAAGCCCCCTTCGAGCTCGTCGGCAACCTGCTTGACGTAGCGCGCCAGGATCGGCGTGAGGTAGGCATCCACCACGGTCGTGTCGCCGCGCCCGACAAGTTTTATCAGCGGGCTCGCCTCATGGCTGACGGAGACCTGCTCGAAGCCCAAGCGGCGGGCGACCTTTGCGACATCCTGCTCATGCTGCGGAAAGCGATAGGCATGCATGAACACGATTGCCACCGCTCGGAACCCGGAGGTCTTGGCAGCCGCAAGATCGCGCCGCACGACTTCGAGATCCGGGTCCCCCTCGACGGTTCCGTCGGCCAGCACGCGTTCGTCGACCTCGACGACACCGGCATAGAGCTGCTCGGGCTTGACGATGTTTCGGGCGAAAATCTTCGGGCGCGCCTGGTAGCCGATCTCGAGGGCATCGCGAAAGCCTTTCGTCGTCACCAGAAGCGTCTTTTCGCCCTCGCGTTCGAGAAGGGCGTTGGTGGCAACCGTGGTCCCCATCTTGACCGCGCCGACCACGCCCGGCGGAATCGGTGCCTCAGGCGAAAGCCCCAACAACTCGCGGATGCCCTGCACGGCCGCGTCTCGATAGGCACCGGGATTTTCCGAGAGCAGTTTTCGCGCATGCAGGCGCCCGCTTGGGTCGCGTCCGACAATGTCGGTGAACGTGCCACCGCGGTCGATCCAGAACTCCCAGCTCGCCCGACCGCCGTCGCGTCGAGCCAGCTTTCCCCGCCCTCTATCGGTTGAAATTGCCGCCTCCGCCCACGTGCTTGGCCGCCTGTGCCGCAACGGCTTGCGGCACTATGGGGCACCAATACCGGAAGAACTGGTACAGCAAAAGGCCAGAGAGGGCTGACGAGCTGGTTTGACGCTTGTTGCCGTGCCGTCACAAGGATCTCGCGCAGTCCAGTTCTCGCTCAGGCTTGTAACTGGAACCTTTCACCAGATCACACGTTTGAACCGACACGCAGGTGCAGTCTGCCGCAGGAGATGATGATGCTCTACTGGGCTCTCGTATTCTTCGTGATTGCCATCGTTGCTGCCGCACTGGGCTTTGGTGGGATTGCGGGAGCCGCGGTCTCGATCGCGCAGGTGATCTTCTACATCGCTCTCATCCTTCTCGTCGTCTCGCTCGTCATGGGCCTGATGCGAGGCGGCCCGAGAGGGGTTCCATAGGCGGCGCGCGCAGCACCGCATCCGAATGTTTCTCGAGGCGCCCTCCGGGGCGCCTTTTCGCATGCGCGGCGTGACGGCAACGAGCCCGGCGGCCCCCCGTTGACCGATCTTGGCGAAAGCCGGACAATTCGTGCGGTTCGTTCAGCGGCATGCCAGAAAGGACGGCCCGCTGCACGAGCGTCCGGGAGATGAGATGTCGACGGCAATGCTGGAGACCGGCGCCCATGGCGGGCCGATCGGCTGGTACTCCGAACTCGCCGTTTCCGAAAGGCGCACCTTCTGGGGCTGCTTTCTCGGCTGGGTGCTCGACGCAATGGACGTCCAGATCTACGGGCTGGCGCTCGGAGCCATCGGTGCAACCTTCGCGCTCGACAAGACCCAATCGGGCCTCATCGGCACCGTCACCCTCTTCACCTCGGCTTTCGGCGGCTGGCTCGCGGGTCTGGTCTCGGACCGCGTCGGCCGCGTCCGCATGCTGCAGCTGACGGTCGCCTGGTTTGCGATCTTCACCTTCCTGTGCGGCCTCGCCCAGAACTATCCCCAATTCCTCGTGCTGCGCGCTCTCATGGGCTTCGGCTTCGGCGGGGAATGGGCGGCGGGCGCCGTACTGATGGGCGAGGTCATCCGCGCTAGGCATCGCGGCAAGGCGGTCGGATGCGTACAGGCGGGCTGGGCGGTCGGCTGGGGCGTCGCCCTGATCCTGTGGACCCTGCTGTCGAGCACCCTGGCCCAGGAGCACGCTTGGCGGGTATTGTTCATGCTCGGCATCGCGCCGGCCTTTCTGGTCTTCTTCGTCCGCCGCTTCGTTCACGAGCCGGAGGTCTTCATCGCGTGCAGGGCCGGAGACGAGAAGGGCGCGGGCAACCCGCTCGAGATCTTCTCGCCGGCGATGCTCAAGACGACGATCCTATGCGCGCTGCTGGCGACCGGGGCCCAAGGCGGCTACTACGCGATCACGACTTGGCTGCCGAGCTTTCTGAAGGACGAGCGCAACCTCTCGGTTGTCGGCTCCTTCCCCTATCTCGCAATTATCATCGCCGGCTCGTTCCTCGGCTACATCGCCAGCGCCTATCTGTGCGACCTGATCGGCCGTCGGGCGAACTTCGTCCTGTTTGCCGCTGCCTCTTTCGTGATCGCTCTGATCTACACCCAGATCCCGATGGATGATTCATTGATGCTCGTCCTCGGCCTGCCGCTCGGTTTTTTTGCCTCGGGCGTCTTCTCCGGCATGGGGCCTTTTCTCACCGAGAATTTTCCCACCCGCATGCGCGGCTCGGGCCAGGGCTTCAGCTACAATTTCGGGCGTGGGATCTCGGCTTGGAACGTGACCTTCGTCGGAATGCTCAGCGCGAGATTGTCGCTTGGCCATTCGATCGGCGTCTTTGCGGGCATTGCCTACGCCCTGGTCGTCATCGCCGCCCTCCTCCTGCCGGAGACGAAGGGGCGGGAGTTGACCGCCGGATGAACGATGCCCGCGCCTACGCCACGGACGAGGCGCCGCTGTGTCCGGAGCCTGATCCCGCGCCGCGCTTGCCGCGCGGTTTCGCCGTGCCCTCAGGCGCAGTCGATGCGCATGCCCATGTCATCGGCCTGCCGCCGGCCTATCCGCTTGCGGCGGCGCGCGCCTATACCGCCCCGCCCGCGCCGGCGGAGCGCTATCTGGCGATGCTCGATGCGACCGGCATGGCCTTCGGCGTGCTCGTCCAGGTCAGCGTCCACGGCACGGACAACCGGCTGATGGTCGAGACGATTGCGGCAAACCGCGCGCGGCTCAGGGGCATCGCGGTCGTAGCTGCGGACGTGGCGGATGAGGACCTGCGCGCGCTCGATGCGGCCGGCGTCGTGGGCATACGTCTCAACAACCTGTTCGGCGGCGGGGTCGGGCTCGAACATCTGGAGGCCCTGGCGCGACGGATCGCGCCGCTCGGCTGGCACATCCAGCTGTTGATCGACGCACGCACGCTGACTGATCTTGCCTTTCGTCTCAGGCGGCTCCCGGTGCCTTTCGTGATCGATCACATGGGCCACATGCCGGCTTCACTCGGCATCTATTCTCGCGGCTTTCAGGACCTGTTGCGCCTGCTTGACGAGGCCGACTGCTGGGTGAAGCTCTCCGGCGCGCATCGCATCTCGACCCTCGGGCCGCCCTACGCGGACGCGCTCGGCTTTGCGCGCGCCCTCATCGCGACCAGGCCCGAACGCCTCGTCTGGGGCTCGGATTGGCCGCATGTGGCGCTGCCGGCGCCGACGCCCAATCCCGGCGATCTGCTCGATCTTTTGGCCGAATGGGCGCCACGCGAGGACACCCGCAACGCCATCCTGGCGCACAATGCCCACCGCCTCTACGGGTTCAGGACGCCGTCATCTGCGTGAAGACGAGCGGCGAGACGGCGTGCCTCCATTATCGTCATCGACGAGCATGCCTGCACGATCACATCCGGCGCTCTATATGGGCTCTGTCCCCGATCCCGAGGAGCTGCGATGGACTACGTTCGCTTCGGCAAGACCGGCATGAAGGTTTCGCGCCTGTGCCTGGGCTGCATGACGTACGGCGACACGAAGTGGCGCGAATGGGTGCTGCCCGAGGATCAGGCGCGGCCCTATTTCAAGGAGGCGCTCGACAAGGGCATCAATTTCTTCGACACGGCCGATGTCTACTCGATCGGCGAAAGCGAGCGCATCACCGGCAAGGCACTGAAAGAGATGGCCAAGCGCCACGAGGTGGTCATCGCCACCAAGGTGCACGGCATCATGGGGCCCGGCCCCAATTCGCGCGGCCTGTCGCGCAAGCATATTCTCGAGGCGATCGACGCCTCGCTCGAACGGCTCGGCACCGACTACGTCGATCTCTATCAGATCCATCGCTTCGACCCCGAAACGCCGATCGAGGAGACCCTCGAAGCGTTGAACGACGTGGTGGCGGCGGGCAAGGCGCTCTATATCGGCGCCTCCTCGATGTACGCTTGGCAGTTCATGAAGATGCTCGGCACGGCGCGCGCCAGCGGGCTCACCGAGTTCGTCTCCATGCAGGACTTCTACAATCTCGTCTATCGCGAGGAAGAGCGCGAGATGGTGCCGCTCTGCGCCTCCGAGGGGATCGCGGTCATCCCGTGGTCGCCGATCGCGCGCGGCTATCTGGCCGGCTCGGGCATCGGCCACAACGCCGCGACGCTGCGCGCCCGCACCGACGCGTTCGCGGTCGACTTGAAGCTCGGCTCGCCGCAGGACGAAACGATTCGCGGGCGGGTCGAGGAGGCCGCCAAGGAACTCGGCACGAAGCCGGCGGTCGTGGCGCTCGCCTGGGTGCTGTCGAAGCCCTTCGTCACCGCACCGATCGTTGGCGCCTCGAAGCCGCATCACCTCGGCGATGCAGTTGCCGCGCTGTCGCTGAAGCTCGACCCCGCGGTCATCGCCAAGCTCGAAGAGCCGTATCAGCCCAAGGCGATCGCGGGGCACAGGTAGGTACCCCGCTCCGGGGCTATCGCACGCGCGTCTGGTGGCTAGGGGGCCTGCGCTCGGCGCTCTTCTCCGCGAAGGCGGGCACTGGTGGTGACAGGACTGAGTGCCTGTCCCTTGGGTTCCTCCGTTCGAGCTTGTGAAGAAATATTCGAACGCCTGGCGGAGGCCCCTCTCCCCGTGAAGAACCTACGGCATTCACGGAAGTGATTCCCTGGGGGTTCGATCTGTGATTCAAGATCTTGGGTGTCATTTTGCCGGGGATCGGGCGATGTCATTTGGTGATATCCGGGTGGCGCATCGGGCGGAGTGGCTGATTGAGCGGATCGCGGTG
>JAFAME010000438.1 GCA_019233695.1 Methylobacteriaceae bacterium
TGGCGCCGGCCTGAAGGCTGCCCGCATAGAGGCGCGAGCGCTCGACGGCGACGCCCAGCATGTCGCCGATGACGCGCATCAGGCGTAACTCCGCCGCCGACAATTCGCGCCAGGCAGCGCTGGCGACGTTCAGCACGCCGAGGCAGCGGCCTTGGAAGGAAATCGGCGTGCTCGCATGGAAGCGCAGGCCCTTGGCGTCCCGGCCGGTGAGCCATTTCAATCGCGAACATGTGAGGACGTTGACACCCGCTGCATTTTCGACATCGCCCGCAGCGATCGTTTCGAGGCAATAGCAGCTCCCGGTCATACGGCGCGGATCGGCTGCAAGGCCGGGCGGCAGTTCCTGGGCGGCGGCGAGATACGGGGCGCCGGTGCGGTTATCGAACAGGAAGATCCAGCCGGTGCGCAGCGACAGGTGCTCGGCGGTGAGCGACAGCGCGGTTGCGAGCGCCGCGTTGACCTCGGTCGAGCCGTTCAGCGCCTGGGCGATGGCGCCGACGATTTCGAGCTCACGCTCGCGGCTGTGCAGCTCGACCGCAGGCGCCGGGGCGCGTCGCCGCCCGGCCCTGACACTTGGCGGTTGAGTTGGGCCCGATGCTTGCCCACCATGCCGGTGTTCGTTCATCGGCAGCAGCCTACCACCGCAGCGCCGCGCCCGCTCGGGTGGCCAATTCGACCGCTATCCGTTGACCGTAAGCGCCGATAATAGTTTTCTGTGTGCCCAAGATGCTCCAATCCACGGCTTCGTGCGTACCGTACCGAGCCTGTCCTGGTTCGATCGGGCAGGCCTGTTCCATTTGGGGTGGCTTGGCCGAGATAGCCAGTTTGGGGCGAACGGGGTTGCGGATGCGGGTTGCTCTCGTTGGAATGACCCTCGGCGCGATCCTGTGTGCCTCACCGGTCCCCGCCCAGACTGCGTCGCCGCCCCCGCCGGCCGTCGGGGTGGTCAAGGCGGCGCGTCAGCCGGTCACCGAAAGCACCGAATTCGTCGGCCGCGTCCAGGCGATTTCCCGCGTCGATCTCGTCGCGCGGGTGACGGCGTTCGTCGAGGCGGTGAATTTCACCGAGGGGGCGGAGGTCAAGAAGGGCGACATTCTCTATCAGCTCGAGCGCGGGCCCTTCGAGGCTGATGTCGCGGCCAAGCGCGCCGCCGTCGATCAGATGCAAGCCCAGCTGCAAAACGCCGAGGCGACGCTGAAACGCGCCCAGACGCTGCTCAACGGTCCGGCCGGCCAGCAATCCAACGTCGATTCCGCCCTCGCCAACGAGCGCAGCCTTGTGGCGCAGCTTCAGGCGGCCAAGGCGACGCTGGCGCAGTCGGAGATCAACCTCGGCTACACCAAGATCACCGCGCCGATCGACGGCAAGATCGGCCGCACCAGCGTCACGCCGGGCAACGTCGTCACCCCCCAGAGCGGCGTCCTTGCCACGATCGTCGGGCAGGATCCGATGTACGTGGCCTTTCCGGTCTCGGTGCGCACGGTCATCGAGCTGCGCCAGCACTACGTCAGCGCCGGAGTGTTTCATTCGGTGAAGCTGCGAATCCGTCTGCCGGATGGCCGCATCTATGGCGAGACCGGGGAATTGAGCTTCATGGACAACACAGTGTCGACGGCAACCGACACCATCATGCTGCGCGGCACGGTCGCCAATCCGCCGCTCCTGTCAGACGGCAACGGCAAGTCGCTGCGCGAGCTCACGGACAGCGAGTTCATCGCCGTGCTTTTGGAAGGCGCCGAGCCCGTCGAGGTTCTCGGCATTCCGAGGGCCGCGGTGCTGTCCGATCAGCAGGGCGATTACGTCTACGCGCTCGATGACGGCAACAAGGTCAAGCGCCAGCCGGTGAAGCTCGGCAAGTCGACGCCGACGACTGCGATTGTCCTCTCCGGGTTGGAGGACGGCCAGACGGTGGTGGTCGAGGGCATTCAGCGCGTCCGGCCGGGAATGCTGGTGGCACCTGCGCCTGCGGCACAAGGGCCGACGCAGGCAGCCAACTCATCTGCCAAGTAGGCCAGGAGGACAGCGATCCCTTGCGGCGATCACGGGAAACCAAATGATCTCCACCGTCTTCATCGACCGGCCGCGGCTCGCGATCGTGATCGCCGTCATCATCACGATTGCCGGCGCGCTCGCGTTGTTGCGCATTCCCGTCTCGCAGTTTCCCGACATCGTGCCCCCGCAGGTGCAGGTCAGCGGCACCTATCCGGGCGCTTCCGCGCAAGTCGTCGAAGCCTCGGTCGCCCAGCCGCTCGAAGCGCAAATGGTGGGCGTCGACCGCATGCTCTACATGAAGTCGACGAGCGGCAACGACGGCAGCTACAACCTGACGATCAGCTTCGACCTCGGCTCCGACCCCAACATCGATACTGTCAACGTCAACAACCGTGTGCAGACGGCGCTCTCGCAACTGCCTCCGACCGTGACGCAGCAGGGCCTGACGGTGCAGAAGCGGTCCTCCGCGATCCTGATGTTCCTGATGCTCTACAGCGAGAACGGCCAGCAGGATCCGCTGTTCATCACCAACTATGGCACGATCAACGTTCTCGACGAGATTTCGCACACCCCCGGCGTCGGCCAGGCTGCCCTGTTCGGCAAGCTCAAATATTCGATGCGGATCTGGTTCGACACCCAGCGCCTCATCAGTCTCAACCTCGCCCCGTCCGACATCATCAGTGCCATCCAGGCGCAGAACGTGCAGGCGCCGATCGGCCGCATCGGGGCCCGCCCGATCGGCGATGACCAGCAGTTCCAGCTGAACCTGCAGACGCAAGGGCGCCTGACCAAGCCCGAAGATTTCGGCAACATCGTCGTGCGCGCCAATCCCGACGGCTCGACGCTGCGGGTACGCGACGTCGCGCGCGTCGAGATGGGGGCGCAGAACGAGGACGCATCGAGCCGCCTCAGCGGCAAACCCGCGGTCGCCATCGGCGTCTATCTCGCGCCGGGCGCCAACGCCGTGCAGACTTCGGCGCGCGTCGCCGCCACCCTCGCCAAAGTCGCACAGCGGTTTCCCGAGGGGTTGCGCTACCAGATCGTCTATGATTCGACCGACTTCGTGAAGGACACCATCGGCGAGGTGTTCCGAACGATCATGCAGGGCTTCGGGCTCGTCGTCCTCGTGGTCTTCATCTTCCTTGGCAGCGTCCGCGCCACGATCATCCCGGCCGTTGCCGTGCCGGTGAGCCTCATCGGCACCTTTGCCATCCTTCTCGCGGTGGGCTTCTCGGCTAACACCGTGTCGCTCCTGGCACTGGTGCTGGCGATCGGCGTCGTCGTCGATGATGCCATCGTGGTGGTTGAGAACGTCGAGCGCGTGATGGGCGAGGAGCCGCACCTCACGCCGGCCGAGGCCACCAAGAAGGCGATGCGGCAGATCACCGGACCGGTCATCGCCATATCGCTCGTTCTGCTGTCGGTGTTCGTCCCGATCGCCTTCATCCCGAGCGTGTCGGGCCAATTGTTCCGGCAGTTCGCCGTGACGATCAGCGTGGCCATGCTGATCTCGGCCTTCAACGCCCTGACGCTCTCCCCGGCGCTGTGCGCCCTCTTCGTGCGCCACGATGCCAACAAGCGCGGCCTGATGCACCGCATCCATCTCGGCATCGATGCGACGCGCGATTGGTATGCGCGGGTCGTCGAAAGGCTCGTGCGCGTCGCGGCGCTCGCCATCGTGCTCATCATCGGCTTCGGCATCGGCGTCTATCAATTGTCGCTGAAGACGCCGACCGGCTTCCTGCCGGAAGAGGATCAGGGCGCCTTCTTTATTTCGCTGCAGCTGCCCGAAGGCGCCTCGGTGGCGCGCTCCAGCGAAACGGCGCGGCAGGTTGAGAAGATGCTGCTCGGCATGCCGCAGGTGGCCCAGACCTTTGCGGTGATCGGCTTTTCGCTGCTCGACGGCGGCAACGAGCCGAACGCCGCCTTCATGGTGGCGCGGCTGAAGCCTTTCGAAAACCGCCGCGAGGCCACGGATTCGGCGCAGGCCCTGATCGGCAAGGTGTTCGGCGCGGCCCAGCAGATCCGCACCGCAAACCTCGTCGCCTTCAACCTGCCCCCGATCATCGGGCTCTCGACCAGCGGCGGCTTCGAATATCAGCTCGAAGCCCTCCAGGGGCAGGACCCGGCCGTCCTCGGCGGCGTCGCGCAGGGGCTGATCGCCGCGGCCAACCAGGACAGTCGAGTCTCGCGCGTCTTCTCCACCTTCTCGGCCAACAACCCGTCGATTTTCCTCGACATCGACCGCGACAAGGCGACTGCGCTCGGCGTCGACGTCAACAGCATCTTCACGACGCTGCAGGCAACGCTCGGCGGCGTCTACGTCAACGACTTCAACCTCTACGGCCGCACCTGGCAGGTCAACATCGAAGGCGAGGCCGCCGACCGTCGCGACATCTCTTCGATCTGGCAGATCCATGTGCGCAGCAAGAATGGCACCATGGTGCCATTGCGCTCGCTCGCCGACCTGCGCATCATCCAGGGGCCGCAGGTCATCGCGCGCTACAACAACTACCGTGCCGTGACGGTGAACGGATCGCCGGCGCCGGGCACCTCCTCCGGCATTGCCCTGCAGGCGATGGACGATGTGTCGGCGAAGACGCTGCCCGCCGGCTATGCCTACGAATGGACCGGCACCGCCTACCAGGAGCACGAATCGACCGGACAGACGAGCGTCATCCTGTCGCTTGCCATTCTGTTCGCCTACCTCTTCCTCGTTGCGCTCTACGAAAGCTGGGTCATTCCGGTTCCCGTGCTTTTGTCGGTTGCGGTCGGCGTCTTCGGCGCCTTCGGCGGCATCCTGATCGCCGGCCTGTCGCTCGATCTTTACGCGCAGATCGGCCTCGTCGTGCTCATCGCGCTTGCCGCCAAGAATGGCATTCTCATCGTCGAATTCGCCAAGAAGGAGCGTGAAGCCGGCCGCGGCATCACCGAGGCAGCAGTGCTTGGCGCCCGCACCCGCTTCCGCGCTGTGATCATGACCTCCATCGCCTTCGTCTGCGGCCTCATTCCGCTTGTCGTCGCGCATGGCGCAGCCCAGCTCAGCCGGCGCGACGTCGGAACGCCCGTGTTCGCTGGCATGATCGCTGCAACCTCCGTCGGCGTTTTCCTCATCCCCATGCTCTACGTCAGCTTCCAGAGCATGCGCGAATGGAGCAAGCGGCGCCGCAAACGGCCGCCGCCGGCGCCGCGGGTCGAGATCGTCGCGCCCGAGGAGGGGCTGAAGCAGGCGGCGGAATGACCACCGTATCCTTCTCCCGCAGGGAGAAAGTAGTCTGCGCCCTTCATTGAAGCGCTTGAGATCCTTTCCAGGGTTGAAGGGGATGGCGTTGCTTCGACGTTGCTTCATCTCAGCTTTGTTGGTTCTCCTCGCGTTCGTATCCGGGGGCGCATGGGCGCAGGGCGA
>JAFAME010000467.1 GCA_019233695.1 Methylobacteriaceae bacterium
CGACGGCTATTGGGACAATGTCTGGCTGAAGGCGCCGTTCTGTGCGTCCTATTGGGGCGGGCGGCCGACCGCCGACCAGATGCTGTCGATCGCCTACAAATCCGACGCCAAGTGGAACGACACGTACTGGAAGCGTCCGGAGTTCGACAAGATCCTGATCGCGGCGCGCACCGAGTTCGACGAGGGCAAGCGCAAGCAGATGTATGGCGAACTGCAGAAGATGATTTCGGAGGATGGCGGCGCGCTGATCCCGATGTTCATCGACTATCTCGAAGCAGGCTCGGCGAAGGTCAAAGGCATGGGCCCGCATCCGATGTTCGACTTCATGGCTCAGCGCATCGGCGAGAAGGTGTGGATCTCGGCGTGAGGCGAGGCGGGAGGGGTGCCAGCGGCGGCACCCCGGTCGCCTATCGAAGGCGATGTGCTATATGGTGGGGCGATGACCACCAAGCCCGCGCATGACAAAGTGAGTCGGCGCACCACCACGGTGCCTGTGACCACCATGGAGGAGATGCCGGTTTTGACGCCCGACGAGCGCGCCGAGCTTCTGCGATCGCTCGAAGAGGCCGAGGCAAGCATCAAAGCCGGAGAGGGCGTCGAGTACGATCCCGAGGAGCTCAAAGCTTGGCTCCAAGCCACCTACCGTGGTGATCGCCGCAAGGAATGAGTTATCGGATCATCATTGGCCCGCGCGCGCGACGCGATCTGCGCGACTTTGCTGACTTGCTGCGGGACTACAGCGAGGACTTTGCTCAGGAACAGCTCGATCGGCTTCTGGTCACCATCAGCACCTATCTCGCGGAAACTCCGCTGATCTGGAGCCATTTCTTTTTGACCGGAGCTCCCTATCGCGGATACCTGTTCCGCGTCGGCCGACGCAGCCATTACTGGATCATCTACACGGTCGACGAAGAAGCGCGGATCGTCGAGATGCTCCGCTTCTGGAACGCGAGCAGGGATCCTGAAGCTCTTGAAATCTAGAGGGGATTGGTCATATGTCCACCCCTGACATTGAGGTCGTCGAAAATCTCTGGATCCCGCTCGCCGAGGGCACGCGGCTCGCGGCGCGGATGTGGCGGCCGGCAGATGCGCCGGCGCATCCCGTGCCGGCCATCCTGGAGTACATCCCCTACCGCAAGCGCGACGGAACGCGCGGCCGCGACGAGCCGATGCACGGCTATTTCGCGGGACAGGGCTATGCCGCGCTTCGCGTCGATATGCGGGGTTCGGGGGATTCGGACGGCCTGCTTGCTGACGAATACCTGCGCCAGGAGCAGGACGACGCCCTCGAAGTGATCGCGTGGATCGCGAACCAGCCCTGGTGTACGGGCGCCGTCGGCATGATGGGGAAGAGCTGGGGCGGGTTCAATGCGCTGCAGGTGGCGGCCCGCCGTCCGCCGGCGCTCAAGGCGATCATCACGGTATGCTCGACCGACGATCGCTTTGCCGACGACATTCACTACATGGGCGGCTGCCTCCTCAACGACAATCTGTGGTGGGGCTCGATCATGCTCGCCTACCAGGCGCGCCCCCCCGACCTGGCGATCGTCGGGGAGGACTGGCGCGAGAGGTGGCTCGCCCGTCTCGAGCACATGCCCTTCTGGCCGGCGCTCTGGGTTGCCCATCAGAGCCGCGACGAATACTGGCGGCATGGCTCGGTGTGCGAGGATTTTGGCGCGATCGCCTGTCCCGTCCTGGCGATCGGCGGATGGGCCGATGCCTATACAAACGCGGTCCCGCGCCTGCTCGCCAACCTGCAGGCGCCCCGGCAGGGCATCATCGGCCCTTGGGCGCATATCTATCCGCACGACGGCGTGCCCGGGCCGGCCATCGGCTTTCTGCAGATCGCAACCCGCTGGTGGGACGCCTGGCTGAAAGGGTCCGACAACGGCGTCCTGCACGAGCCGATGCTGCGCGCCTTCATCGAGGACTGCGCCACGCCTTCCACCACGCGCACGGCATCCGCCGGCCGCTTTGTCGCCGAAGCGGCATGGCCGAGCCCGGCAATCGAAGAACGCATCCTCCATCTGGCGCCCGGTCGCCTCGACGAGGCGAGGCCGGAGCCCGGCCGCTTGGCCATCCGCTCGCCGCTGTGGACCGGCTCGGCCTGCGGGGAGTGGATGGGAGCGGGTGTTGAAGGCGAGATGCCTGCTGACCAGCGCGTCGACGATGCCCTGTCGCTTGCCTTCGACACCGAGCCGCTTGCCGAGGACATCGACATCCTGGGCTTTCCGGTCGCCGAACTCGATCTTTCCTCCGATGCCCCGTATGGACAGATCGCGGTTCGACTTTGCGACGTGGCCCCGGACGGCGCCTCGCTCAGGGTGAGCTACGCCGTGCTTAATCTTGCTCATCGGGAGGGCTCTGCGGCGCCACACCCGATGACGCCCAATGCACCGACGCGGGTGCGCCTTGCGCTCAACGCCTGCGGCCATCGCTTCCCTGCCGGCCATCGTCTGCGCCTTGCCGTCTCGACGGCCTACTGGCCGCTCGTCTGGCCGGCACGCGCTGCTGCCACGATCACTCTCGTGACCGGGGCAAGCCGCCTCGTTCTCCCGCAACGGCGCCCGCGGCCTGACGAGCCGTCGTGGGCCTTTCCGGCGCCGGAGCATGGCCCCCACGCGCCGCAGACCCTCGTGTGTCCCGGGCATGTCGAGCGCCGCGTCGCGTTCGACCACATCGCGGCGACAGCGACATATGTCACGAAGGCGGAGGGCGGCGTTTTCGGCGAGGGCGTGCTGCGCTTCGACGACATCGGCACAACCCTGTCGCACGACATCACCCGCACCCTCTCCATCGGCGCGGCCGATCCCTTCTCGGCGCAGGCGAGCGTCGAACAGCGCTACACCATGGGCCGCGAGGGATGGTCGATCCTGATCGAAACCTCGACCCGGATGACGGGCACGGCCGACAAGCTCAGCCTTTTCGGCAGCTTGAACGTCTTCGAAAATGGCACGCCTGTCTTCGCCCGCACCTGGGAGGAGCACCTGCCGAGGGAACATCTGTGAGGCCGAACGGAAGTGCGTCGCAGAGGCCACCGCAGCCGGAGGCGCGCGGCATGTATCGCGCCGATGCCGGGGACGGGCCGGAGCCGATCGGCTTTCTGCTCGTGCCGAAATTCTCGATGATGGCCTTCCTGTGCGCCGTCGAGCCGCTGCGCGTCGCCAACCGCCTGGCGGGCCGCGAGATCTTCGCCTGGCATGCGTATTCGAGTGACGGCGCGCCGGTCGAGGCGTCGAACGGCATGCGGATCATGGTCGAGGGGTCGGTCGAGGCGATCGCCCGGGTTCCCACGCTGCTTGTCTGCGCGGGCTTCGAGCCGGAGCGATTTGCTACCCGCAATGTGCTGCGCGCGCTGCAGCGGCTGGCGCGCGCCGGGGTCGTGCTCGGCGGCATCGACACCGGCGCGCTGCTCCTTGCCAGGGCGCGACTCCTCGATGGCGTCACGGTCACGATGCACTGGGAAGCGGTTCCCGCCTTCCGCGAGGCGTTCCCGGACATCCGGGTCCGCGACGAGCTCTACGAGATCGATCGCGGCCGGATCACCTGCGCCGGCGGCACCGCAGCCATGGATCTGATGCTCGACATGATCGCGACGCGGCACGGCCAGGCGCTCGCCGTCGCCGTCTCGGAGCAGTTCATCCACGACCGCATCCGCGACCGTCGCGATCATCAGCGCATGGAACCGGCGGCGCGCCTCGGGGTCAGCGACTCGCGCCTGATCAAAGTCATCACGCTCATGGAACGGCATCTCGATGAGCCGCTCGGCAAGGATCGGCTGGCGGGAAGCTGCGGAGTGTCGACCCGTCAGCTCGAACGCCTGTTCCGCGCCCGCCTCGGCGCAACGCCGTCGGCCTATTACGTCGAGCTCCGCCTCACGCGAGCGCGCCAGCTTCTGCGCCAGACCGACATGAGCGTGATCGAGATCGCGGCGGCCTGCGGCTTCACCTCGGCATCCTCATTGTCGCGGGCCTATCGCACGCTGTTCGCCTTGCCGCCAAGCCGCGATCGGCTCGAGCCGTCGCGCTGGATGCTGCCTCTGCCGGTGGCTCGCGTTCGCTGATGCCGGCACCGGCGGCCCTGATTGCACGTCCCCGCCGGCGGTCGCCAAAATCCGTCCGAAACGACACTCGGCACGCTGTCTCTACGGTCTCCCGGAATAGCTGGCAACAAGCTTGACGAGGTCAGCTTGCCGTCTCGTTGCCGTCTTTTCGAAGGTGCGATGGAGGTGGGTCTTGACGGTTTGCTCCGAGATGCCCAGCACCGAGGCGACTTCGGGGGCGCCGCCGATCTCGACGATCGCAAACAGGACGCGGATCTCGGCCGGCGTGAGCTTGAACTGGTGGGCGATCGCTTCCGGCGGTGACGGCAGATCGAGCATCGCCTTGCGCACGAACATCGCCGCGGCGGCCGAATAGGACACGCCGGCCTTCCGGCGCGCCCCCGAGGTCAGCGGCAGCACGTGCGCGACATAGCGCTCGCCGGTACGCGCCTTGAGCGGGATGGCGATACCGCGCTTTCCGACCGCCCCGTCGCCGCCCTGTGCCGCGGTGAACACGTCGAGGAGAACCCGGTTTTCCTGGGGATCGAATGCCGCCAGCCGGCCGTTGGTGGCCCGCAGGACCTTGGCCTCGCCGATCAGCCGGTGAGCGCTGGCGTTGGCATGAACGATGCGGCCCGTCGAATCGACGATGAACATGGCAGAGGCCAGCTCGTCGAGGCTGTCGGCGAGCGCCGCCGCCTCAACGCGATGGAGATCGATCACCTTGCCGATGAGCATCGAGCGGCGGATGTGCGGCGTCACCAGTTCGAACCGCCGGCGCATCTCGTCATCGACTTCTCCCTGCCCGGCGTGGCGCATGGCAGTGAACAGGGCGCAGCTTGTTGCGCCTTTTTCCAGGTTCGAGAACAGTCCGTCGATCAGGTTCTGCGGCGCAAGCCATTCGCGAAAGAAGCGCGTGCGGACGAATTCCTCGCAAGAGAGCACGTCGGGAACCGCGACGGGCAGTTCCACATCAAAGAAAATGACCCCCGGAAAGATCGGATTTATCCTGCCGTATTTTTCGAGATAGAGCTCGAAATAGTAGGACGCGCTCGCCTCCCGCCCCCACCAGAACAGCACATCGGTGGCCCGGCTGATGGAATCCTGCGAATGCAGGCTGGCGGAGGCGGCCCGGACATAGCCGCAGACGCTTTCGATGGCGCTCGGCCACAGCGCCGGATCGAGCGATGCATCGTAGATGTCGCCGATGACCTGCGAAAGCTCGTCAGCCTCGCCCATGCTGATGGCTCCGGCCTGTCCCCATTCATCATAGCACATTCGCGGCCGAAGCTGTGACCCGTCACTGCAGGAGCGCAGCGGCGAAGCACCCTGGCGGCCATCGAGCGCTTTGCCGGGTTGCGTCGCTTGGGCTCGCAATGGAGTCGGCGAGAGCCTCACAGCGCGGGCGAAACCGACATCCATCGATCGGGTGACGCGGCGGCGGCCACGCTTCGCCAGACTATCCGCAATCGTGCTGCAGACGCTGGAACAACATCGATGTCCTGTTCTGCGCGACGCGGCCGACTGCACTGATGGATCGCGCCTTTGGTCCATCACGACGACACTGTGCGGAGGTCGACCATGAACAGGATGCTACGGCCGCTCGCGATCCTGGCGATTCTGGGGGGGATTGTCCCGCTTGCTGCCCCTCAGGCTGCCTACGCGCTGAATGCACGGTCCTGGGTGTCGGCAACAGGCAACGATCCCAATCCGTGCACGCGGACCCAGCCGTGCCTGACCTTCGCCGGCGCCTTCGTGAAGACTGCCGCGGGCGGCGTGATCAACTGCCTCGATTCCGGTAATTTTCAAGGCGTCGACATCTCCAAATCGATCACCATCGATTGCACGGGGGTCGAGGCGGGAACGCAGGTTACCAATCCGGGCGGCCTGGCATTCCAGGTCGACGCCGGCCCAAACGACGTCGTCGTGCTGCGCGGCCTCGACATTCAGGGGACGGGTCAAGGGTCGTTTGGCATCCGCTTCTTCACGGGCGGCGCTCTTCACGTGGAGAACTGCGTCATCCGAAACTTCAACTTCACTCCGGGCTGGGGCATCGACTTCGCTCCCGAGACGCCCGCCGAGCTCTACGTCTCCGATACCGTCTTCAGCAGCAATGGCAGCACCGCCAACGGCGGCGGCATCCTCGCCGAACTCTCCGCCGACGGCGCCATTGCCAAGGTCATGGTCAACCGCGTCCAGGCGAAGGGCAACTTCTTCGGCATCAAGGCTGACGGGTCCGCCGCCTCGGGCGTGATCAACATGACGGTGCGCAACAGCGTGTCCTCGGGCAATTCGGCGAACGGCATCGTCGGCACCTCCAATCGCGCTGCGGTGGTCATAATGATCGACCGCTCGACCTCGTCGCACAACATCGCCGGCTTCGGCGTCATCGCCGACGGACCCGCAACGGTGGCCCGCGTCGGAAATTCGTCGATCGCCGGCAATATCAATGGGGTAGGCGCCACGAACGGCGCTTCGCTGCAGTCCTACGACACCAACCAGATCAACGGCAATTCCAACGACGGGATCGCGTCAGTGACCCCGATCAGCCTGCACTGATCGGCCGGCATTCAATTTCGTTCACCCAGCATCGAATGGAGGAGGTAGTCATGAGGAGAACTGCGCTTTGGTTGGCGGCCCTAGGTGCCGTGCTCGTCTTCGCCCTGCCGGGAGCTGCCGAGGCGCAGAACACGCGCAGCTGGGTTTCCGGAACCGGCAACGATGCGCAGCCTTGCTCACGTACGCAGCCCTGCCTCACGTTCGGCGGCGCGTTTGCCAAGACCAATGCCGGGGGCGAGATCAATTGCCTCGACTCGGCCGATTTCGGCGTGGTGTCGATCACGCGCGCCGTCACCATCGATTGCACCGGGGTCGAGGCCGCCGTGGAAGGGGTGAATGTCAATGCCGGAGCGACCGACGTCGTGACCCTTCGCGGGCTCGACTTTGACGGGCAGGGAATCTCGGCCAACGGCGCCGTGTTCCTGAACGGCGCGGCGCTCCACATCGAGAACTGCGTGTTCCGGGACTACAACGGCGCCTCGGAGGGCTTTGGAATAGCCTTCACCCCCAACGCTTCGGCCGAGCTCTTCGTGTCGGATACCGTCCTCACCCATAACGGCAGTGCTTTCGACGGGGGCGCCATCCTCGTGCGGGCGCAGGTCGGCGACGTGACCAAGGCCGTCTTCAACCGGGTTGACGCGCAAGACAATTTTTTTGGATTCAAAGCGCAAGGCACCGGCAGCAGCGGCGCCGTGATCAACATGACCATCCGCGACAGCGTCTCGGCCGGCAACAGATCCAACGGCATCGTCGGCACGACCAGCGCCGGCGGCGCGGCGATCGTCATGATGATCGACCGCTCGACCTCCTCGCACAACGCCGCCGGTTTCGGCGTCATCGCCGACGGGCCGGAGACGACGATCCGGATCGGCAACATGTCGATTGCCGGCAACATCAACGGTGTCGGCGTCAGCAACGGCGGCGTGCTGCAGTCCTACGG
>JAFAME010000490.1 GCA_019233695.1 Methylobacteriaceae bacterium
CAAGAGCGGCTCGCCCGCCTTGAAGTCGAGCCCCGCCGGCCGGACGTGCCGGCCGGGCGTCGCGGCCTCCAACACGATCACCCGGTCTCCCTCGGCCCGAGTGTCCTCCTGGAGCACGATCGCATCCGCCCCCGGCGGCAGGGGCGCACCGGTAAAGATGCGCACCGCCTCGCCGGCGCTGATCGCGCCGCGATATCCGTGCCCGGCCGAGCTCATCCCGACGACCCGCAGGCGGGCCGGGATCGCGCCGGCATCCGCGGCCCGCACGGCATAGCCGTCCATCGCCGAGGCCGAAAACGGCGGCTGCGTGCGCAGCGCCGGCACCTCCTCGGCGAGCGTCCGGCCGACCGCCGCGCGCAGGCTCACCCGTTGCGCCTCGAGCGGCCGTGGGGCAGTGGCGAGAATGCGCGCGAGGGCGTCGGCGACCGACAGGAGCGGGGAGGGCGGGGCATTCACTGCGGCTGCTCTTGCACTTCGCCGGCGGCGATCCACGTCCCCGACTTGCCGCCGCGCTTTTCGAGAAGCCGGATGCCGTCGATGCGCATGCCGCGATCGACGGCCTTGACCATGTCGTAGATCGTGAGGCAGGCGACGCTGACGGCCGTCAGCGCCTCCATCTCGACGCCCGTCTGGCCGGTGACGCGCACCTCGGATCGCACGCGTACACCCGGCAGCTTCTGGTCGATACTCAGGTCGACGGCGACGCCTGTCAGAAGTAGCGGATGGCAGAGCGGGATCAGCTCGTGCGCCCGTTTTGCGGCCATGATGCCGGCGATGCGGGCGGTGCCGAGCACGTCGCCCTTCTTGGCATTGCCTGCGGCGATGACAGCCAGCGTTTCGGGCCGCATGGCAACAAGCCCCTCGGCGCGCGCGACCCGCTCGGACTGCGGCTTCTCCGACACGTCCACCATGCGGGCTTCGCCGGAGGCGCCGATGTGGCTCAGCCGATTCATGCCGAGGCCTGTGCCGACCTGCGGCTCTGTTCCGCGCCTGTGAGGAGCGCCCGCGTCGCGCTCGCGACATCGCGCTGGCGCATGAGGCTCTCCCCGACAAGGAAGCTGCGGATGCCGGCATTGGCAAGTCGCACGCAATCCGAGTGGCTGCCGATGCCGCTTTCGGCGACCATGATGCGGTTCCCGGGGACCTGCGGGGCGAGCGCTTCGCTCACGTTGAGGGAGACCTCGAAGGTCTTCAGGTCGCGGTTGTTGAAGCCGACGAGCCGCGTCTCGAGCCGCAGCGCTCGCGCGAGCTCGGCCGCGTCATGCACCTCGGCGAGCACGTCCATGCCAAGGTCACGCGCGGCGCTGTTCAGCGCCTTCGCCGCCTCGTCGGAGACCGCCGCCATGATGATCAGGATGCAGTCGGCGCCCCAGGCACGCGCCTCATAGACCTGATAGGGATCATAAAGAAAATCCTTGCGCAGGGCCGGCAGGGCGGTCGCCCCGCGCGCCGCGGTCAGGAAATCCGGATGGCCCTGGAACGAGGGCGCATCGGTGAGCACCGACAGGCAGGCAGCCCCGCCCTTCTCATAGGCTTTAGCAAGCGCCGGCGGATCGAAGTCCGCGCGGATGAGGCCCTTCGAGGGGCTCGCCTTCTTGATCTCGGCAATCAGCGCGAAGCGCCCTGCGTCAAGCGCATTGCGCAGCGCGTTGGCAAAGCCGCGCGGCGGGGTCTGCTTGCGGGCGGCGCGCTCGAGCGCGTGAAACGGCATCCGCACCTTGGCTTCCGCGATCTCGCGCCGCTTGTAGGCTTCGATCTTCTGGAGAATGTCGGTCATGGCTCACCGGCTCGCGGAGGTGAGGCTCGGCGCCAGCGGCACGACGTTCTGATGGTTGGAGGCCCGCACGAGCTTGGCGAGCGTCGCCTTGGCGGCACCGGAGTCAAGCGCGTGGGCGGCAAGCGAGGCGCCCTCCCGCAGGTTCGCCGCCCTGCCGGCAACGATGAGGGAAGCCGCCGCATTGAGAAGCGCGATATCGCGATAGGGGTTCTTGGCTCCTTCGAGCACCGCGGTCAGCGCCATGGCGTTGTGCTGCGCATCGCCGCCCTTGAGGACGGCCGGCTCGACGCGTTCCAACCCGATCTCCTCCGGCATGACCTCGAAGGACCGCACCGCGCCGTTCTCGAGTGAGACCACATGGGTGATGCCGGTGGTGGTCACCTCGTCGAGCCCATCCGAGCCGTGCGCGAGCCACACCCGTTCGGAGCCGAGGTTCTTCAGGACGTGGGCGAGCGGCTCGAGCCAGGCGCTGGAGAAGACACCCAGGAGCTGGCGCTTCACCCCGGCCGGGTTGCACAGGGGGCCGAGCAGGTTGAAGATGGTGCGCGTGCCGAGTTCGACGCGTACCGGCCCGACGTGGCGCATGGCCGCGTGGTGGGTCGGCGCCATCATGAAGCCGATTCCGGCATCGCGGATGCAGCGCGTCACATCTTCGGGGGCAATGCCCACCTTGACCCCGAGCAATGTGAGCACGTCCGCCGTGCCGGACTTCGAGGATGCGGCGCGGTTGCCGTGCTTGGCGACCGACACGCCGCAGGCCGCCACGATCAGCGCGGCGAGCGTCGAGACATTGTAGGATCCCGACCCGTCGCCGCCGGTGCCGACCACATCGATTGCGCCCTCCGGCGCTTCGACCTTCAGCATCTTGCCGCGCATGGCGCTGACGGCGCCGGTGATCTCCTCGACCGTCTCCCCGCGCACCCGAAGCGCCATCAGGAAGCCGCCCATCTGGGCGGGCGTGACTTCGCCCGACAGGATCGTATCGAAGGCAAGCTCCGCTTCGGCCCGCGTCAGCGCGCTGCCGGCGGCCACCTTGGCAATCAGGGATTTGAAATAATCCATCGAAGCCTCACTCGGCCGCGGCGGCGCGCCCGCGGCGGCCGTTCCATGCCGCCGCAAGGTCGAGGAAATTCTTCAGAATCACCGTTCCGTGCTCCGACAAAATGCTCTCGGGATGGAATTGCACGCCGTGCACCGGATGCTCTCTGTGCGAAACGCCCATAATAAGGCCGTCCCCGGTCTCGGCGGTGATCGCAAGGTCGTTTGGCACGCTGCCGCGCTCGATGATGAGCGAATGGTAGCGGGTGGCCGAGAACGGCGCGTTGATGCCGCGGAACACGGTCTCGCCGCGGTGCAGGATCTGCGAGAGCTTGCCGTGCATCGGCACGGGGGCGCGCACCACCTCGCCGCCGTAGACCTCGCCGATCGCCTGATGCCCGAGGCAGACGCCGAAGATCGGGATGGTCTCGCCTGCCGCGCCGATGAGGTCGCGGCAGATGCCCGCCTCCTTCGGCGTGCAGGGACCCGGCGAGAGCACGATGGCGTCGGGCCCGCCTGCCACGACCTCGGCGACGGAGATGTCGTCGTTGCGGTAGACCGAGACGTCAGCCCCGAGCGCCCCGAGGTAATGGACGAGGTTCCAGGTGAAGCTGTCGTAGTTGTCGATGAGCGTGACAGTCGCCATGCCAAGGTCCGCGCCGCTCGGTTCCCGTTCAGCGGCCCTGCAATCTTTTTCGGACGATGCCGCTTTGACGTCAAGGAGCACCGCGGAGGGGTGCCCCGCGCCGGGAGAGGTCTACGCTCCGGATCCCGGATAGCCGCTGCGCGGCTTCCGGGATGACCTCCGCCGATCGTCATCCTCGCTTCATTGCGCCATGATGGTGCTTGGGATCGGCACAGAGAGGAGTTGGTTCATGGAAGACTTGGCTCACCCCACGCGCCGCGATGTCGTGAAGGGCGGCCTTGCGGCCGCCGGCGTTGCGGCGATCACGTCGCCGATCGGACGGGTCTTTGCCGCCGAAGGCGGGACGACGGTGAGCGGCTTCGTCTTCGAGGACGCCGGCGGCACCGGCAAGCGATCGGCCGGCGAGCGCGGCATCGCCGGCGTGACGGTGTCGAACGGCCGCGACGTGGCAATGACCGATGCCGAGGGCCGCTACGAGCTGCCGATCGAGGAGGCGGCGATCATCTTCGTGATCAAGCCGACCGGCTATGCGCCGCC
>JAFAME010000087.1 GCA_019233695.1 Methylobacteriaceae bacterium
ATCTAATGTCGAGAACATTGGCGCACGCCGCCTGCAGACGGTCATGGAGCGGGTGCTCGATGACCGTCTGCAGGCGGCGTGCGCCAATGTTCTCGACATTCGAGTTGACCTGCACGGCGATGCGCGCCAGCGCGTCGATGGCATCCCCGGTGAATTCGAGATCGAGGCCCTCGGTGCGCATCAGTGCGATGTATTGCTTGACGAGACTCGCCTCGGTCTCGGTGAGAATGCGGCGGAAGTCGTCCTCATCAAGTGGCGACAGCTCCACTCGGATCGGCAGCCGTCCCTGCAACTCGGGCAGGAGGTCGGAGGGCTTCGAGACATGGAAGGCGCCCGAGGCGATGAAGAGCACATGGTCGGTCTTCACCGAGCCGTGCTTGGTCGTGACCGTCGTGCCCTCGAGGAGCGGCAGGAGGTCGCGCTGCACGCCCTCGCGCGACACGTCGGCGCCGATCCGCCCTTCGCGGGCGCAGATCTTGTCGATCTCGTCGATGAACACGATGCCGTTGTTCTCGACCTGGGCGATCGCCTCCTGCACGATCTGGTCCTGGTCGATCAGCTTGTCGCCCTCCTCCGTCACCAGCGGCTCGACTGCGTCCTTGACGGTCGTGCGGCGGGTCTTGGTGCGGTTGCCGAAGCCCTTGCCAAAGATATCGCCGATCGAGACCGCGCCGACCGAGGCGCCGGGCATGTTCGGCAATTCGAACATCGGCAAGCTCGCGCCCGATTGGGTCAGCTCGATCTCGATGTCCTTGTCGTCGAGCTCGCCGGCACGCAGGCGCCGGCGGAACGTGTCGCGCGTTGCAGGCGAGGCCGTCTTGCCGACGAGCGCATCGAGCAGGCGCTCCTCCGCGGCGAGCTCGGCCTTGGCGCGCAGCCCCTTGCGCTTGCCCTCCTTGACGAGGGCGATGCCGATCTCGACGAGATCGCGCACGATCTGGTCGACATCGCGCCCGACGTAGCCCACCTCGGTGAATTTCGTCGCCTCGACCTTCAGGAACGGCGCGTTGGCGAGCTTGGCAAGACGGCGCGAGATCTCGGTCTTGCCGCAGCCGGTCGGGCCGATCATCAGGATGTTCTTCGGCAAGACCTCCTCGCGCATCGGCCCTTCAAGGCGCAGCCGACGCCAGCGATTGCGCAGCGCGATGGCGACGGCGCGCTTGGCGTTCTTCTGGCCGACGATGAAGCGATCGAGTTCGGAGACGATCTCGCGCGGAGAAAACGTGGTCATCGAGGTTTACTATCCGTGAACATCAGAAGGTCAACAGCCCGCCGTCGGTGTCGTTTTCCTTCTCGATGGTGAGCGTGAAATGGCAGTTCGGCGTTTGCGTCTTGAGCGTCATGCGTTGCCCGAGCGAACTCGCAACCAGCCCCTCCGAGCCGCCGCCCGCCTGCGGCAGCACGGTAACTTTGTTGCCGTCACTCTCGATCTGGAGCTTGAAGGGACCGCAGGCGACGCCCTCGCTGCCGAGCGTCGAGGACAGACCCTGCGCCGGCAAGGGTCCCTCGGTGATCTCCACTCCCCCCAGGCGAAAGGCGATGTAGCCGGCAGCGGCGCCGCACAGGAGAGCGGCCAGCGCAAGAAGCAGCAGGCGAGGACGCACGAGACCCTCCGCACGCATGGACGGACGGGCGTCATCTCGCCGTCACGATACGTCCAAGGCTTCGATGACGACATTGTCGTTGGTGTAGACGCAGATCTCGGCGGCTATGGCGAGCGATTTGCGCACGATCGCTTCCGCATCGAGCTCGGAATCGAGGAGGGCGCGGGCGGCGGCGAGCGCGAAATTGCCGCCCGAGCCGATCGCCATCGCGGCGGCACCGTCGTGGGCTTCCGGCTCCAGCACATCGCCGGTCCCCGACAGCAGGAGGCCATGGCGCCGGTCGGCCACAAGCATCATCGCCTCGAGGCGTCGCAGGTAGCGGTCGGTGCGCCAGTCCTTGGCGAGCTCGACGCAGGCGCGCATCAATTGCCCGGGATATTGCTCGAGCTTGGCTTCGAGGCGTTCGAACAGGGTGAAGGCATCCGCGGTGGCGCCGGCGAAGCCGCCGATGACCTCGCCTTTGGCGAGGCGACGTACCTTGCGCGCATTTCCCTTGATGATGGTCTGGCCGAAACTGACTTGGCCGTCGCCGCCGATCACCGTCTTGCCGCCTCTGCGCACCATGACGATGGTCGTGGCATGCCAGGCGGCCGGCCCGTCCTGGTTCGAATCCTGCATCAAGGTCTCCGGCCGGCGCAATGCTGGCCTGTCGGCTAGCTAAGTGGCCTGCCGCGGCCTTGCAAGGGCAAAGCTGCGGCCGCAAGGATGGTCAAGGGTCGGGCGAATTGTTAGAAGCCCTCCGATCTGCACAGCAAACGAGCAGGCACGATGCGCCGCGTCACCGTCACGCGCCGGACCAACGAGACAGAAATCACCGTCGAGCTCGACCTCGACGGCACCGGCAAGGCCGCTGCCTCAACCGGTATTGGCTTCTTCGACCACATGCTCGATCAGATCGCCCGGCACTCGCTGATCGACCTCAGCGTGACGGCCAAGGGCGATCTTCACATCGACATGCATCACACGGTCGAGGACACCGGCATCGCGCTCGGCCAGGCCCTGCGCCAGGCGCTCGGCGAGAAGGTGGGCATCAGGCGCTATGCCGACGTGCACCTGCCGATGGACGAGGCCTTGACCCGGGTGTCGCTCGACCTTTCAGGGCGGCCCTACCTCGTGTTCAGGACGGCCTTTGCGCACGAGAAGATTGGCGATTTCGACACCGAGCTCGTGCGCGAGTTCTTCCAGGCCCTGGCGATGCACGGCGGCCTGACGCTGCATATCGAGACGCTCTACGGCGACAACGCCCATCACATCGCCGAGTCCTGCTTCAAGGGGGTTGCGCGCGCGCTCGGCCAGGCGGTCGCGGTCGATCCACGGCAGCGCGGGCGCGTGCCCTCGACCAAGGGATCGCTCGCCGGCTGAGGTCTCGGTGCGATTGAGAGACGGATGGATCCATGGCGATCTTCACGGTGCATCTGCCGACCGGCACCGGCAACCGCTTTGCCGATGCGGAGCGCGCCATCTTCGTGCCGGAAGCCTTCTCCTGGGGCGCGATGATCCTCGGGCCGCTTTGGCTTGCCGGCAATCGGGCCTGGCTCGGCCTTCTCGGCTGGCTGGCGCTGGTCGCGGCCTTGGGCTTTGCAGCGCGATGGGCGGGGCTCCCGAGCGCTACGGCGAACATGGGGTTTCTGCTGGTTGCCATATTTTTCGGGCTTGAAGGGCGCCAGCTCGTCCGCTTCGCCCTCGAACGGCGCGGGTATCGCTTGGCCGACGTCGTCTCCGCGCCAACCCGACGCGATGCCGAGCAGGCCTTCTTCGCACGCTGGCTCGCCGGCGCGACCGTGCAGCCGGCAACGACGCGAACCGGACCGCAGGGGCTTGCCGGCAATGACGTCATCGGGCTCTTCCCTCAGCCGGGGGGCAGGCCGTGACCGCCGCCATCGTCGACTATGGTTCGGGCAACCTCCACTCCGCCAGGAAGGCGTTCGAGCGCGCCGCCCGCGAGGCGGGGGTTCCAGCGCGCATCGTGGTGACCGCTGATCCGGAGGAAGTCCGAAGCGCCGAGCGGATCGTGCTGCCCGGCGTCGGCGCCTTTGCCGATTGCCGGCGCGGCCTTGCCGCCGTGCCGGGCATGGTCGAGGCCCTGGACGAGGCCGTGCGCCGGCGCGGCCGGCCCTTCCTCGGCATATGCGTCGGCATGCAGCTGATGGCGACGCGCGGCCTCGAGCACGAAATGGCGCCGGGCCTCGACTGGATCGCCGGCGACGTGACGCTGATCGAGCCCACCGATCCGACGCTCAAAGTGCCGCACATGGGCTGGAACACGTTGCAGGCGAAGGGCCGTCACCCGCTCCTCGATGGCGTCCCGACCGGCGATGATGGGCTCCACGCCTATTTCGTCCATTCCTACGCCATGCGGCCGGCATCGGACGAGAGCCTCCTCGCGGAGACGGACTACGGCGGCCCGCTGACCGCCATGGTCGGGCGCGACAACCTCGCCGGCACGCAGTTCCATCCCGAGAAGAGCCAGACACTCGGCCTTGCGCTGATTGCCAACTTCCTGAAGTGGCGGCCGTGATCCTCTACCCGGCGCTCGACCTCAAGGAGGGCGAATGCGTCCGGCTGGTCCACGGTGACATGGCGCAGGCGACGGTGTTCAACGCCGATCCGGCGGCCCAGGCCGCCCTCTTCGAGGCGCAGGGCTTCGAATATCTGCATGTCGTCGATCTCGACGGCGCCTTCGCCGGCCGGCCGATGAACGCCCAGGCGGTCGATGCCATCCTTGCCCGGGTGCGCCTGCCCATCCAGCTTGGCGGCGGCATCCGCGACATGCGCACCATCGAGGCCTGGCTTGCCAAGGGGGTCGGGCGCGTGATCGTCGGCACGGCCGCGGTGCGCGATCCTGACCTCGTCCGCGAGGCGGCGCGGCGCCATCCCAGCCGCATCGCCGTCGGCATCGATGCGCGCGACGGGGTGGTCGCCGTCGAGGGCTGGGCCAAGAACTCCCAGGTGCCGGCGACCGAGCTCGGCAGGCGCTTCGAGGACGTCGGGGTCGCCGCCATCGTCTATACCGATATTGCCCGCGACGGCGTGCTCAAGGGCCTCAACATCGCCGCCACGCTGGCCCTGGCGCGGACGTTGTCGATCCCGGTGATCGCCTCGGGCGGGCTTGCCTCGGTGAGCGACGTCAAGCGCCTGCTCGAGCCCGATTGCGCCAGGCTCGCGGGCGCCATCACCGGGCGCGCGCTCTACGACGGCCGGCTCAACGCGCGCGAAGCGCTGCAGCTCATCTATTCGGCACGGCGAAAGCCGCTTGCTGCCTCGGCGTGAAAGCGGCGCGACGTCGATCGTCATGCCCAGCCTTGGGGATGTGCCAGGCTTCGACGCGGCGCAATTGCTTGGAGGCGGTGCTATTGGTGGCTGACCACGAAGCATGCCGAATGATTCTTGATTTCAACGGGGAATCGCGCCACCTGGAGCTACTTGACGCTTCATGAACCGTCGGCGTTGTGTTGGCGGCGGTTGAAGCGCCTCAATGGCGTGGATGGTCGGCACAAGGCAGCACAAGGCTGGCCATGAGGGTGAGGCCGCCCATCCTCGCCGAGCTCGGGCTCTGATGCTCAAATCCCGCGTCATTCCCTGCCTCGACGTCAAGGACGGCCGCGTCGTCAAGGGCGTCAAGTTCGTCGACCTGCGCGATGCCGGTGATCCGATCGCCTGTGCGCTTGCCTACGACGCGGCGGGCGCCGACGAATTGTGCTTCCTCGACATCACGGCGAGCCACGAGGATCGCGCCATCCTGCTCGACGTCGTGCGGCGCACGGCGGAAGTCTGCTTCATGCCGCTCACCGTCGGGGGCGGAGTGCGCACGCTCGAGGACATTCGCAAACTGCTTCTCGCCGGCGCCGACAAGGTGTCGATCATGACGGCGGCCGTGCGCGACCGCGACTTCGTCCGGCAGGCGGCAGAAAAATTCGGCAGCCAATGCACGGTCGTTGCCATCGACGCCAAGGCGAGCGCGCCGGGCAAATGGGAGATCTTCACCCACGGCGGGCGCCAGCCGACCGGCCTCGACGCCATTGCCTATGCCCGCGAGGTGGTGGCGCTCGGCGCGGGCGAGATCCTGCTCACCTCGATGGATCGCGACGGCACCAGATCGGGCTTCGACCTGGCGCTTACCCGCGCCGTCGCCGATGCGGTCGGCGTGCCGGTCATCGCATCGGGGGGCGTCGGAAACCTCGATCATCTCGTCGAGGGGATCCGCGAGGGCCATGCCAATGCAGTGCTCGCCGCCTCGATTTTCCACTTCGGCGAATATTCGATCCGCGCCGCAAAGCAGCGCATGGCCGAGGCGGGCATCATGGTCAGGATGGACGGCTGAGATGGGAGTCAAGGCCGGGCAATTCACGCTTCAGGATCTTGCCGCGCGGATCGCCGCGCGCGCCGAAGCGACGGCGGATGCCTCCTATACAAAATCGCTCCTCGACGGCGGACCGCAGCGCGCCGCCCGAAAATTCGGCGAGGAGGCGGTCGAAGCCGTGATCGCCGCAGTTTCGGGCGAGGCATCCGAGCTCGTCGCTGAGAGCGCCGACGTGCTCTACCATCTGCTCGTCGTGCTGCAGGCCCGCGGCGTGGCGCTCGATGAGGTGATGGCGGAATTGGAGCGACGGACTTCCCAGTCCGGCCACGAGGAAAAAGCCTCGCGGACCCGTCGAGGCGGCGAATAGGTCGGCAAACATGCAGAATGCTGTTCCTCATGGATGAGCGCGTGGCGCCGGTCGCCCAGCGGCCCAGTCCCTCGCCCTACCACCATTTCACCCGCGAGGAATGGGCGGCGCTGCGTGCCGACACGCCGCTGACCCTGACCCTCGACGACCTTGTGAAGCTGCGGTCGCTCAACGATCCGATCTCGATCGAGGAGGTCGTTGCGATCTACCTGCCGCTATCGCGGCTCTTGGCGCTCTATGTCGCGGCAACGCAAGGGCTCTTCAAGGCGACGCAGCGGTTTCTCGGCGCCGAAGACGGCAAGATGCCCTATGTCATCGGCATCGGCGGCTCGGTTGCCGCCGGCAAGTCGACCACCGCGCGCGTCATGCGGGCGCTTCTGTCGCGCTGGCCGAACACCCCGAAGGTCGAGCTCGTGACGACCGACGGGTTTCTCTATCCCAACAAGATCCTGCTGCGAAACGGCCTGATGGACCGCAAGGGATTTCCCGAGAGTTACGACAACGGCGCCCTGCTGCACTTCCTGTCGGACGTCAAGGCCGGCAAGCGCAACGTCGCAGCGCCCGTCTATTCGCACCTCACCTATGACGTCATCCCGGGGGAATCGATCGTCATCGACCGGCCCGACATCCTGATCGTCGAGGGCCTCAATGTCCTGCAGCCGAGCCGGCTGCCGCGCGACGGCAGGGACGTTCCCTTCGTTTCCGATTTCTTCGACTTTTCGGTCTATCTCCATGCCGACGAGGCGTCGCTGGAGAAATGGTACGTCGGCCGGTTCATGACGCTCTACAAGACCGCCTTCCGCGATCCGCGGTCGTATTTTCACAAATACTCCGAGCTCAGCGAGCCGGCGGCGGTAGAGATTGCGCGCGACATCTGGACCCGCATCAACCTGCGCAATCTCTGGGAAAACGTCCTGCCGACGCGCGCCCGCGCCAGCCTCATCCTGACGAAGGGCACGAGCCACCGCATCGAGGAGGTGGCGCTGCGCAAGCTGTGAGGGCGGTGCGCGGCAGCACCCCCCCGGACGCCGTCAGGCGTAGACAATTGCCGTCACCGCTTCGTGAACGAGTTCCTCCATGTCCCATCTGATACGCGCTGCCGCCCTCGCCCTCGCCCTCGGGCTTGCGACGCCGGCGGTGGCATTGTCCGGCCCTGAACAACCGGCGCCAAATCCGCCGCCCGCCTGCACCGGGACCAACCTCCTCGAAGCAGCAGAGCGCGCCAATCCGACGGCCTATCAGACGATCCTCGACCGAACGAAGGCCATTACCAACGCCGAAGGCCTGTTGTGGCGGATCGAGAAGCCCGGCATGCCGCCCTCCTATCTCTTCGGCACCATCCATGTCACCGACGATCGCGCCGTCGCCATCGCCCGCTCGATGGAGAAATACATTGAGGGAGCGCACAGCGTCGCCACCGAGCTCGGCGAGTTCATGAGCCCCGGCATGCAGGCGGCGCTTGCCATGAAGGCAGCATTTCGTGCGCTGACCGACCACACGGATACGGCAGCGTTGATCCCTTCGGAGGAGGATCGCCGGCGCGTCGCCGACGTTCTCACCCGCCTCGATCTCGACCCCGACAAGATGCTGCATGTGCCGCCGTGGCTGCTGGTCAGTGCCTTCGCGCTGCCGCCCTGCGAATTCGCGCGCCAAAAACTCAGTCTGCCGCCGGTCGACGAGGTCATCGTCGACACCGGCAAGAGGCTCGGGATCGAGGTCGTCGGCCTGGAGACGATCGACGAGCAGCTCGATGCCATCCAATCGCTCGATCCGAAGCTCTTGGCGCGCTCGATCACCGTCGTGGCGCAAAAGAAGGAGCGCGCCGACGACATTTTTGCGACCCTGATGGCGCTCTACCAGGAGCAACGGGTCGGCGAGCTCCTGCCGGTCATGGAAATTCTCGTCGATGCCACCCCCGAGGATGTGGCGGCAGATCGCGCGCTGACGCTGACGCTGTTGGAAAAGCGCAATCTCGTCATGCGCAAGCGGGCGGAGCCCCTGATCGATGCGGGGCCGGCATTCATCGCGGTCGGAGCATTGCATCTCGTCGGCGAGCACGGGCTCGTTGAATTGTTCCGCCAGGACGGCTACACGGTCACCCGCGTGCAGTGACGCTGCGGCTCGACGTCGTTGCCGGAAGGGGCGATCCGCATGAGCCGACAATCCACGGCTCGATCGCGGGGCAATACCTTGCCGCCGGTCGGCCAAGTTATGCGTGCCAGGGAGGGCCGGGCCAGACATGATGCGAGTGCCAGTCGCGGCGGCAGTTCTGCTGGTTCCTGTTTTCCTGTCTGGCGCTTCCGCCGCCGCTCCCGACTCCGGCCAGGCGCCCCCGCTCCAGTGCGGCGGCAAAAATCTCGTCGATGAGGCCCAGCGCACCAACCCAGGCGTCTACCAGACGATCCTCGACAAGACGAATGCCATCCCGAACGCCGAGGGCCTGCTCTGGAAGGTCGAGAAGCGGGGCGAGGCGCCCTCCTACCTCTTCGGCACGATGCACTCCTCCGACGCGCGCGCCATCGCCATCGCGCAGTCGATGGCCCAGTATCTGAAGGGCATTCCGACGCTGGTGACCGAGCTCGGCGGCACCGGCGGGCCGGAGAGCATGGCCGCAGTGAAGGCCAAGATGGCTGAGCGCGTCGCCGCAAATCGCGTCGAGACGGCGGCGCTCATCGATTCGCCGCAGGACCGGGCGCTCGTCGGCGACCTCCTGAAGGGCCGCGGCGTCGAGCCTGCCTCGGCGCTGCGGATGCCGCCCTGGCTGCTCATGAGTTTTCTGGAGGAGCCGCCCTGCGAGATCGCGCGCGAGCGCCTCGAGCTTCCCGCGGTCGATCAGGTCATCGAAGAGATCGGCACCCGCCTTGGCGCCAGGCTTGTCGGGCTCGAGACGCTCGACGAGCAGCTCGATGCCCTGCAGTCGATCGATCCCAAACTCGCCGCCCGGATGATCATCGTCGAGGCCAAGCAGAAGAACTTCGCCGACGACATGCTCGCCACGATGCTGGCGCTCTACACCGAGCAGCGGGTGGGCGAATTGTTCGCCGCGCCGGAGACCCTGATCGATCTTGCGCCGCAGGACATCGAGGCGGACCGCGTCTATACCAGCGGCTTCATCGAGAAGCGCAACGTGGCCATGGAGCAGCGCATCCGGCCCTTGATGGCGGCCGGCCCGGTCTTCATCGCCGTCGGAGCGATGCACCTGATCGGCGCCGGCGGGCTCGTCGAGCTCTTCCGTCGCGAGGGATTCACCGTCACGCGGGTCGACACCTCGGCGGGTACAGGCGCGGACTGATTTGCCGTCCCGGCCGCAGCAGCGCGAAGCGGTGCACAAAGCCGGGATCCGAATGCGCACCCATTCAGGAGCCTGTCGCCGGCTCCCGGATCGCCGCTGCGAGGCTTCCGGGATGACAGGGCCAGAGCGATACTTCATTTTTGGCGGAGAGGCAGGATGATAGTGCGTTTCGCCCTCGCCATCGGCCTGATCCTTGCTGCCGGTTCTGGCACGCCGGTTGTGGCGCAGGCGCCGACCGACAATGCGCCGCCCACCTGCGGTGGCAAGAATCTCATCGAGGATGCCCGGCGCACCAATTCGCCGCTCTATCGAGCCGCGCTTGCCCAGGCGAAAGACGTACCGAACGGCGAGGGGCTCCTGTGGAAGGTCGAAAAGGCCGGTGCCGCCCCGTCCTATCTGTTCGGGACCATGGCGACGACCGATGAGCGCGCCGTGGCAATGGCGCGATCGATGGCAAAATACATTGAGGGCATGCCGACGGTTGCGACCGAGCTTGGCGACTTCTCCGATCCCGAGCTGAAAGCCGGCTTGGCGAAGAACCTCGCGCGCCGTGTGGCGGCCGATACCACCGAGACCGCGGCCCTCGTCGGCTCGGCCGAAGACCTCGAACATATGGGCGAGGTGTTGAAGGGATATGGTCTGGATTCCAGGGCTCTGCGCCTGCCCCCTTGGCGCCTGGTGGACCTGTTCTGGATTCCGGTCTGCGAATATCAGCGCAGCAAGCGTGGATTGCCAAGCACCGATCAGGTCATTGTCGACCTCGGCAAGGCTGCGCGCGCCCGCATCGTCGGGCTTGAAGGCTGGGATGAAGAGGCCGACGCCTTGCAGGCCGTCAATCCGAAGATCCTCGCTCGCGTCCTCGTTCATCGGGCGCGTCGACCGGGCCTCATCGAGGATCTCTTTGCCACCGGTCTTGCGCTCTACCTGGAGCAGCACGTCGGGCTCGACCATAACCTCGCGCAGGTGGTGGCCGAGGTCGACGCCCGGGACTTCGAAGCCTATGACATCCTGCGCAGCATGGTCGTCGAGAACCGGAACTTCGTTCTCTGGCGGCACGCCAAGCCGCTGGTCGGCGCCGGCGGCGTGTTCCTCGCCATCTCGGCGCTCAACATCGTGGGAAAGTACGGGCTCATCGAATTGATGCGGGCGGACGGCTACAGCGTCACCCGGGTGCAATAGGCCGTCAGGGCCGGAAACATCGCCTTTCCATGAGCCTGTCGCCGGATCGCCGTACTACAGCGCAAGGCCGTTGTCGGCGGCGAGGTGGGCAAGACCGACCTGCGGCCGCGCCCCGAGGTGCTGGATCACTTCGGCCGCCGCGAGCGCGCCGAGCCGCGCGCATGTCGCAGCGTCGGCGCCTCGAGCGAGGCCAGCGAGGAAGCCCGCGGCGAAGAGATCGCCCGCCCCGGTGGTGTCGGCCACGTGCTCGACCGGAAAGGCTGCCACGGCGCACGTCTCCTCGCGGGTGACGACAAGGCACCCCTCGGCGGAACGGGTGACGATACCTAGCGCGGCGTCGCTGCGCACCGCTTCGAGGGCGGTCTCCAGGTCTGCGGTCTGATAGAGCGACTTCAGTTCGTGCTGGTTGGCGAAGACGATGTCGACGGTGCGCGAGCGCATGAGCGCAAGGAATTCCGCGCGGTAGCGATCGACGCAGAACGGATCGGAAAGCGTGAGGGCGACGCGTCGCCCGGCAGCGTGAGCGATCTTGGAAGCCTTGACGAAGGCCTCCTTGGCGGCCGGCGGGTCCCACATGTAGCCCTCGAGATAGACGATTGCCGACTGCCGGACGAGGGCCTCCTCGACATCGGCCGGCGCGAGATTCTGGCTGGCGCCGAGGTAGGTGCTCATGCTGCGCTCGCCGTCGGGCGTCACGAGAATGTAGCAGCGGCCCGTGGCAGGCCCCTCGGCGGCCGGCACGGTATCGAAGCCGACGCCCATGGCGCGAATGTCGTGGATGAAGGCGCGGCCGAGCGTGTCGGCCTTGACCTTGCCGATGTAGGCGGCGGCGAGGCCGAAGCTCGCAACGCCGACGATGGTGTTGGCCGCCGAGCCGCCGGAGATGATGGTTGCCGGACCCATTGACCCGTAGAGGCTTTCGGCACGCGGCTCGTCGATCAGCGTCATGCCGCCCTTGCGCACCTGCGAGCGGATGAGGAAGTCGTCATCGACACGGGCGATGATGTCGACGAGGGAATTGCCGAGGCCGAGCACGTCGTAGCGGATTTCGGTCATGAGGCCGCCGGGGGTTTGGACGGCGCGCTGTGGCATTCGAAGGCCGGGGCGTCAAGCGCGCGTGCGGGATGCGGCAGGTCTGCGCGGCGCCACCGAACGACGATGTGCGCCCAAGCCCCGCCGTTCCGGCCATGGCCTTCTCGATCTCGGCGGGCTGGGCAGCGGCGCCATTGCCCCCTCTCCCCGCCCTTCGCGGGGAGAGGCAAGGTGACGGGCGGGTCGGAGAGGCCGTGTCTGAACGCCAGGGCATGAGGTTTACTCGGCTGTCAGACACGGGAACCTCGCCCGCGCCCTTGCGACCGGCCCCTCACCTCACCGCATCTCTTCCCGCAAGCGGCGCTTCGCTGGGGAGGGCCAGGGAGGAGGCCGCGCATGCTCCCTCGATCGTTTGCAACGAACAACCTGATAGACCTCTCTGACAGTCGAAGAGGCCGTGCGGAGCATCGCCCCCTCCCTAACGCAAGGGGGAGGGAACGTCTCGGCGCTCAGGCTTGCTTCCCCGAAGGGTCAGGGGGTGCACTCGCCTATGCGTTGACTTCGCCGAGCCGCATGGCAAGCAAACTCGGCAATCCTTAAGATAGCGCCCGACCCTTCCCTGGCCCTCCCCCGCGAGGGGCAGGGAATCGCCCCCGAGGGCGCTTTGCACCTTCGGCGTGGCGGCCATAATTCTTGCGGCCGGAGTCGGCATGTCGCGCGACACGATCTTTGCATTGTCTTCGGGGGCCGGGCGGGCCGCCGTAGCCGTGGTGCGCCTCTCTGGCGCGCAGGCGGCGGCGGCGGTCGAGGCATTGTGCGGGCGCCGGCCTGCGCCGCGCCGGGCGACGCTGACGCGGCTTCGCTCTCCTGCGACGGGGGAGATTCTCGATCGGGCACTCACGATGTGGCTTCCCGGACCGGCGAGCTTTACCGGCGAGGATTGCGCCGAATTCCACCTGCATGGCGGGCGCGCCGTGATCGCCGGCGTCATCCAAGCGCTTGCCGCCTTCCCCGGCTGCCGGGTGGCGGAGGCGGGCGAGTTCACCCGCCGCGCCTTCTTCAACGGCAAGATGGACTTGACCGCGGTCGAGGGCCTCGCCGACCTGATCGAGGCCGAGACCAAGGCGCAGAGGGATCAGGCGTTGCGCCAGCTTGCCGGTCCGCTCGGCCGCCAGGCGCAGGCATGGCGCGAACGCGTGCTGCAGGCTTCCGCCCTCGTCGAGGCCGAGATCGATTTTTCCGACGAGGGTGATGTCGGTGCCCTATCGTTGCCTGCAGTCCGGGCGCTGCTCCAGCCGGTCAGGGACGAGATCGCGCGGCTGATTGATCGGGATGGCCGGCGCGGCGAGCGGCTGCGCGAGGGCTTTGTCGTGGTCATCGCCGGTCCGCCGAACGCCGGCAAATCGACGCTTCTCAACGCTTTAGCGCGCCGCGACGTCGCCATCGTCTCGCCCCATGCCGGCACGACGCGCGATGCCCTGGAGGTGAGCCTCGATCTCGATGGCCTGCCCGTTGTCCTCGTCGATACCGCGGGGCTGCGCGAGAGCCAGGATCCGGTGGAGCAGGAGGGTGTGGCGCGAGCGCGTGAGCGCGCCCGCCACGCCGATCTCGTCCTGTGGCTTGAGGCGGTGGATGAGCTGTCCGCCGGCCCGGCGCCCGAGTTCTCGACAAACACATTGCGCGTTGCGACGAAGATCGACCGCGGCGCCGTCCTCCCGGTCGGCATCGCGACGGCGATTTCCGCGCTGACGGGGCGCGGCATCGACGACCTCCTCGGACGCCTTGCCGCTTCTGCTGCGGAAAACCTGGTCGGGGCCGAGAGCCCTCTGATCACGCGGGCGCGCCACCGGGAGGCCCTGCTCGCCGCCAAGGAAGCACTCGATCGAGCCTGTGCGGCGCCCATGGACACCATGGTCGAGCTCCTGGCCGAAGACATCCGCCTTGCCGCGCGGCGGCTCGGTCGTATCGCCGGGCTGATCGATACCGAAGAAATACTCCGCGAGATCTTCGCGCGCTTCTGTATTGGCAAGTAGAGACCAAATTTAATCAAGGCGCTGGCCCCTTCTCCCCTGGAAGGAGAAGGTGTCGCCACTTAGCGACGGATGAGGGATACGATCTTGGAAACAAGCCGCAAACTGCTGCCGCGCTGACTCCCGCGTGGTGCACCCCTCATCCGGCCGCTCTGCGGCCAGCTTATCCGCTGGGAGAAGGCGCGCCCGCAGGTTTCACGTGAAACATGAGACTGGAGCTTCCGGAGCGGTTCGAATTGCTCTACTGGAACAGGAATGACAGCAAGCTATGACGTGATCGTCATCGGCGGCGGCCACGCCGGCTGCGAGGCGGCGGCGGGCGCCGCGCGCGTGGGCGCGCGCACCGCCCTCGTCACGCATCGCTTCGACACGATCGGGGCGATGTCGTGCAACCCGGCGATCGGCGGCCTTGGCAAAGGCCATCTCGTGCGCGAGATCGATGCGCTCGACGGCCTCATGGGTCGGGTTGCCGATGCCGCCGGCATCCAGTTCCGCGTCCTCAACCGGCGCAAGGGCGCGGCGGTGCGCGGCCCGAGAGCGCAGGAGGATCGGGCTGTCTATCGGGCGCATATGCAGGCGGCGATCCGAACAACCGGCAATCTCGAAACCATCGAAGCCGAGGCGCACGATCTCGATATCGAGGACGGCGCGGTAGCGGCGGTCACGACCGCCGACGGGCGCAGGATCGCCTGCGGCGCGGTCGTCGTGACGACCGGCACGTTTCTGCGCGGCATGATCCATATCGGCGAAGTCCGCATTCCCGCCGGCCGCGTCGGCGAGGCCGCCGCGCTTGGCCTCTCGGCGACCCTGGAGCGCCACGGTTTTGCGCTCGGCCGCCTGAAGACGGGCACGCCGCCGCGGCTCGACGGGCGCACGATCGACTGGCAGGGCCTCGAGCGCCAGCCCGGCGATGCAATCCCCGAGCCGTTCTCGGCCATGACCGATCGGATCACGCAATCGCAGGTCGATTGTCACATCACCCGCACGACCGCCGCCGGCCATGCGCTGATCACCGGCAATCTGGCGCGCGCGCCGATCTTTTCCGGCGCAATCGCCGGGCGCGGCCCGCGCTACTGCCCCTCGATCGAGGACAAGGTGGTGCGGTTTGCCGACCGCGACAGCCACCAGATCTTTCTGGAGCCCGAGGGCCGGGACGACCCGACCGTCTATCCGAACGGCATCTCGACGTCGATGCCCGAAGACATCCAGCGCGCCTTCGTTGCGACCGTTCCGGGCCTCGAACGGGCCAGGATGATCCGGCCAGGGTATGCCATCGAATACGACTATATCGACCCGCGCGAACTGAAGCCCACCCTGGAGACACGGCGCATCCGCCGGCTCTTTCTGGCCGGCCAGATCAATGGAACGACGGGCTATGAGGAAGCCGGCGCCCAGGGTCTCGTGGCGGGCCTCAATGCGGCGGCGCTGGCCGGCCAGGGGCCGCCGATCGTCTTCACTCGCGCCGAGGCCTATCTCGGGGTGATGATCGATGACCTCGTGACCCGCGGCGTCACAGAGCCCTATCGGATGTTCACTTCGCGGGCCGAGTATCGGCTGACCCTGCGCGCCGACAACGCCGATCTGCGGCTCACCGAGGCCGGCATTGCGCTTGGCTGCGTCGGGCCCGCCCGCGCCGCGCGATTTTCGGCCCGCACTAAGGCGCTCGCCGAGGCCCGCGCGCTCGCCAAGTCGCTGAGCGCGACACCCTCGGAGGCGGCGTGCCATGGGCTGGCGCTGAAGCGC
>JAFAME010000096.1 GCA_019233695.1 Methylobacteriaceae bacterium
GCGGCGGCTCTCAAAGCACTCCCCCCCAAGCCGTCTGACACTGCTACCACTCAGTCCGAAAAGAAGCGCTACAGCGAGCGTGTTTCAGAGGTCGTTGCCCAGGCGGTTGCCGAGGAGCTTCGTAAACGCGGGTTGAAGCAGGCAAGGCCCGCGCCGCTTGGTGAACTGGATAGCTCTGGCGCAGAGCGTCGTATGGCTGGCGGAATTGGAGCGAAGAAGGTCGATGTAACCTGGGCGACGGACGAATCCGGACTGTTGCTCGCCATTTCGATCAAGAGCATCAATTTCAAGGACAGTCGCACGGGCAACTATCAAAAGAATCTTGTGAACCGGCGCGGCGACATGCTGATGGAGGCAGTTACTCTCCATCGTCGATTTCCCTATGCTGTATTGGCTGCGTTCTTCTTCCTGGACAAGGGCGCCGAGCTGGATCACACAGGGCGGCGAAGATCGACGTTCTTGAATGCGCATGCGAGGTTGAAGCTTTTCACCGGTCGAAATGATCCAGCCGGGCGCGATGAGCAGTTTGAACGATTCTATTTATTCCTGCTGGACGCGTCTCCGGTTTCAGTCAGCATTCGAGCGTACGAGGTGGGAAAGCCCGACTCTGTGGTGCCGTTGGACAAGATAGTCACGGATTTGCTTTCAATCGTCGCCGAGCGCAACCCTGACTTCTACGAGATGGACCAGGGGGAGCTTCGTTCAGCCAGCTAACAACACAGTAGCGTATCGCCGCCAACTCGATTTGCGGCCGCTGCCCTATCGTCCCACGCGCCCTTTCGGCTCGTCCAGGCGCAAGGGAGCACACGGCATTCCGGTAGCGGCATATCCGCTGCCCATTGCCGTCCGGAATGGCACCTGGGTCGGAGGCGATAGCGACACGCAAATCCTGCTTCGGACTTCGCTGCCAACCGCGCCTGGTCGGCGCGGCTCCCGCGCAGCCCGCGTCTCGGCCAAGCGCCTGCCCCGATGAGGCCGCAAGGCTTCACTCCTCCTTCCCCTCCTTCTCCGCCCCCATCCGATACAGATTCTGCAAGAGCGCCTCGAAGCCGCTGCTGCCGTTGCCGGCGTGGAGGTCGATGCGGCCGACCTTTTCCACGAGCTTTTCCAGCGCTTCCAGCTCCTTCAGCCGCATCAGGATCGGGTTGCTCTCCATCAGCTTGGCCGTGTTCAACAGCGAGCGGGTCGCGGCCGTCTCCTCCTGGCGGCGGATGAGGTTGGCCTTGGCGACCCGCTCCGCCTCGACCACCTTGTTGAGGAGTGCGCGCACGTCGCCCGGCAGGATCACGTCCTTGACGCCGAGCTCCGTCACCTCGACGCCGAGGTCGGGCGCGTGGGCGCCGACGAAGGCGCGCACCTCCGCGTCGATCGCATCGCGCGCGGCGAGAATCTCGTCGAGGGTGCGGGTCGCGATCGCCTCGCGCACCGCGAACTGGACGAGGCGGTAGAGAGCGGTCGCAAGGTCGGCTGCCGCCTGCACCACCTTCTCCGGATCGAGGATGCGGTAGAAGGCGGTCAGCGTGACGCGCAGGCCGATGCGGTCCTTGGTGAGGATTTCCTGCGCCGTCACCTCGATCGGCTGCGGCCGCAGATCGAATTTCTGCACCGCCAGCTTGTGGCGCACCTGCCAAAAAGTGTGGCGGCCGGGCGGCAGGCGCTCGGTCAGGATGCCGTCGACGAAGAGCAGGCCGACCTCATGGGCGTTCACCTGCGCGTCGAGAACCGAGGACATGCGCGCCAGGTCGAGTTGGGCAACGATGCGCGGCTCGATGCGCATCGAGCCGGTCGTGTCGATGACCTCGGCCGAGACGTGCGTCACCGTCTTCCAGAAGACGCGGGTAGTGAACGGCAGCACGACGTGACGCGGCTCGCCGTCGAGCGAGACGATGGCGATTTCGTTGGCGCCGGCGCGCACGACGGCAAAGTGCTCGGCGGCGACCTGCGGGCTCGTTGCCGCGATGAGGCTCGCACGATCGGCCGGAAATTCGGTGCGCACGACCTTGAACGTCTCGATGCTGCAGGCGCGCGCCGGGTCGAAGATCGCATGCCGGCCCGGTCCGAGCACGCGCTCGAAGCGGCCGTGGCGGAACAGAAAGGCGCGCTCGTCGTCCTTGACGCCAAGAAGCAGATAGAAAAGCGACCGGTACATGAACCACCCCATCGGACCCGGCGGAGCCGCCAGCGATCGCCGAGATCAGGTCGCCGGCCAGTTTCCCGCGGGTCCAGAGCGGGCCCGAGCTTGAGATCGGCGCTGCCGCGTTCCGGCCCGGTTGCGGCGGCAGCTCCCGTGGGAGCAGCCCCGGTGCCGGGCCTTCCGGCATTGGCGCTGATCGGTATCCGCCCCGGCTCAGGCGCTGGAGCCGCTTGCCGCCTCCCCGCGGCGTGGCCGAAGCTGCGCCGCACGGATTTGGCAGGGAAACGGGCCGGCTTCCCGTTTGGAAGGCGGGTTGCCCCGCCGGAAGGTTAGGAGCCTTCTGCACGTTTCACGGTGCGAGTGTGGTGGAAAAGAAAGGAATCGAACCTTCGGTCTCCCCGGTTGCCCGAGGCGCTCTGCCATTGAGCTACATTCCCGTGCCAAACGACGCGGAACACGCCGCCGCAGCGCGGCGCGCGCCGGCCGGGTCTCGGCGAGCCCGGGCCCATGGCGTCACTCGGCGCCCAGCTGATATCATTGCGCCAGGGGAAACGGAAGATGGCGAGACGCCGGCTACGGCTTGAACCTGGTCACCCGGGACTTCGGCCCTTTGAGGGGACCGGGAGCGGGGCGCGGCGGCTCGGGAGCATTGGGCGACAGCGCGCGCTGGGCAGTCTCCAGCGCGCTCCTGAGCTGCGAGCGCTCCTGCCTGTCGACCTGCAGAGCGCCCTCGGCGATCGAGCGCAGCACCTTTTCCTTCTCGAGCTTCTCGGCGAGGTCGCGCGCCGTCCGTTCGAGCGCGTCGCGATGGATCTTGCCTTCCTCGATGGTCGTCTCAAGGGCCGCGCGGAGCCGTTCGGTTTCCTGCTGCAACTGGCGCACATCGGCCTTCTTGGCCTTGAACGCCTTGAGGAACGGCTTCACCCTGTCGGCAAGCGCCTTTTGCGATGCTTCGCGCCGGGCGACCGTTGCCGTCAGCTCTTCGAGGCTTGCCAAAGCCGCTTCCAGCTTCTTTTCGAGAACGCCGCTGTTGACCAGCCCTTCCAGCGTGCGGCGCTGTTCCTGCCGCAGCTCCTCGCTCTTCCCCCGCAGCTCCTCGCTCACGTTGGCGTGCAGGCGATTGGCGGCTTCCAGACGCGAGGCGGCGGTGTCGTGGCGCGACTGAAGTTCGATGATCTCCTTGGCGCGCGCCTCTGATTCTCCATGCCAGAGATCACGCGCGCGGCCATGTTCCAAGCGGTGCGTCTGCAAATCGGATTCGAGGCTCGTGCGCCGCTGTTGCTCGGATTCGAGTTCGATCTGACATTGCTTGAGCGCGGTCTCGAGCCGCCCGACATTCGCCTGGGCCTCGGTCAGTCGGCCTTGGAGCGCGCGAATGTCCTCCTCGGCGACCGCATAGCGCAGGCGCTGCGCCGCGAGCTCGGTCTCGAGGCCCGAGATCGTCGCGTCGGACGTCTGGATATGGCGGCGCAGCGATTCGAGCTCATCGGTCCGGTAGGCGAGCTCGGAGCTTTTGCCGTGCAAGGCCTGCTCGAACGAGGTGGCAGCCGTGCCGAGCCGCGTCGATTCGGCCTCGATCTCCTCGATGCGCTGCTCGGCGGCGCGCATGAGCTCGCTGACGCGCTGCAGCTCGGGGGCGAGCGCGGCGTTCTCGGCCTTGATCCGATCGTGCTCCTGCTGGAGGGCGTAGACACGCGTCCGCAGCGCGGCGTGCGCCTCCTGCTCGGTCTGCAGAGCGACATTGCGTTGCATGAGCTCTGCTTTGGTGAGCTCGAAATCACTCAGGACGCTGCCGACATGATCGAACACGGCAACGAGATCATCATTGATGGTGGCCAGACTTGTGACCTTGTGGACGATGTCCAAGCAGTGATTGCGTATCTGCTCGTTGCCGCGCCCCAGGCCTTCGATGGTTTGCGACGAGATGAGTGGATCATAGAGGATCGGGCGAAGCTCCGAGGCGAGTTCGGCGCCGTTCGACTTGGATGTCTCGGCCTTCTTCGGAAGCAGGAACTTGGGGAGCCGGGCAAGGAGGCTCGATGCGGGCTTCGACGACTGGTTCATGACGCGACTCCCCGGCACGGCGACCGCAGCTTTGATCGACTTTTCGAAGGCCGAGTCGAGCGCCGAGCTTGATAAGTGCCTACAAATTTAGACTTATTTTACCAAAGTTTGGGCAAGTGCTCACGTTTTCCGAAAGTTAACCTTTACGGCCTCTTTGTTAAGGAATTTGGCGGTCAAATCATGGCCTCGCAGGTCTGCAGACTGCGAAATAGAACTCAAATGCAGCGGAGCAATTCGGATGACAGACGTTGGCGTGGATCCGAGGCTGAAAGGAAGCATCTAGGTCATTTACAACAATTCAGACCGACTGGTCGACGGTCACCATCACAAATAGGCAGACAAGCAAGTCATGGACGATCAATAGCACGGCGTGAAAAGATTCGGTTTGGATAAAATAGAAATTTCACCGTCTCCAAGGTGGCTTGCATCCGACCGATCGTCCGTGGGCGAGTATCGCGAGCGGAAAGTCCGGAGAGCCGGTGTCGACGGTGCCTGGGGCCCCGCGAGGGAGCCGCGAACCATGGGCTCGCGGCCGCTCGCCACATCACTTTCTCTTCTTAGCGCTGCGCGCCTTTCGCGCCGGGCGCGCCTTTTTCGCGGCAGGGGCAGTCGCCGGCTCGCGCCCGCGCTTGATCTCATCCTCGGCGGCATACCAATAGTCGAGATCGCGGCCCTCGGCCTTCCCATCGACGAGCCACAGTTCGTAGGCTCGCTGCCGCACCTGCTGCTCCAGATTTCCGTCCATCATCTGCTCCAAAAATAGGGTTCAAGCGGAGCTCAATGATTGGCGCAAACGTGGTTAATGAAAAGTTACCGCGGCCGTGGCCGGGCTTGCACTCGACCTCCCGCCTACTTCGTCTCGACGATGTCCCTCTCGATCAGCCATGAGACCGCCTCGCAGACGGCCTCGATCGAGCGGTAGTGCGGCTGGTAGTCGAGGAGGCGCTCGGCCTTCGCGATGCTGCAGTTGGGGCTGCGGGCGATATGCTCGTAGCTCTGGGCGGCATCAGCCTCGGCCTGCGCGCGTTGCCATTCCGGCCAGGGCGCATAGGTGAGGTTCGCTTCCCGGCCGAACCAGGAGGCCATGGCTTCGGCATAGCCGCGCAGCGTCATTGCGGACGGCGAGACGGCGTGAAACGCCTCGCCGACGGCAAGCCGCCAATTGGCGATCGCCTTCATGAACACCTGCGCGACATCGTCGGCGTGGACGTGGTGGACGGTCTCGAGGCCGAAGTTCGGCAGGGCGAGCTCCTCGCCCTTGGCAAGCCGGCCAAAAACCTGCGGGTTGAAGTTCCCCGCCGGATTGAGCGGCTCCCAGCCTGGTCCGACAATATGGCCGGGATGCACGATCGTCGCCGGAAAGCTGTTGCGCCGCGCCCTATCGATCAGATAGGCCTCGATGTCCGCCTTCTGGGTTCCGTAGGCGCCGAACGGACGGCGCGGCTGCGCTTCGCTCGTCGGCACCTCGACGCTCGGGCCGTGCACCCAGATCGTCCCGGCATGCAGGAAGTGGGCAATGCGCCCGCTCAGCGCCTCCACGAGCTGGCGCGCGCTCGCCAGCGTGAAGCAGATCATGTCGATGACGATGTCGGGCTCAAGCTCGCCGATTTTGCGGCCGAAGGCGCCGGCCGTCTCCTCGGCCTCGCGATCGAGCACGATTGTCCGCACCGCCTGCCAGGCCGCGTGCGGCCGGTAAGGCGCACGCTGCCCGCGGCTGACGCAGACGACCTCGAACCCGGCTTCCACAAGCCGCGGCACCAGATAGGTGCCCACATGGCCGCTGCCACCGATGATGACGACGCGCGACATGACCATCTCCCCTGCGAAAGCTGGCATCCTAGCAAAATCCCGCTATTTCAGACTGTCAGCGCGTCACGATCCGAAGGCGTTCGATGCCAAGCCCCATCGAAGACTATGCGGTGATCGGCAATCGCGAGACCATGGCGATGGTCGCCCGCGACGGCTCGATCGACTGGCTTGGTTTCCCGCGCTTTGATTCCGATCCGTGTTTTGCCGCCCTGCTGGGCGAGCCGGAGCATGGCCGCTGGCAGATCCGGCCGAAGGGTGAGACCGCCGTGCGCCGGCGGTATCGCGGCCCGACGCTGATCCTCGAAACCGAGTTCGCGACCGCCGAGGGAGCGGTGCTGGTAACCGACTGCATGAGCCGCGTCGACGGCGTCCCGGTCATCGTGCGGATCGTGCGCGGGCTTGCCGGTGAAGTCGCGATGGCAATGGAGCTGATCGCCCGTTTCGAATACGGCGCCATGATCCCGTGGGCCACCCGGCTCGACGACGGTCGCCTGAGCCTGGTGGCGGGCGCCGAGCGGCTGATCCTCGCCACGTCGGCCGAGATCCGCGGCGAGGACCTGAAGACGATCGCGGAATTCAGCGTCAAAGCCGGCGAGGAGGTGCCGTTCGTCCTGACCTGGCTACCCTCGTTCATGCCGGTTCCTCCCTCGCCTGATGCCGGGACGACGATCGAAGCGGAAGCCCGCTATTGGAGCGCGTGGTCGCAGAAATATCCCTCGGACGGTCCCTATGGCCAGGCGGTGCTGCGGTCGCTCATCACCCTGAAGGCCCTCGCACACCACGAAACCGGCGGGATCGTTGCCGCCGCCACGACCTCGCTGCCGGAGGAACCCGGCGGCCCGCGCAACTGGGACTACCGCTTCTGCTGGCTGCGCGACTCGACGTTCACGCTCTATGCCCTGATCGGCGCCGGCTTCATCGAGGAGGCGGAAGCCTGGCGGGACTGGCTGTTGCGGGCGGTGGCGGGCAGCGCCATGCAGATTCAGACGATGTATGGCGTTGCCGGCGAGCGGCGGTTGACCGAGCAGGTCATCGAATGGCTCCCCGGGTACATGAATTCGCGGCCGGTGCGCATCGGCAATGCCGCCTCGGTCCAGCTCCAGCTCGACATCTATGGCGAGGTCCTCGATTCACTCGATCTGTGCCGGCGCAAGGGCGTGGCGCGCTCGACCCATGACTGGGACCTCGAGAAGCAGCTCGTCGACTGCCTCGCCAGGATCTGGCACGAGCCGGACGAGGGCATCTGGGAGGTGCGCGGCGGCGCACAGCACTTCACCCATTCGAAGGTGATGGCCTGGGTGGCGCTCGATCGCGCCGTGCGCGGCATCGAGGAATTCGGCTTCGACGGCCCGCTCGACCAATGGCGCACGCTGCGCGCCGCCATCCATGAGGATGTGTGCCGAAACGGCTTCAACGCGAAGATCGGATCGTTCGTGCAGCACTACGGCTCGACCGAGCTCGATGCGAGCCTCCTGTTCATTCCGCTCGTCGGGTTCCTGCCGAGGGACGATCCGCGCGTCACAGGCACGATTGCGGCGATCGAGCGCAATCTCGTCTACAACGGCTTTGTCGCCCGCTACCGCACGCAGAGCCAGATCGACGGGCTCGGTGGGGGACCGGAAGGCGCTTTCCTCGCCTGCAGCTTCTGGCTAGCCGACAACTACGTGCTGCAGGGGCGCTACGAGGAGGCGCGAAACCTGTTCGAGGGCCTGCTCGGGCTCTGCAACGACGTCGGCCTCCTCGCCGAGCAATACGATCCGATCGGAAAGCGCATGCTCGGCAATTTTCCGCAGGCCTTCTCGCATGTGGCCCTCATCAACACGGCGCACAATCTCACGAGCGAGCAGCCGCCGGCCGAGCATCGCTCAGGCGAGGCCAAGGAGCCGGGGAAGTGAGGCGATCTCATCGATCCCTGCGAGGCGCCTTGTTCCCGGCTTGGGAGCGGGCTACGGGCTGCCGCGCGGCCATCCCATCTTCGAAGGAGTGTACGTCATGGTTCGCGCCGTCGCCCTGGCTTTCGTAGTGACCAGCGCGCTCATCGCGGCTTCGCAGCTGATGGCGCAGGAGGCAAGAGCGCCCGCCTACGTGGTGGTTCAGTCGATCTCGGTCACCGATCAGGCGGCTTTCGAACGCTACCAGGCGCTCGCGCGCGATACCATCGCCAGGCACGGCGGCCGATTCCTCTCGCGGGGCGCCAACGTCCAGTTTCTGGAAGGGCAGGGACTTCTCGCGCGTGGGCCTCATCGAGTTTCCCAGCATGGCAGCGGCCAACGACTGGTTCAAATCGCCTGAGTTTCAAGAGGCGATGAAAGTGCGCCGCACGGCAGGCGAGCAGCGCATTTTCCTGATCGATGGGCGAAGCAACAACTGACCGTGGCCGTCTTCTCTGCGCAAGCTTGTTCGGACCTCGATTTCGGTGAGAGGCAAAGATTGGCGCATCGGCGATCGGCCTGAGGCGATATTGACCACCGGCTGTCAAAAGATCGTACAGGTTCTCGGCGATGTTCCGGGCTAAGATCGGACCAGAGCCGGTGGGGCACTATGGGGGTACACGTGGCAAAGGTGGCGCGAGGGGTTGGACCGAAGTTTCCGCAAATCGTCATCCTCGTGGGCGCCACGGGCGACCTTTCCCAACGCAAGCTGTTGCCGGGGCTCTTCCATCTCTCGCATGCCGGCTTCATCCCCGGCTGCCGGATCATCGGCGTCTCGCTCGACGATATCAACGCGGAGGGCTTCCGCGCGGTTGCGCGCGGCGCGCTCGACAAATTCTCCACACGCAAGATGGAGGCGGCAGACTGGACCGCTTTCGCCGACGGTCTCGACTACGTGCCGCTTGCCGCAGGCGCGGCGGCGCTCAAGGCGGCGGTGGCGCAGGCAGAAAAGGCGCTGGGCGGCGACAGCCGACGCATCCACTATCTGAGCGTCCCGCCCAATGCCGCACTGTCGGCGGTGCGGCTCCTCGCCGATGCCGATCTCGTCGAGCGCAGCCGGATCGTCATGGAGAAGCCGTTCGGGACCGACCTCGCAAGCGCCGTTTCGCTCAACGCCAAGCTGCACGAGGTCTTCTCTGAGGACCAGATCTTCCGCATCGACCATTTCCTGGGCAAAGAGCCGGCGCAGAACATCCTTGCCTTCCGCTTCGCCAACGGGCTGTTCGAGCCGATCTGGAACCGCAACTTCATCGATCACGTGCAGATCGACGTCCCCGAGACGCTCGGCCTCGGCAAGCGCTCCGGCTTCTATGAGGCGACTGGCGCCTATCGCGACATGGTCGTCACACACCTCTTTCAGATACTGGCCTTCATGGCCATGGAGCCGCCGACTGCGCTCGAGCCCGCGCCGATCAGCGAGGAAAAGAACAAGGTGTTCCGCAGCCTCCTGCCGCTCGAACCGAAAAACATCGTGCGCGGCCAATATGTCGGCTACCGGGCCGAGCCGGGCGTCGACCCGGAATCGGACACCGAAACGTTCATCGCCCTGAAATGCATGATCGACAACTGGCGCTGGGCAGGCGTCCCCTTCTATCTGCGCACCGGCAAGCGGCTCGCCGAGGGGCAGCGGATCATTTCGATCGCCTTCCGCGAGCCGCCAAGAAGCATGTTTCCCATCGGATCGGGCGTTGGCGCACAAGGGCCGGACCACCTGACGTTCGACCTCGCAGACGCCGCGAAGATGTCGCTTTCGTTCTACGGCAAGCGCCCGGGCCCTGGCATGCGGCTCGACAAACTGAGCCTGCAGTTTGCCATGCACGACACCGGCCTCATCGGCGACGTGCTGGAAGCCTACGAGCGGCTGATTCTCGATGCGATGCGCGGTGACCACACCCTGTTTACGACGGCCGAGGGCATCGAGCGGCTGTGGGAGGTCTCGATCCCGCTGTTGGAAGCGCCGCCGCCGGTGCGCCTCTACGAGCCAGGTTCCTGGGGCCCGAAATCGGTCCATCAGCTCGTCGCCCCGCACGCCTGGCGCCTACCTTTCGAGCGGGCCTGGCGCGACCCCAACCGCTCGGGGGCCTGACGGTCAGCCCGTCGCAGGCGTCCAAGGGCGAGATCGCAAGGAGGATGCTCTTGCCCGCCCATCTGCAGCATCCTACTTAGCCGCACCATGTCCCTGTCATCGAAGTCGCTTCGCCCGCCCATCATCGCGTCGGTCATGGCCTCCATGGTCATGGTGGCGATCGAGGCGACGATCGTCTCGACTGCCATGCCGCAGATCGCGGGCCAGCTCGGTGGCCTCGACCTCTATACCTGGGTGTTTGCCTCCTTCCTGCTGACGCAGACGGCGACGACGGTGATTTGCGGCAAGCTCGCCGATCTCTATGGCCGCAAGCCCGTGATGCTTGCAGGCATTGCCGTCTTCCTCATCGGATCGGTGCTGGCGGGCTTTGCCTGGTCGATGCCATCCCTCATCGTCTTTCGCCTGATCCAGGGCGTCGGGGCAGGGGCCATGCTGCCGGTCGGCATGACGATCGTCGGCGATCTCTATCCGGCGCGTGAACGCGGCAAGATCCAGGGCTATCTCGCGAGCGTGTGGGCGACCTCCGCCATTGTCGGGCCGATTGCCGGCGGGCTCATCATCCGCAACATGTCATGGGCCTGGATCTTCTGGATCAACGTGCCCGTCGGGCTTTGCGCGGCGGCGGGCTTCATCGTGTTCCTGCGCGAGAACGTGACGCGCGAATGCCGCTCCATCGATGTCGCCGGCGCCGCGCTCTTCACGCTCGTGGTCGCCTCGCTGATGGTCGGCCTGACGGAGGCCGGCGCGTCCGATTGGCGAAGGGCCCTGGTCGGCTTTGCGCTCTGCGGCGCAAGCACGCTCGCCTTCATCGTCCAGGAGCGGCGGGCGCGCGACCCGATGATCGATTTTGCGCTGTGGGGCCGTCGCCCGATTGCGGTTGCCAACGGCGCGGCGCTGCTTTCGGGAATGGCGCTGATCGGGCTCACGACCTTCGTTCCCATGTATGCGCAGGGCGTGCTGCATCAGTCTCCCGTGGTCGCGGGCTTCGCACTGACGATGCTGCTGATCGGCTGGCCGACCGGGGCGACGCTCGCCGCCCGCAGCTTTCAGCGCCTCGGGCTGCGGCGGGTCATGCGTACAGGAAGCGCCCTTCTGCCCATCGGATCGGTGGCCTTCGTCCTGCTGACGCCGGAAAGCTCGCCGGTTCTTGCCGGCCTCGGCTCCCTCGTCATGGGTTTCGGCATGGGGCTTCTCAGCGTCAGCTCGCTGGTGCTGATCCAGGAGATCGTCGACTGGTCGCAGCGTGCCAGCGCCACGGCGTCGAACCTGTTTGCCCGAAACGTCGGCAGCACGCTTGGCGCTGCCGCGCTCGGCGCCGTGCTGAGCTTCGGCCTTGCGAGCTCGACGGGGGGCGCCGTCAGCTCTGATGACCTGCGCCGCCTCCTCGACGCGCCGCCCGGCGCTCCCCTCAGCGCGGCGAGCGAGGCGGTCCG
>JAFAME010000280.1 GCA_019233695.1 Methylobacteriaceae bacterium
GCGCCGAGGATGCGCGGGTTGTCCTTTTCGCCGCTGCGGCGCTCGAGCAGCGCCTGCTCGGACTCACCTGCCCGTCGCTCTACGACTTGCGCAACTTGTTCCAGGTCAATGTCGAGGAGGGCCGGCATCTGTGGGCGATGGTCTATCTCCTGCAGGAATATTTCGGCCGCGACGGGCGCGAGGAGGCCGACGACCTTCTGCGGCGCCGCTCGGGCGATGCCGATGCGCCGCGCATGCTCGGCGCCTTCAACGAGGCAACGCCCGACTGGCTCTCCTTCTTCATGTTCACCTTCTTTACCGATCGCGACGGCAAGATGCAGCTCGAGAGCCTGGCGCAGTCAGGCTTCGATCCGCTGTCGCGTACCTGCCGCTTCATGCTGACTGAAGAGGCGCACCACATGTTCGTCGGTGAGACCGGCGTCGGCCGCACCATCCAGCGCACCTGCGAAGCGATGATGGCGGCGGGCATCGAGGATGCGCAGGCGATCGACAAGGTGCGGGCGCTCGGCGTCGTCGACCTTCCGACCATCCAGAAGAAGATCAACCTGCACTATTCGCTGTCGCTCGACCTCTTCGGCTCTGAGGTCTCGACCAATGCGGCGAATTTCTACAATGCAGGCCTGAAAGGCCGTTTCCGCGAGACGCGAATCGAAGACGATCATCGGCTGACATCAAGCACCTACCAGGTGGCAAAGCTCGTCGAGGGCAGGATCGCGCTGGTCGAGGAACCGGCATTGACCGCGCTCAACATGCGGCTTCGCGACAACTACACGCAGGATTGCGCCAAGGGCATCGAGCGCTGGAACAAGATTATCGAAAAAACCGGCGTGGGCTTCCGCCTGCAACTGCCGCACACGGCCTTCCACCGCAAGATCGGCGAGTTCAAGGACATCTGCGCCACGCCCGACGGCGAGATCATCGACGCGGCGACATTCGAGGGCACGCGGGATGCGTATCTGCCCTCGGCCGGGGACGGCGCCTTCATCGAATCGCTGATGCGACCGCAGACCACGCCCGGGCAATTTGCGGGGTGGATCGCCCCGCCGAAGGTCGGCATCGACAACAGGCCCGGCGACTTCGAGTACGTGAAGATCGACGCTTAGCTCAGCTTCCGCTTGCAACCTGTGGGCGCACCCTTCTCCCAGCGAGGGAGAAGGCGGAGCCTTGCGCGCTGAATCCGCCTACCCAAAGGCGTGCGCCGCCGGTATGTATCCTCCGCTCCGTTCCGACAGCGCTCAACAGAGCGCACAAAAACCGAGATCCATCATGGCCGACCGTGCCATCCCGCATTTCCACAATGATCCCGGCGTGCCCTCCATACGAGTAGGCGCCAGGGAGTTCATGTGCATCGGAGCCACCCCGCCGTTCGACCACCCGCACATCTTCATCGACATGGGCCACGACAACGAGGCGATCTGCGGCTATTGCTCGACCCATTTCGTCTATGACGCTGCCCTCCATGGCCGGGCCGATCCGCCCGAGTGCGAATTCGCTCTCGATGCAATGGCCTGAGGGCGCGGGATCGCATGCATGCGGTGGTCGCGGGGGCGGGCATCGGCGGCCTGACAACGGCATTGGCCCTTGCCAGGGCAGGCGCCGGCGTCACCATCCTTGAACGTGCCGCGGTGCTCGCCGAGGCGGGCGCAGGCGTGCAGCTTTCGCCCAACGCAACGCGAATCCTCGCTGGCCTGGGTGTCCTCGAACGCCTGCGACGCTTCGCGCTGGTTCCGGAGGCACTTACGATCCGTCGTGGCAGAGACGGCCTGCAGCTCGCACGCATGCGCCTTGGCCCGCCGGCAGAGACACGCTGGGGGGCGCCGACACTTGTCGTTCACCGGGCCGATTTGCAGCGCGGTCTCCTCGAAGCGATCGCGCGCGAGCCTGGGATTTCGCTTGAGGCCGGCATGGAAGTCGCCGGTTATTCGGCGCATGTCGACTCGGTCAAGATCGGGGCGCGCAGGGGCGAGGCCGGCGTGACATTTGCCGGCGACCTCTTGGTCGGCGCAGATGGACTTCACTCGGCGGTGCGCGGCAGATTGTGCGCCGACGCCTCCGATGCGCCGATCTGTTCCGGCCGGGTGGCGTGGCGCGCGCTGATCCCCGCCGCCGACGTCAAGCCGGACTTCCAGGCGCCGGTCGTAAACCTCTGGCTCGGGCGGGACGCGCATCTCGTCCACTATCCGTTGCGAGATGCAGCGGTGATCAACGTCGTTGCGATCTTCGAAGACGGCGAGGACGAACGAGAGCCGGCGGACGCATCATGGAGCGCGGCGGGCGACCCTGCGGTGGTTGGGCGCAAGTTCTCGGATTGGTGCGGCGCAGTGCGGGACTTCATTGCCGCGGCGCCTGAATGGCGAACATGGCCGCTCTTCGAGCGGCGCGTTCTGGCGCGCTGGTCCAATGGCCGCGTGACTCTCGTCGGCGATGCTGCCCACGCGATGCTGCCTTTCCTCGCGCAGGGTGCGGCGCAAGCGATCGAAGATGCAGCTGCCCTGGCACGCGCCGTCGCAGCCGCCCCGCATGATATCCCAAGGGCACTCGAGGCGTATGGGCACGCGCGATGCGCCCGCGCCGCCCGCGTGCAGCGCCAGTCGCGCCGGCAGGGGTGGATGTACCATCTGGCAGGCCCCCTTGCCCTGGCGCGCGACCTCTCGATGCGTGGCCTTGGCGCCGATCGGCTCATCGCACGCTACGATTGGATTTATGCTGACAAGTCCTGATGCGGCAGCCCCCGCCAACGTCCTGCAGCTCATATCGTCGCTGACCGTCGGCGGGGCCGAGCGGCTGCTCGTCGATTTCCTGACGAGTGCGGCCAGTGTGCCAGCGGCCGCGCAGGCCGCCGCCGTCATCAACGACGAGATTCACTCGGAATTTGCCCAGGCTGTGACCGACACTGGGTTTCCGACCTACCTGATGCGTCGGCCGAGGGGTCGCAGGCACCTGCCCTATGTTCGGCAGCTCTTCGGCATCATTCGGCGGCATCGGATCAGGATCGTGCACGCCCACAACGATGCGGCGAAATTCTGGGCGTTTGCCTGCAAGCTGCGCTTTCCGTATCTGAAGATCGTCTACACGGTACACGGCAACGGCGATTTCGACCGGTTCCAACCGCTCCATCTGCCGTTCCATCGTGCGCTTGTCGACCGCACGATCGCGATCTCGCAATCGGTCCTCGACGAATGCCTGGCGGCCGGCATCCAGAATGCCGTCCTGATCCACAATGGTATTCCCGTCGGCCGGTTTGCGACGGCAAGCAGTCTGCGTCGTCCCTCGGCCGTCCTGCGTCTGGTCAACGTGGCGCGCATCGACCATCACATCAAAGGCCAGGACATCCTGATCCGCGCGGTGCGCCGCTGCCTCGACGCGGGGATCGACGTCACCTGCCGGCTCATCGGCAATGCCTCAGCCGAAAGGCCAGATTCGCTGCCCTTCCTGGTGGCGCTTGTGCGCGAACTACACCTCGCCGACCGGATTGTCGTTCTCCGGGACCGCACTGACATTCCTGGCCTTTTGCAGGAAGCCGACGTTTTCATATTGCCCTCCCGGCGGGAAGGCTTTGGCCTTGTCGTCCTCGAGGCCATGGCTGCGGGGCTGCCGGTCATCGTCGCCAACGTCGACGGGCCAGCCGAACTCGTGCAAGGCGGCGAGACGGGCCTTCGCTTCGAGCCGGGGTCGGACGCCGATCTCTTCGACAAGATTCGCTCGTTGGCTCTCGATCAGGGCAAGTCGCGTCGGATCGCCGGTAACGGCCGCCGGTTCGTCGAGGACTTCGACATCAGCCGGATGCGCGATCGCTATTTTTCGCTCTACGAGGAGGTTTTGCACGGGAGGCCGGCTCGGCGCGGATAGGGCTCGCTCGGCCATCCCGCCCGAGCCGGCATGGGGCGCGGCAGGTAATATTTATTCATCTTTCCCCGCCTTAGCGAAATTTTAACCATAATTGGCGCCAAATGACACCTGCAATCGCCAGTTCCTGATATTCGGAGAATCGCCCGTGTCCGAGATCTTTCCACGCGCGCTGCCAAACCCTGCGAAGACAGAAAAAGCCTTTTCCGTCGCTCGCGCTGAAACAACACCCTTCAGCAACGTCAAGCTTGTATCCTTGGATGAGCTTGCAAACAAGGTGCAAGCCATCGAGGAGCCGAAGCAATCCCAGGTCGACCTGAACGTTGCCCTCGACGTCCTGGGCCGGGCTTCCGATGCCATGGACCTGATGTACAGCCGCTCGCAAAAGCTGGAGGCCCTCCTGAAGAGGGCGATCGAGCAATCCAAGACCGATCTCGCCGCCGCGGAAGGCAGGATCAAGGATTGGGAGGCTCGCGCGCGCAAGTGCGAGACCCAAATCCAGGCTTATGAGGCGCGACTGCGGGAGACGGAGCATCGCGCCGAAATGGCGGAGCGGAACGCCGAGCTTGCCGATCGCAACGCCGCAGAAGCAGCCGATTGGTTGAAGCGGTACTACGACAAGATCCTGGAGTCCTTCGGGTCGCGGACGCAAATCTCGCTTCCAGCCGCGGCGGCCTGAGCGACCGCGCGAGCGCCGCCGCTGTGATGTGAGGACTTCGCAGACTGCTGTCCCGGAAGCGCGAAACGCTATCCGGGATCCGATGACAAGCTTCTGAATGGGTGCGCATTCAGCGTCCCGGTCTCTGCCCACCGCTTTGCGGTGCCTTCGGCCGGGACGATAGTGCAAGCCAATGCGATCGCGGCCGAGGCAGCGGCTCCCCCTTATGTTTTGCGCGCCTGCTCGACGATATCGCGAAATTTTTTCACGTTCTCCGCGCCGGCATAGTCGGCAATCCGCTTGTAGGCGGGCTCCATCAGAGCGCGGAACGGGGCGAGGTCGGGACGCGTCACGGTCATGCCTGCGTCTTCGAGCTTTTTGATCTGATCCGCTTCCCCATCGGCGATCAGCTTGCGCATGAGGTCGCCGGCCGACGCGCTCTCCTCGCGGAAGATGGTCTGCTGATCGGCGTTGAGCTTCTTCCATGAGTTTACGCCGACGGCGTGGATCATGTTGTTGTAGATGTGGCGCGTGATGGCGAGATGTTTCTGCACCTCGTAGAACTTGTTGTAGTAGATCACGGGAATCGGATTTTCCTCGCCGTCAACCACCCGCTGCGACAGGGCAAGGTAAAGCTCGGGAAAGGCGATTGCCTGCACCACGGCGCCGAGCGCCTCCATGGAGGCCTGGATCTGCAGTTCCGGCGGTGTGCGCAGCTTGAGGCCCTTGACATCGTCGGGCGCATTGATCGGGCGCACACTGTTGGTGACATTGCGGAAC
>JAFAME010000336.1 GCA_019233695.1 Methylobacteriaceae bacterium
CGCCGGTTGGGCGACTCCGTCGGGATCGACCTGCAGATCGGAATAGGCGCCGCTCTGATCCTCGACCAGGCGGACGAGGTTGGTCGCCGCCTGGCCGTGGCCATGCGCATAAGCTCCCCCGAGCAGGGCTGTCAGGTCGAGAGTATCGCCCTCCCCGGAATTGTAGCTCCCGGTGTCGCCGCGGTCGTAGTCGGTGATGATCTTGAAGTTCGGGGCGCCATTTGCGCTCGGAAGCGACTGGCTGTCGAAGACGAAGGCGTCGGCCCCGGCCCCGCCCGTGAATATGTCGACGCCGGCGCCGCCCGAGATGATGTCGTTGCCGGCGCCCCCATTCAGGATATCGTTGCCGCTGCTGCCGGCGAGCCTGCCGCCGAGATGGGTCGCATTGAGGGTGGATTGCCAGGGGTTGCTGATCACCAGCGAATGGGCAAAGCCGACCGCGAGCGAGGCCTGGATGAGACCGGCCCCCGACACGCTCGGGTTGGCTGCCGACGTCGCCGGGTCGATCGCCGGGATCGCCGAATCTTCCAGCAGGTTCCTGATATCGGAAGGGGTAAGGGCCGAATTCTCCTGCAGGAGGAGCGCGGCGACGGCACCCGCTGACGGCGCCGCTTCCGAAGTGCCGAAGAAATTCGGCCACCCGTCGCCATCGCTGTCCGTGCCGAAGAATGAGGTGTCGGCCCCGTCCGTTGCAGAGAGGGCTACGGTGCGGGCCTGAGGCGAGGAGAGCGGATTGCCGCTCGCATCGAAGAAGAGCCAATCGGGACCGAGCGAGGAGAACGATTCGCTGACCGGCGGCGTCTGCCCGAATGCGGGCGTCTTGAAATAGGGGACGGCTCCCACCGCGATCGCCCCGGCAGCGGCGGCATGGCCGTAGAACGTTCCGGTGTTCGTGTTCGAAGGCACCGCGCCGAGGGTGACCGGATAGCCGTCGCCCAGCGCCATGATTTTGATGTCGCTCGGAGCGGCGCCGGAAGCAAGGCCGACGCGCAGATAGTAGGTCCCGCTCGATCCGGCCGGGCCGGTGATGCTGATGTTGTCCAGTTCCTCGACCGGGTCTCCGCCGATGTTGTCGGTTGTCGCCGCGGCATAGACGATGGTGCCGGTGGCGTCCGTCAGGAAGAGGTCGAGGTCGCTTGCGGCGCCCCGGCCCGGGCTTGCCGAAGCTGCCGGCTGGTCCCATTGCAGGACGAAGCTGATGGTCGTGCCGCCGTAGAGGGTGACCGGCAGCAGTGAGGTGTTGGGGCCAAAATTGTCGGCGATTTCGACTCGGCCATTGTAGGTAAAGGCGGCGCCACCGGCGAAAGCGCCCTCGTAGCCCTTGTTGGCGTCGTTTCCCGCAGCGGAGAGGTACACTACGCCTTCGGCTTCGACTTGGTCGATCGCCTGCGCGATGACGCCTTCCTGATAGGCAGGCTCACCAAAATAGCTGACATCGTCGACGATGACCTTGGCACCGCGATTGGCGAGATCGAGAATGGAATTGGCGAAGGCGGCCTGCCCACCTTCGGCGCTTTCGAACAGGATAGACGAGCCCGGCGCGATTTCGTGGACGATCTGCGCCATCGCCCGGCCCTCGTCGGTGCCGTTGGGCGAGTCCTTAAGGTCCTGCGTGTTGGCCGGCAGATACCCGTTGGCGATGTCGGTTGCCATCGTATCAGTGCTGCCGGACGTGTCGAAACTGTCCGACAGGATGCCGACTGCCACACCGCTGCCGTCGACCCCAAACGTGGTTTTGACGGAAGTCGCCTGCATCCCTTCCGCCGCCTGCGGGGGGATTTGAGCGGCATCCGCCACCAATCCGTCTTGTTGGACGAAGGCAAGCCCGGCCAGACCGGTGAGGGCCTTGAGATCGCCGACTGGCAGAAGCCCCGAGGCGACGGCGCCGAAGCTCGACCCCTGTTCGAGACCGAGGGCCTGCAGCCGGGCAAGAAGCGCCGCCCCGTCGCCGTCCTGCGCCGTCGCATCGATGGTGATCAGGCCGACCGCGACAACGCCGATGTGAATCTCGCCGGATGCTGCCGCCGTTGCCGCGGGCCCGTCGGCCGCTCCGGTATTGAGCGCAAAGTTGACACCCCCGGATGAGACGGCGTTCCGCATTGCGGCGACATCCCCGGACGTGCTGAGCGCTTCCCTCCGCGTATCGTCGAGTGTCGGCTCCGCCGCGATTGCAATCGGCACAATGGCTGGCGTCGAGGCGGTGGCGATCCCGGGAAGGAGCGGCAGGCTGTCGTCAGCCACCGGGTAAAGGGCCGGCGGTACGTCGATGTCAGTCGAAGGATCGACAAGTCCGGGCGCGACGCTCGACGCGGGGCCGGTCTCGGAGCCTGCAAGCCAACTGGCGTCATCCCGGACGATGAGCGCGTCCACAGCCCGCAGGTCCGGCGCACCGGGGACAAGCGCCGGATCGCCGTCGTTTAGGGAAACATCGCTCGGGCTTGAATCAACTTCTGGCGCGAACGCCGCTCGCGAAGCGCCCGGTTCGAAGAGAAGGACATCGCTGCCGTCGATATCGGCCGGATCGTCGCGCCCGTCGTTCGAGGTCGCTCCGCCGGGTGCCGCCCCCGTCGCCTCGCCAATCGCGGCAATCGACGCCGCGTCCACCGGCACGATTCTGTCCTCCTGCACGTCCATGGCCAAAGCCGCTCGTCATTCCTTGCTGCCGAGCGACCAATAAACACGAATATAGGCACATCGCACACTCATCAGGTGAATGACGCAAATAGTGTCGCCATCGCCTTAACGAGCACTCGAAAATACGATCGCCTGCGTCTATTTCAGCTTAACTGCGTCGCGCGCGACACGAACTGATGTGAAAATCGGGGCGGCGCCCTCGACGCTAGATTGTTGGCTGTCCCTCCCGATCTGGATCGGTGCGGGCGACCGGTTTGCGCCGGTCGCCTTGGCGTTCGTAAGGCGTGGGCAAGCGTCGGCTGCGCCTCACGCCAGCCGTGCCAGGGCGTTCCAGTCCTGCAATTTCAGGGGGTCACCGCCCTGCCGGTGCACGGCGGCGCCCGGATGGGGACCATGCACTCATGCGGCGCGAACTCCAGATCCTGGCCCTTCTCTTCGACTTAGTCTGAACGGACCGAATGACCGCGTGAGCCGAAGGCTCGCGCGCGTTCAATGGGTGATTTCGCGTGCCAAGCTGACGCTCATGCGATTGCAAGAATTGTTAAATATAGCTACTCGTACTTCTGCGGTCGCCTTGCGCCGGGGGAATTTGGCAGAATCGGGAGCGTGTGTGAGAAGCCGCACGCATTGATCGACTGCGCACGGACAAGGTTGCCGCATTTCCGTAATCCTTCCGACAGGAAGCGATGGTAGCGCTGTGGCGTGGAGGACGCGCGATCGTGAGCATCATGGTGTCACCGCAAGCCCGAGCCGACGCGCGCTCCGAACTCTCCGGAGCCTTGAAAGCCTGCCGCGGCGCCTTCATCGGCGCCGGCCTCATGACGGCGACCCTGAACGTTCTCTACCTCACGAGCTCGTTCTTCATGCTCGAGATCTACGACCGTGTGATCCCGAGCCGCAGCGTGCCTACCCTCGTCGGACTGGTCGTGCTCGCTGCGACGCTCTTTGCCTTTCAGGGCAGTCTCGACATCCTGCGTGGCCGTATCCTGGTGCGCGTCGGCGCTTGGCTCGACCGGGCGTTGCGCTTGCGTGTCTATGACGCACTGGTGCGGTTTCCGCTGAAGGGCCGGCCCGCGGGCGATGCCCAGCAGCCCATCCGTGATCTCGATCAGGTCCGCGCTTTCCTCTCCGGGCTGGGGCCGGCCGCCCTGTTCGATCTGCCCTGGATGCCGCTCTATCTCGCCATTTGCTTCGCCTTCCATCCACTGATCGGTGTGACGGCGCTGGCGGGCGGCATTCTGCTGCTCGTCATGACCCTGCTGGCCGAGGCATGGACGCGCCAACCCACGCGGGCCGCCTTGACCCATGGCGCACAGCGCAGCCTGCGCGCCGAGGCGAGCCGCCGCAACGCCGAGGTGATCCAGGCGATGGGCATGGCCGGACGGCTTGCACAGCATTGGGACGAGGCGAATTCCAACTACCTCGCCAGTCAGCGCCGGACGTCGGACGTGGCCGGCGGGCTCGGCTCGATCTCGAAGGTCCTGCGCATGGCCCTCCAGTCCGCCGTGATGGGGGTGGGCGCCTATCTCGTCATCGAGCAGCAGGCGACGGCCGGCATCATCATCGCGAGCTCGATCCTGACGTCGCGCGCGCTGGCGCCGGTCGAAACCGCGATCGCCAATTGGAAGGGCTTCGTCGCGGCCCGCCAGTCCTGGCGGCGGCTCACCGAGCTCCTTGCCTTCCTGCCGCCGCGCGTCGAGACCCTCTCGCTGCCCGCTCCGCGCGAGACCCTTCACGTCGAGGCCGCCACCGCCGCACCCCCGGGTGTGCAGAGGGTCGTGGTCGAAAACGTCAGTTTCGCGCTGAAGGCCGGCAACGGTCTCGGCATCGTCGGGCCGAGCGCGTCGGGCAAATCCTCGCTGGCGCGCATGCTTGTAGGCGTGTGGCGCCCGATGCGCGGCAACGTCCGCCTTGACGGCGCGACGCTCGACCAATGGTCGCCCGAGGCCTTGGGGCCGCACGTCGGTTACCTGCCGCAGGATATCGAACTCTTCTCCGGCACCGTGGCGCAGAATATCGCCCGTTTCGCCCCGAAGCCCGATGCCGAGGCGGTCATAGCGGCGGCCAAGGCGGCCGGCGTGCACGACATGGTGCTGCGGCTCGCCGACGGCTATGAAACCCAGATCGGGGATTCGGGGATCAATCTGTCGGCCGGCCAACGCCAGCGCATCGGCCTTGCACGCGCCCTCTACGGCGACCCGTTCCTGGTGGTCCTCGACGAGCCGAATTCCAACCTCGACGTCGAGGGCGAGAACGCGCTTGCCGCTTCGATTCTGTCGATCCGCGCGCGCGGTGGTATTGTGATTGTCATCGCCCATCGTGCCAGCATCCTTGCCGGCGTCGATCTGATGCTGGTCATGGCCGAGGGACGCATGCAGGCCTTCGGACCGAAGGACCAGGTGATGGGCAGGTATTTCCGAGGCCCGCGCGCGCCGGTGCCGATCGCACCCGCAGTGCCGATGGCGGCGGCGGGCGCTGCCTCCGCGCCCTGGCCGGGAGGGCTTCGCGTCGTCGGCGACACGGAGGGCCAGTCGTGATCAAGCACGTCCCCTTCGATCCGCGCGGCTCCATCAAGCGTCACCTTCTCGCGGGTCTCACCCTTGCCGGCCTGCTCGTTTTCGGACTTGGCGGCTGGGCGGCGACGACCGAGCTTTCGGGCGCGGTGATCGCCTCGGGGCAATTGGTGGTCGATTCCGACATGAAGAAGGTGCAGCACCCGACCGGCGGGGTGGTGGCCGAACTGCTGGTGCGCGAGGGCGATCTCGTGAAGGCCGGTGACCTGCTGATCCGGCTCGACGACACCAAGACGAAGGCCAATCTCGCCATCGTCTCGAAGACGCTCGACGAACTTCTGGCGCGCCAGGCCCGTGATGAAGCCGAGCGTGACGGGGCCGTCAGCGTGACCTTTCCCGAGAGCCTGCTGGCGCGCGCCGACGATCCGGCCGTGGCTCGCCTGATCGCCGGCGAGAAGAAGCTTTTCGATATCGAACAATCGGCGCGTGCCGGCAAGAAGGCGCAGCTGACCGCGCGCGTCGCGCAGCTCAATGAGCAGATCAACGGGCTCAACGAGCAGATCGCCTCCAAGAACAAGGAGATCGACCTCATCCGTCGGGAGCTCGACGGCGTGCGCGACCTGTGGCGCAAGAACCTCGTTCAGATCGATCGCCTGATCAATCTGGAGCGCGATGCGGCACGGGTCGACGGCGAACTCGGCCAGCTCACCGCCTCGATCGCCGAGACGCGGGGCAAGGTGCACGAGACGGAGCTGCAGATCCTGCAGATCGACCAGGACCTCGGAACGGAAGTCGGCAAGGATCTTGGTGAGGTGCGCGGCAAGATCGCCGAACTCAGCGAGCGCAAGGTCGCCGCCGAGGACGACCTCAAGCGTATCGACATTCGCGCGCCCCAAACCGGGTTCGTTCACCAGCTGACGGTCCATACGATCGGTGGCGTGATCGCGCCGCAGGGCGAGCCGATCATGCTGATCGTGCCGAATTCCGATGAACTGCGGGTCGAGGCAAAAATCCAGCCCTACGATATCGATCAGGTGCATCTTGGCCAGAAGGCCACGCTGCGGTTCACCGCGCTCAACATGCGCACGACCCCCGAACTTAATGGGGAGGTGAGCCTCGTTTCCGCCAACGTCACGCAGGACACCAAGACGGGCGCCAACTACTACACGGTGCGCATCACCGTGCCTGCGGCGGAAATCGCGCGCCTCGGTGAGGTGAGGCTCGTACCCGGCATGCCGGTCGAGGCCTTCATCCAGACAACGCCGCGCACGGTCATCGCCTATCTCGTCAGGCCGATCCGCGACCAGATCACGCGCGCCTTCCGCGAGAAGTAGAGCGCCGCGCGATACGGGCGCAACGTCGGTCACTCGCAAGGTCCTGGCCTCGGCTCAGGTCGCGTGCAGCCGCGCAGCCTGTTTCTCGCGACGGCGCTCGACCGAGGAGGGAATCCGCAGGCTCTCACGGTATTTGGCGACCGTGCGGCGTGCAATCTCGACGTCCAGTTCCTTCAACCGCACGACGATGGCATCGTCGGAGAGGATGTCGCTCGGGCTCTCGGCCTCGATCATCTGCTTGATGCGGAAGCGGACCGCCTCGGCTGAATGGGCTTCGCCGCCGCCGGTCGACGCGATCGACGCCGTGAAGAAATATTTCATTTCGAACAGGCCGCGGGAGGTTGCCAGGTACTTGTTCGAGGTGACGCGCGAGACCGTCGATTCATGCATGCCGATCGCGTCGGCAATGGTCTTCAGGTTGAGGGGGCGCAGGTGCTCCACGCCCTCGGCAAAGAAGGCATCCTGCCGGCGCACGATTTCGCTTGCCACTTTCAGGATGGTGCGGGCGCGCTGCTCGAGGCTCTTGGTCAGCCAATTGGCCGTCTGCAGACAGTTGGCGACGAAGCTCCTGTCGGCATCCGAGCCGCCCGATTTCGACACGCGGGCATAGTAGGTCTGGTTGACGAGCACGCGCGGCAGCACGTCGGAATTGAGCTCGATGTGCCAGGACCCGTCGGGTGCCGGCCGCACGAAGACGTCGGGCACCGCCGGCTCGATCACGCCGCCCCCGAAAGCGCGTCCGGGCTTCGGGTCGAGCCGGCGGATCTCCCGAACCATGTCCGCCAGGTCCTCTTCGTCGACGCCGCAGATTTTGCGCAGCTGGACAAAATCACGCTTGGCGAGGAGCGGCAGGTTGGCGACGAGCGCCTGCATTGCGGGGTCGAACCGATCCGCCTCCCGCAGCTGGATGGCGAGGCATTCGGCGAGGTCGCGCGCTCCGACGCCCGTCGGATCAAGACCCTGAATGACGGCGAGGACGCGCTCGATGCGTGCCGCGCCGACGCCCAGACGCTCGCCAAGCTGGTCGATCCCGTCGGTGAGATAGCCGGCATCGTCGATGAGGTCGATGATCGCGCGACCGACGATCCGATCCGTCGGATCATCGATTGCTATCGCCAACTGCTCGGCAAGATGCCCATGCAGCGTGCGCGGCGCGGCGACATAGGCCTCGAGGTTGGGGCTCTCGTCGGCCGAACCAGCCGCCGGCGCTCCCGACCAGGCCGTCGCCGACAGGCTCAGTCCGTCGGGCGGCTCGGGCCTCTCGGCAGCGGCAATCTTGCGATCGGCCTCGAAGCTGTTCTCGAAGTCGGTGCCGAGATCGCGTTCGAGGGCCGCGCGATCGGTCGCGAATTCGTCCGAGCTCCAGTCGTGTTCGCTGGGCTCGGCCGTCCCGTTGGCCGGTGCCTCGGCCCTGTCGGGCTCTTCGACGACCGCCGGGTGATCGTCGGCCCGTTCGAGAAGCGGATTTCGCTCAAGCTCCTCCTCGACGAAAGCGGCAAGTTCGATATTCGACAACTGCAACAGCTTGATTGCCTGCAGAAGCTGCGGCGTCATGACCAGGGACTGGCCCTGGCGCAGCATGAGCTTGGTGGAAAGCGCCATTTCCCGATACGAACCGTCCGCGAAGCCACGTCACGCCGCCCCGCACGGCCACCCTGGCCAACCGGCGCGTTTCTTGCTTATAGCACAGGGAAACGGACGCGCGGGCGCGGAAGAGCCTTTGCGGCATTGTTTCGCAGTGTCCGGTTAAGCATCCGTCATGACGGACGGGTAGATCTGCGGCCGCGCTACAGCCGGAAATCCTCCCCGAGGTAGAAGCGGCGCACGTCGGCATTTGCGACGATGGCGTCGGGACTGCCCTCCGTCAGAACCTTACCGGAATGGATGATGTAGGCGCGATCGATCAGTCCCAGGGTTTCGCGGACGTTGTGATCGGTGATGAGGACGCCGATGCCGCGGGCGCGCAGGTGCCTGACGAGGTCCTGGATGTCGCCGACGGCGATCGGATCGATGCCGGCGAACGGCTCGTCGAGAAGCATGAAGGAGGGATTGCCCGCCAGCGCTCGCGCGATCTCGCAGCGCCGCCGCTCGCCGCCGGACAGCGCAATCGACGGCGTCCGACGCAGGCGCTTGATGTCAAACTCGGTCAACAGCGCATCGAGTTGGGTCTCGCGCTTGCGCCGGTCAGGCTCGGTGATCTCAAGGACGGCCCGGATGTTGTCTTCGACGTTCAGGCCGCGAAAGATCGAGGCCTCCTGCGGCAGATAGCCGATGCCGAGGCGGGCCCGCCGGTACATCGGCAGCCGCGTGACGTCATGCCCGTCGAGTCCGATGGTTCCCTGATCGGGCCGGACGAGGCCGGTGATCATGTAGAAGACCGTGGTCTTCCCGGCGCCGTTCGGCCCGAGCAGCCCCACCGCCTCGCCGCGCTGGACATAGAGGCTAACGTCCTGCACCACCTGCCGGCCGCGATAGCTCTTGCCGAGGTGATAGACCCCGAGCGTTCCCTCGCCGAAAGGAGGATCGTGCGCCGCCTTGTAGCCGCGCGTCGGGTCAAAACGCTCCGGCGGCGGCGGGGCGGGCGCGTAGTTCTTCGCCTCGTCGAGATCGACGTCTGCGTCGAGTTCCGCGGCACTGACGTGCGGCTCGAAGTCCGTCGGCGTGGCGACGCCCCAGGAGTCGAGTGTCGGCGATGCTTCCGGGCCGTGCGTTGCCGGCAGCCGAGGGGAAAAGTCGGAATCGAGCTCCTGCCGCGGTTCGACATAGACGGAGGTGCCGTCGGCATAGCGACTCGGCCGTGCGCTCGAACCGGCCCGCGCAGGCCAAAGACGCAGGCTCCAGCCGCGGGCGGCCCTCGGCTGGGCCTCGGGTCCATGAGAAAATCGAGGCACTTTCACGCGCCATGGACCTCCATGCCCGGCGAGGGTACCGACCGTTGGGGGCCGAAAGACGGAGCCACCGTGGCACGGCTGGCAACTGCCGTGCCAACCCCCTCATCCCGTCGGCGGAAGGGTATCCTTTCGCCCACCTGAACCGACTTGCGGACCGACAACGCACGCCTGCCGCGCGTGGACCGGACTACGGCTTCTCGGCTGAAACGAAGCTGAACGCGCTGCATCATCGTCGGGAGGGCTCCGCCGGCCTGCAGAGGCGATCAGTCGGTCGCGTCCGGCTTTTTGGGCTTCGAGCGGGCCGATTTGGCCGGCGGCTTGCTGCCCCCCTTGTCGGTTGTGCCCTTGTCGTTGGGGGTCTTGTCACTTCCGCTCTTCTCGTCGGCACTCGAACCCGGGATGAAGAACCCCGAGACGCGCTGCGAGGTCTGGCCGCTTTCGACGAATGCGACGCCCGTGCTGAGGTCATAGGTTAGTTTGTCACCCTTGGTGATGTTCGTGCCCTGGGTCAGCATGACATGACCATAGAGGAAAAGCTTGTTGACGGACTTATCATACTCGCCGCGGTCGCCGGTGCCGTTCTGATCCTTCGAGAACAGACTGACCGGTCCTTCGGCTTCCATGCGCTTCACCTGCCCCGTCCCACCCGGGGCAGGGCCGGGAGCCGGCTTTGGCGCGCCGCTCTTGGAATCATCCTGCTTCTCGAGAAAGATCGTCAGCTTGGTGCATTTCAGCGTGCTGTCGCCCTGCACCGCAACGACATTGCCGATGTAAACCGCCCGCTGCTCCTTGTTGTAGTATTCCAGCCGGTCGGCCTCGATATTGATGGGGTCTTTGGAGTTGCCGCCCGGGAACAGCGAGCCCGGCGACTTCGCCGCCGAAGCGCCCTTCTGAGGCGGTTGCTTGGCGCTTGCACCTGACGGAGGCGGATCGGAGGTCTGGGCCGGCTGCGCTACTGCTGCATTGCTGACCGAACCAAGCACCATCACGAGGCCGGCGCAGGCAGCAAGAGCGGAAATGATCCTGACGCCGCGCGAGGGCCGGCTCGTGATCACTGGGTCGTTCCTTTCAACGTTGCCGTGGCCTCGCCCGCCTCCTTTGCCGGCAGCATGACGGATTTGACGCGGCCATCGAATATGACTGTCCTGCCGCCGTCGATGACTTCCATCGAATCGGCGGTCACGGTCGTTGTGTCGACGAACACCTTGACCGGTTGTTTCGAGACCATGCCGTTGGTTTTGAAGTCGATGTGGACGCTCTGGAGGAATGCCTCGTAGCCGGCCCCATTGGTCATGTGGACGTTGCCTTGCAGGTTCATCGAATTGGAGGCGTTGTCGTAGACGCCGGAGTTTCCCGTTATCGTGGCGGAGCCCTTGTCAGCCATCCCGATCACGCCCTCGACGGCCGTGAGGTCGAATGTCTGGGGATTGGCCGGGTCCTGCGTCATGGTCCGCGCCTTCATCTGGTAGGGGCGCCCATCCTTTCGGTAGCCGGCAAGCTCCGGCAGCTGCATGCTGACCTTGGCGCCGTTGACCGCCATGCCCTCGACCGAAAATGTCGGCACCAGCCGGTGAAACGGATCGAAAATGGCGATCACCAGCAACACCACGACGGCAATGCACGACCCGACGACCATGGCGCGCTTGGCCAGTCGCACCCGCCCCGAATGCCTTTCGGCGGCCAGGAACGCGGCGGAACGGCCGGCACCATCCCGGCTCCACGCCGTGCCGCCGTCGAGCGATCGGGTCACATCGGTCATCGGCAGTCAATCGTCGCTCGTCGAGCGAACTCGTCCCCGCTCACCGTGCCAAGCTCGTGACGCTTGAACCTGTGCGGCATGGCGAAGTTAAGGCGCAAGTCACCAACAAAGCCTTAGGCCCCGAACCTGCCTACTCGTGGGCGAAGATGTCATTTTCGGCCCAGCCCATCAAGTCGAGGCGGGCGCGCGTCGACAGGAAGCCGAAGCAGGACGCGGCAAGGTCGCTGCGGCCTTCGCGCGCCAGGAAGGCATCGAGCCTGGTCCTGAGCGCGTGCAGGTGGAGGACGTCGGCTGCGGCATAGGCGAGCTGGGCATCGCTCAAAGCGTCGGCGCCCCAGTCTGAGGACTGCTGTTGCTTGGAGAGTTCGATGCCGAGGAGCTCACGCGTCAGATCCTTGAGGCCGTGGCGGTCCGTATAGGTGCGGGTGAGCTTGGAGGCGATCTTGGTGCAATAGAGCGGCGTCGCCATGACGCCGAAGGTCCTGTAGAGGACGGCGATGTCGAAACGGGCGAAATGAAAGAGCTTCAGGACACCCGGATCGCCGAGGAGCCGTTCGAGATTGGGCGCCCGGGATTGGCCCTTGGCGATCTGCACGACATCGGCAGTGCCGTCCCCCGCCGACAATTGCACGACACAGAGCCTGTCGCGATGCGGGTTGAGGCCGAGCGTCTCGGTATCGATGGCGACGGCCGGGCCGAACGTCGCGGTCGCAGGCAGATCGCCTCGGTGAAAGCGAATGGTCATGCAGCGGGTATGAACCTATGGGGCGCGCACAACGGCGTAACGTCAACGTGAACCGGACCGAAATGCAGGCTGGAAAATGTCCGGGCAACCCCGCGCCCGGCGCGTAAGCTGCCGTCGATGGGTGCTGTCTAACGACGGAAGGTGACGCGGTCAACTGCCGGGAGCTTCTGAAGAATCGGTCTCTTGGTCTACCCGAGGACGCGGTGCGGGCCGGAGGCCATGAGCGAGGCAAAAGCAGCAAATTTGAGCGAAATCGGAGAGGAATTCTTAGCATGTGTGGCAAAGCACAGTGTCCCGCAACACGGCGGAGTACTGAACGGCTCCATCGAGGGGGCGTCATAACGATGACGCCGGGAACAGAGGAGCCGACAATGACCATGCCGCTGCAATCCGCAAGCACCACCAATGGGACCGCTTCGTGGACGCGTGGTCTTGCGGCCGCGCTGCTGCAAACCGCACGCGAAGGCGCTGCTCGCCTAAGCAGCATGCACCGTCCGAAGCCGGATCCCTATGCGTTCTTGGCCTTGAGCGAGCATACGCTGCGCGACATCGGCCTCAATCGCCTCGGAATCACCGTGCACTGAATGAGGCTGGATCTGCGGGTATGCACAACTCTGCGGGCCCTTTGACGCTGAAAGTTCGTACACGAAGCCGAATCTTGCCCTGACGATGCGGTCGGACTCCTACCGCGTCATGAATTGGCAACTCCTGTCCTACATCCGCAGTCAAACGGCCTGATCGACGCCCCCGGGGGGGGACACCTCTTGTGCACGCTGGCGGCTTCGGTCTTATCGCCGTTGGCCCGCTGACATTCATCCGGATCGGCAACTCGTCGATTGCAGGCAACGCCGCGGAGGTCGGCAGGGTCAGCGGCGGTACGACGCAGTCGTTCAAGACGAATCAGATCAAGGGAAGCACGGGAGCGAAACGTCCCTGCCGGCGGCCAGTTTGGACTGAAAGGTCCGGGCGGCCACCGCGGCGGGTCATGTTTCCTTTCGCACATCGGGATAGGCGGCCAGGTTCCCCGGGTGACACCGCGATACAGAGGATCGCAGTAGCCTTCCGGTCGCGCGCCGGAGTGACCGGCCGCGCATGTGAGCGTCCGTCATGGAGACCGGGCGCCCAATCTCGGAGACAGCAATGACCCGCTTCCCCAAGACCGCGGCGGCCTGCGCTGCCATTGCAGCGATGGCGGCAGCTGTCGCGGGCCCTCTCGCACCGAGCACTGCGAGTGCTCGCGGCTTCACACCTATCTTCCGCTCATTTGCGCCGGCGAACCCCGGACCTCGTCCGCCCGGGCAGCCGCCGCGCCCCACTGTCCTGCGCTGCCTCCCATGCGATATCGCCGTCGGCCACGTGAACCCATATGATCCGATCGAGTTCGCGAACCCCGGCATCATGAGCATCAATCCGCAGTCCGTGCCGCCAGGCATTCGAGGCGGCGTCAATGGCGGCTTTTGACGCAAGACGCCCCCCTCAGTGGCGGCCGGGATTGCAGTCGGATGGAGCCGGCATCCTACCGGTCGGCCTCCTTCATGACTGATTGAAGGTAGGCGACGGTGGCGTCCTGTCCGGTCCACCCGGCCCAGTCCGCCGCGGTCGCACCGAATCGCTCGTCCCTCGCCGTCACATCCGCACCGGCCTCGACGAGGCGGCGGACCCGGTCGAGGTTGCCGCGATAAGCCGCCTGATGCAAAGGCCCGGCCGGCCACTGCGGGAGCTCCAGCGCGCGCCTGAACGCATCGCGCGTCTGCACAGGCTCGCCATGCGAGATGATGACCCGCTCGAACGGCAGGTCGAGCATCGCGCGCAAGTCAGGGAGCGCACGCTCCTCGTGCGTGGGCGACATCCATACCCGCAGGACCCCGGCCCGCTCGGTCAGCGCGTCGGCGAACACCAGGGTCTTGTGTTCGGGAAGCCAGAGCGGTGTCTCGTTCCAGCCGCGCGGATCCCTGAGCGCGATGAGGCCGCCGGGAAGCTCGTGGTTCGGCAGGATGGTTTGCAATTCGGTTTCCGGCGGCCCGTCATCGGGATCGAAGACGGCGGGACCGAATGCCCGGCATCCGTAGCGACGGACCACGGCGTCCACGCTCTTCACCTGCCGGTCGTCCCAGGTCCTGCGCATATGATCGGGTGAGAGCACCGCCACCGCCGTGGGCGGCCGGCGGGCGAAGCGGTCCCAGACTTGGCCTGCCCCGTCCGGCGGCAGCAGGGGATCGAGCAGCCAGCGTTCGTTGCCCGCCTCAACGCAGACGCAGGTGACCACCTGCTGCCAATCCGCTTGCGGGTTCCAGGAAGGGTGTTCGAGCCGCCAGATCCACAGACCCGGAGCGAGATCGATGATTTCCACGCTGGGCAGAATTCGCTCGGTCATCGCCCGCGACGATCGCACAATTCCGGCCAAGGATCATCACACGTCCGGCCAAAGGACTGCGGAATCCGTCAGGCTGTCTGGCAACTAGAGCATCGTTTCCGTGAGACCGATCCTTGCCATCCGGAAGCCGCCCTTGCGGCTATCCGGGATCCGGGGCCAGTTCCCGGCTCTCCGCTTCGCTCCGGCCGGGATGACACGAAGATTCGAAAATTTCGGAAACGATCGACTGCATGTCGCCCGCGGCCTGCTCACCCCGTGCTGGCATGCCTCTCACGATGAGCTGCCTTCTCGGCGCCCTGGGGCTGACTCGATATTTTGCGAAAAACCGTCTCGGAAGCGGGAGCGGCCGGCTGGACCGGCGGCTCTGCCGTCTGCGGAAACGCGCTCCATGCCGAGCGGGCAGACTGCACCTCCGACTCCCTCTGCTTGATTACCTGGGATCGCAGCGCATTCCAATGCTGCTTGACCAGGGCTCCGATGGCATCGTTCAGAGCCGGGTATCCCGGATGATCATTGCCTGCCGACCAGGCGACGGTGACAGTTCCCGGGTCGGTGACCTCGGTGGGGAAGAGCTTGACCGCCTCAAGCTCATCGATCTTGTCGGCCAGCGCGCGCAGGAGTTTGGATTCGCTCACGGGGGGCTTCTCCTTTCGAAGGGAGAGGAATCGGTCCGTCGGCAACTGCAACCGACAGTCGGGGAAATTGCCACCAACCGGTTAACCAGGCATTAAGGATCCTAGGCTCAGCGGCCGGCGGCCCTTGCATGGCCATCCGAAGGTCCGCAAAAATTCAGGCAATATGTCCAACGCCCATGTCGGGACTGGCAACGACACGGGAGCCGCCATCGTCATGATGGTCGACCGCTCCACTGCCTCGCACAGCGCCTTCGGCTTTGGCATCATTACGGATGGCCCAAGACCACGGTGCGGGCTGACCGCCGCTCACCATCCGAAGCCCGACCCCTATGCCTTCATGGCCTTGAGCGAGCACACGTTGCGCGACATCGGCCTCAACCGCTTCGGGATCACCGTGCACTGAGGAACGTGATCGAGGAGATGACCAACTCACCGCCCGCCGTTTACGGCGGCGGTTCGCGCACGAACGCGATGATTTGCCTGGCGACCAGATCGGGTCGGGATCGCATCATCAGCTGACCGAGGCCGGGAAGCTCGACCGGCCTCGCCCGTATGGGTGGTCCGCCTTGAGGGAGCGCCCGAGCGGCGGTTCGACTATGCGGCGGCGCTCGCCGGCGCGCCTGCCTTGGGCCGCTTGCGCGTGACGCTGCGGCGCCCGTCGACGCTGACCGGCACGTCGCCGGCGATGCTGACGCGGCGCACGTTGCGCGGCTGGTCGTCGTAGTCGTTGAGCGCGATATGCTGCGTGGCGCGGTTGTCCCAAATCGCCACGTCGCCGACCGACCAGCGCCAGCGCACCGTGTTCTCCAGCTTCGTGATGTGATCTTCCAGGATGTCGATGATGCGCACCGAATCGTCCTTGGAAAAGCCGATCAGCTTCTGCGCGAAGCCGCCGAGCACCAGCACGCGTTCGCCGGTTTCGGGGTGGACGCGCACCACCGGATGTTCGGTTTCATAGACGGTGCTGGTGAAGACCTGATCGTAGTGCTGGAGGTCCTCGGCGCGCGTGACCTTTCGCTCCGCCGCATAGTCGTAGACGTTGGTGTGGAGCGCCCACAGCTTCTCGGCGAAGGCGCGCAGGTCCGCGGGTAGATCGAGGTAGGCGGCGGCGGTATTCGCCCAGACGGTGTCGCCGCCGCGCTCCGGCACTGCGATCGCGCGCAATACGGAGGCTTGCGAATAGGCATCGACGAAGGTGATGTCGGTATGCCAGCGGTCGGCGCGGCCGCCGCCGCGCGAGGCGTCGAGATCGAGAATCGAAGCGGAACCCGGGCGCACCGGGATCGTCGGATGCGGAACGAGATCGCCCAAGAGCCGGGCAAAGCGCTCCTGCTCGGCATCATCGAGGTGGCCTTGAGCGCGCAGGAAGATCACCTTGTGCTGGAGCAAGGCGCGGCGGAGCGCGGCGACGACTTCAGCCGGCAGATCGCCGGAGAGGCGGATGCCGCGGACCTCGGCGCCGAGGCGCCCGCCGATCGGGCGAATGTCGAGGTCGATCGGATCCTTCGCGATGAGATTGAGAGCGGTCATTTTCCAATCCTCCAGCGGGGTTTGGCGCGCACGCGCCGTCGATTGCGGCGAAGGCCGCGGGTTCAGCTCTTGCCCTTCCAGGGGACGAGCCAGTGCTCCAGTCCGCGCATGGCCGCGGAGAAGGCAAAGGCGCAGGCGGCGATCACGATGATGCCGACGAAGACGACGTCGGTTGCGAGAAATTCGGATGCCGACATGATCATGTAGCCGATGCCACGGCGCGCGGCGATGAGCTCGGCTGCCACCAGCGTTCCCCAGCCGATGCCGACCGAAATCCGCAGGCCGGTGAGGATCTCGGGAAGGGCGCTCGGAAAGACGATGTCGCGAAAGAGCTGCCCGCGGCCGGCGCCGAGCGAGAGCGCCACATTGACCCGCTCGACCGACACCGAGCGCACGCCTGCCTGGGCCGAAAGGCAGATCGGTGCGAACATGGCAAGCGTCAGGAGCAGTACCTTCGAGACCTCGCCGATGCCGAGCCAGATGATCATTAGCGGCAGGTACGCGAGCGGCGGCAGCGGCCAGTAGAAGCCGATCGGCGCGTCGAGGACGCCTTTGACCCAGCGGTTCATGCCCATGAGGAGGCCGACGGGGATGCCGGCCGCCGCGGCCAGGAGCAGAGCCGACATGACCCTGGCGAGGCTCGCCTCGACATGTTCGAAGAGCGTGGCGTTGGCATAGCCGTCGGTCGCCACCGCAATGAATTGCGTCACGACCTCGTCGGGGCGCGGCAGGAACAAGGGGGACGCGAGCCGCAGGCTCGAAACGAGGAACCAGAGGCCGATCAGGCCGCCGCCGGTCGCTGCGGTGATGGCCAACGTCGGTCGTCCGCCCCGTCCAACGGGGCGCAGCGCGACAATGCGGCGGATGGGCGCCCGCCGCGGGGCAGTTCTGACGTCTGCTATGGCGGTCATTGCAGCGCTCCCATGCGCGCGTCGAAGCCGTGGATGATGTTGCGGATGGTCTCGCGCATCTCGGAAAATTTCGGGGCCGAGCGGATGGCGCCGACCGAGCCGTCGCGGGCGAAATCGCGGACGAATTCGAGATCGAAGCGCGCCACGATGCGGCCGGGCCGCGGCGACATCACGACGACCGTCGTGCCAAGGAAGAGGGCTTCCTCGATCGAATGGGTGATGAAGAAGATCTGCTTGCCGGTGCGGGCCCAGACCGAGACGAGCAGTTCCTGCATGTTCTCGCGCGTCAGGCTGTCGAGGGCGCCGAAGGGCTCATCCATCAAAAGGATCTTGGGTTCGGTCGCGAGCGCCCGGGCAATGCCGACGCGCTGGCGCATGCCGCCGGAGAGCTCGTAGGGCGCCGCATCGGCAAAGGCTTCAAGCCCGACGAGCCGGAGAAGCTCCCCGGCCCGCCTGCGCCGCTCGCGCAACGGTACTCCGGCGAATTTGAGCCCGAGCGCGACATTGTCGGCGACGCTCATCCACGGCAGCAAGGTGTCCTTCTGGAAGACGACGCCGCGATCGGCGCCCGGCCCGTCGATGGACCGGCCGTCCAGCCGGATCGAGCCTTCGCTCAGCGGCAGGAAGCCCGCGATGGCGTTCAGCAGGGTGGACTTGCCGCACCCAGAGGTGCCGAGCGCCACGACAATGCTGTCGGGCCGAAGGTCCAGCGAGACGCGATCGAGCGCATGCACCTCGCTGCCGTCGCGCGCGGCAAAGAAGACGCTGGCGTCGCGCACTGTAAGCATCCGGGGCCTCGCAGTGTCGGGGAGTTTCGGGCCGCTTCCGGGCAAGGGCGCCCAGCCGGCGCCTGTCGGCAGCCCGTCTCCGACGCATGGCGAGACCGGCCGTCCAGGACCGTCGGTCAATTGGTCAGCTTGAGCGCGGCGCGCGCGTAGTCCGGGGCGGCAAAGTCGGCATAGCTCGGCAGCACGGCGGTGATCTTCTTCTGATCCTTCAGGAAGCCTGCCGTGTCTTTCAGGATCCTGGCGATGCCGCTCTTGTCGCCGCCGCCGAGCCAGGCATCGCTCGCCTGCACTTCGAGCGGGACGAGCACGACGTCCTGCAGGCGGTCGGACTGCTCCTTGGCGGTGCCGCCGAGCAGCTTGGCGAGCGCCCTGGCGTTGTCGGAATTGGGACCCCAGGCCGCTTGATCGCTCGCATAGGACTTGTTGTACTTGTCGACGACGGCGATGAAGGATTTCAGGAAATCGGGATTGCTTTTGGCGAAGTCGCCGGTGACGACCCAGGCGCCGAACGTCGGCGCGCCGCGCTCGGCGACCTGCTTCGAGGTCAGCAGGATCTTGCCGTCCTTCTGCAGCTCGGTCAGCGCCGGATCCCAGACGAAGGCGCCGTCGAGGTCGCCGCGCTTGTAGGCGGCGACGATGTCGGCCTGCGGGAGGGCGAAGACTTCAGCGTCCTTTTCCGCGATGCCCTCCTGCTTGAGGACGGCGAGAAGCTGGTAGTGGTCGGTCGAGACGGGCGCGGCTGCGAGCCTCTTGCCGCGCAGATCGGCGGGCTTCTCGATGCCCGATCCATTGCGCACCACGAGCGCCTCGTCGGTGCCTGAGACCGAGTTGATATAGACTGCCTTGACGTCGAGACCGCGGCTGGCGGCGGCGGCAAAGGGGCTCGAGCCGACATCGCCGATCTGAACATCGCCCGAGGCGATGGCGGCAAAGATCTCGGCTCCCGAATTGAAGCGCCGGAAGTCGATCTGCCACCCCGTCGCCTTCAGAAAGTCGCCGTTGACGATGCCGACGGCATAGGGGATTGCCCCCGTCTGGTAGGCGACCACGACCTTCTTTGCCGAGTCGGCCAAGCCCGTTCCAGGGAAGGCCAAGGCGGCGGCGCCGAACGCAGCTGCGAACAGGGCTTGCTTCATCGAGTGCTCCTCATGCGGCCTGGGATCGATCGGGGGGATCCGACCTCCGGGGCGGCAAAACAAAGCACGGCGGCGGCGTATCAGTCAACTCAGTCTATGAACTTAATGGAAATATCGACCGCAACCTCCCTCTCCACCGTCGAGCAGAAGCCCTTGCGCCGCAGTCTTGCCGTTGCGACCTTTTCGTTCCGGTGGGCGAGGTCCTGACGTGCGGCTATTCGCGCCGAAGCGAAACGGTTTGCCACTGCACACTGCAGGAAGATGACAATGGAAGCACGCGATCAGGCGCCGCCTTGCGGCCGAGCGTGGGACAGTGTCACCGTAATCCGCGCCTGTGCCGGCTGTCGGGCCGGACTGACGGCCGCAGGCCGAAATCGAGCGTGGCGCAGCGCCACCCCACAGTTAAGCTCGAGCAGAACTCGGCTTGCGGTGTCGTCCCGGCCGAAGCACCGCTTAGCGGTGCGCAGAGCCCGGGATCCGGAACATGCATCTTTTCTGGAGCTGGTCTCCGGATCCCGGAGTGCGCTTCGCGCTTCCGGATGATTCTCGGCGATTTCTTCACACGCCCGGTTGCGGCGCTCCGGACCCCGGCTAGCCTCTTTCGCGGCTTCCGGGGTGACGGCCGTCGGTTCGCCTAGCGCCGGTCGCGATCCCCCCGATCGTCGTCGTCGCCCGGGGTGGCAAACACCACGGATCCGGTCTTGTCGTCGAGGATCAGCTTGCGGGGCTCATCGTCTCGGCGGCGGTCGAAGTCGAACATGCGGTCGAGCCGCCCGGCAATCGTGTCGAACGAGCCGTCGGGCTGAATGCGCTCGCCGTCGAGCCAATTGTCTTCGATGAAGCGCAGGACTGAGCTCTGGTCGGCAAGCGTGTGGTCGATGAAGTTCTTCTTGGCGAAGGGCGAGATCACCAGGAGGGGTATGCGTGTTCCATAGCCGCAGCGGCCCCAGACCGGCTGGCCGAAGGCGCCGTTGAGCGGCTTAGACAGCGTCTTGACGCCCTGTTGGAAGCCGTTGCTCGTCAGGCACTTCCCGGTTCCGTTGAGGGTGTCCACGGCGGCGCTGGAGGAGGGGTTGGCAATCGGCGGCATCTGATGATCGTACCAGCCGTCCGAATCGTCGTAGAGGACGATCACCGCCGTCTCCGCCCATTCCGGGCTCTTCTGCAGCGCGTTGATCGTGTCGACGAGGAATTTTTGTTCATCGAGCGGATCGGAATAGCCGGCATGCCCGTCCTGGAAGGCGGGCGCCTTCAGGAAGCTCACTGCCGGCAAGTTGCCGGCCTTCAGGGCATCGAAGAAGTCGTGGATGTCGTATTCGTGGTTGGCCGGGTCCGGCATGTTGGTCTTGGGGATGTTGGTGTAGCCGATCGCCGCCACCGAGCTCGGGCGCTTGTGGTCGGGATTCATGGTCGAGGCGTAGTACTGGAACCAGGCATGGTGCGGGATGTAGTCGACCGAGGTGAATGCGGGCGTGCCGGGCGCCGTCGGATCGGTCTCGCGGTTGCACCGGCTCGTGCCATTGGCATTCTTGATCGTCAGGTCGAAGCCGCCCATGAAGGAGCCCCAGGTGATCCCCCTGGCGTTGAGCAGATCGCCGATGTTCTTGCCGTGCATGCGCACCTGATCGCCGGTCGGATTGGAGCATGTGTCGCCGAGCGGATCGCCGTCGCCGATCATCGTGATGTTGCTCGCCAGCTGCGCCGCATCGCCGAAGGCTTCGTGGGTCGGATGGAGGAGATTGTTGGTCGGGCCGAGGACGTTGAGCGTGGCATCAAGGCCATTGGTCTGCCCCGAAACGACGTTGAGCGCGCCCGGAGTGGAGGGGCCGAACTGGCTCGTATAGGTGTTGTCGTTGAGGGCGAAATACTGGGCATAGTTCCACAGCGCCGTGACGGTGTTGCCGTCGAAATAGTCCATCACCAGCGCCTTGTTGTTGATCCCGACCGGCGGCGGCCCGGCGGTGCCGACCCAGGCCGGAAAGCCGTCCATCTTGCCGTTGTCGTAGGCGCTTTCCTCGGGGCTCTCGTTGTGCCCCTGATCGGCGGTCAACGCCTGGGCCGGCGACAGGCGGATCGGGTTGGCGGCCGCAGATCCGTTGGTCTTGCCGTTGCCGGGAGCGTTGGGATTGTCGTTGGGATTGTTCAAGAGCAGATTGATGCCGGCGAGCGGCTTGAAGCCATTGTTGACGTCGAGCGGCGTCACCAGGTTGTTGATGCTCTTGGGCGTGCGCCGCGAGGCGATGAACGGCGTCTCGCCGGTGAGGTTCAGCGCGCTCGGGTAGGTGCCGAAATAGTGGTCGAAGGCGATGTTTTCCTGAAAGATCACGACGAGGTGTTTTATTGGCGTGGCGGTCCGGAAGTCGCGATCGCGCTCTTCCGCCCCAACACCCGCGCTCACGATGGTAAAGCCTGCCGTCAGGCAGGCAAACACGCCCCGATTTTTCATATCGCTCCCCGTTACACTTGTGGTGAAAGCAAAGAACAGTCAAGCACCGGGCGCCGTTGCCGGCGACCGCCATCCCGCGTTTACCATAATCATCGTATGTAACAGCAATATAACAATGCGCTCTTCTGCGAGAAGACAGTGCAGGCCGCAGCGGGGACACTCAATCGCGGCTGCGAGTGCGCGCGGTGCGGTGCACGGATTGGGGCGAGAGATCGCGTTCTGACTGTTATCGCGTCGCACGCCTGGGAGAAATGCGAGCGGTGGTTTCGGACTGTCCTCAGGTGACCGGGACGCCATCGGCCAATCGTCAGATAGACCTTTCCTCGATCGTCGAGACAGAACCTCCTAAGTACTTGGTTTGCACAGATTGCCCGCTTCACAATTGCGGTGACATGATCGTCTTTGCGGTTTTTCTATCCGCGGTCCATGGCGGCCGGAAGGCTAAAGGCGCGGACAATCATACGGGCGATGCGTATCACGCCGGCAGAGTGCTGAAAGGGTAAATACGGTCATGTCACCGTAATCTCGTAATCTCCGATGCCGTACGGGCCGAGGCACCCGGATGCAAGGAATGGCACAGCCCGGCGTGAAGCTGAAAAAAGACGCTAAGGTATATGCGATGCTGTACGTCTTCCAACTCTGCCAGCAACGCCCGGCGGGAGACCTGAAAATCATTTTTCAGTTCGTGGAAGAGCTGCCCATTTCCGATATTCGGCGGCGCGCCAAGCTCATGCTTCACAGTTTCGATTTCCTCGATCCGCATGACCTTGTGATCGTGCGGCAGATGGACGACGCGAAAGAAGTCTTTCGCTGGGCCAAAGAGGACGGCGACCCTAGAATCCCAGGTGCTCCAGCTCGTCGAACCGGTCGAGGCGACGTGGAGGGGCGCGGAAAAGACAAGCGCCACGCGGCGAAGCAAAAACCGGAGGGCAGCAAGGATGGCACAGAACGACGCGGTCTTCGCCGGCTCTATACCGCAGCTGTACGACCACCATATGGGAGCGCTGTTCTTCGCTCCCTACGCTATGAATATTGCGCAGCGCCTCTCGGGCATAGCGGCGGGCGAGATCTTGGAGACGGCGGCCGGCACCGGCATCGTCACGGAGGCAATGGCCACCAGCCTGCCTCCCACCGTCAAGATCACTGCGACGGACCTGAACCAGCCCATGCTCGATCATGCGGCCACGAAGCCTCGGCTCGGTCGCGTGCGCTTCCAGCAGGCCAATGCCCAGGAGCTGCCCTTCGGCGAGGCGAGCTTCGGTGCCGTGATCTGCCAGTTCGGGGTGATGTTCTTTCCCGACAAGGTGCAGGCCTATAAGGAGGCAAAGCGGGTGCTGAAGCCCGGCGGTCGGCTGATCTTCAATGTCTGGGACAAGCTCTCGGCCAATCCGCTCTTCGACGCAGTCGTCGCGGGGCTCAAGCGCCGCTATCCGGCGCATGCCTCCTGGTTCCTGGAGCGCACCCCCTGCGGCTATCATGATGAGGGACGGATCCGCGCCGATCTCAGGGCCGTGGGCTTCGCCGACTGTGTGATCGAGAGGGTCACGCTCAGCGGCCAGGCAAGGGATTGCCGCGGTCCGGCGATCGGGCTGTGCCAAGGCTCACCAATGAGCGCGGAGATCCTGGAGCTCGATCCCGGCGGCCTCGAAGCTGCAACTGAGGCTGCGGCGACCGCAATCGCGGAGCGCTTCGGCGCAGGCCCATTCGAGGCCCCGCTGCGGGCCTTGGTCGTGGAGACGCGGAAGGGCTGAGCGTCAGGGCGGGAGGCGCGAGCCAGCTGCCACCAAGCCGATTGCGGCGCAGACGCGCTCGTCATCGTGCAGGATTCGATCCCGCCTGATGATGACCGAGGTGACCGAGGCGACGGGTGCGGATAGAAAGCGGTAAAGACGGTCACGTCACCGTAATTCCAACCTGATCCGAAAGTCGGCCGAACAACCCCAGCGCGATCAAGTTTCCAGCCGAATACACCCCGAAGATCAGCGTCAGCACAAGATTCGAGAATCCGAACTCCTGCCGGCAAAGCGGGTAAAGCGGCGAGGGCAGCGTCGAAGCGGCAAAAACGACCGCCAGCGCAATCGCAACGATGGCCATTCCCGACGCACCCTGAAACCGCTTGGACACCGATCGGTCGCTCACAACACCTCCTCGATTATTCCGTGTCTCGGCAGCTAACAAACACTCGGTTGTTGGCGCAGCTCACGCTGGCCGCAAGAACGTGCGGTCCTCGACGAGGATGCACTTAGTCTCCGCCGCATACGCGACGTTCGCGCGGGCGCCTTCGTCTTCGAGTAACCTTTTGCGGTAGGTTGCATAGGATTCCAGGCTTTCGAAGTTGATTAGCGCGAGTGCCCAATTGCTGGCTCCTTCTTTGGGCAAGAAGTAACCGACAAGGTCGCCGCCGCAGTGCTTGATGATCGGCGGCCAGCGACGCGCGTATTCCTCGAACTCGGCGAGCTTGTGCGAATCTAGAGTGTAGCGGATGCAGCAGGTGATCATCAGAGTCCTCAAAGATCAGGTCGGATAGAGAATTAGGCAAAGAATCGTCGGCGACGTGACAGTCTTTAGTTCTCAGAAATCGCCAGGATTGACATAGGGCTGCGACCAGAGCGTCACCTGAAGGATCATCGACTTCCACCAAGCGTCGAGCATTCGGTTGACCATCTCGGGCGAGTGTCCGCCCTTCTCAAGATAGGGACGCATTGGAACGACGATCGCTGCACTGAATGCGATCAGGTCGCGCGCGCGGATGTGGGGTGCGGTGTGGGCGCGGTCGGTTTGGTTCTTCTTGGTGCGATGATGGCGAAGCCCAATCTCGTACTGGTAGTCGAGCCATTTCTGGTCATATTCGGCCCTGGCCGTGTCCAGCACCCATTGCGCAAAGCGCCTGCCGACGCCCTCGCTGTATTCGTTGTCGGTCTCGCCCGTTCGCAAGTCCTTGCTGTAGACCGACAGGTGCGGATGCTGCGCAATGATTGCTCGCCAGGCTTTCACCAACTCCTCGGCCTGATCTTTAAGCACATCATAGGAAAGACGAAGAAAGCTCGCGTCCTCGTCATTGAAGTACGCCGAGGCCTTGATTTGCTCAAGCTCGTCGAGACTGATCGGTGAGCACGCGACCTCCGGTGAACCGGGGTTGTAGCCGGGAAGGAGTGTGGGTTGGGATTCGTTGTTCAAGAAGGAGTCTCCCAAATGAGCGCGTTGAGTGTGGCTAGCACTGAGCAAAATAAGATTAATCCTGCCCGGTGCGCTTGATAGTCAACATGGAACCTTTTGTGTAAGAGTCCAAGGGCAAAATGTTTCGGTGCAGACCGAAGCATCCCGATGCTGCCAATGCCCCCGGCTGCGCTGCCGGCCATTCCTGTAACCGTTCGTTGAGTGCGGTTTTGACGGATTGAGGTTCAAGGCGGAGATGGCCTTGCCGTATGAAGGCCCCCGAGAAGGACGAACTGAAGTACGCGGATTGCGACGGGGACCTAGTCATCTCGATCGTAAATGACCTTCTCGCGATGGGCTGAAACCCGCAAGGCGTCTCGCGCGCTTCCTTACGCTTGAGCCTCCTCAAGTCGCAACTCAGAACCTCGGCACCCGCAGCCTTGCCGCTGCGGGTTCTTTCTTTTTCGGGCGGGATTGATAAGCTCAAGGTGAGCACTGTCAGGCAAGGGTTCTCTTTGCGTCGATGAACGGGTGCTCCGCCTTAGGCCCGCGACTTATCCCTAGGTCGCGGGTCTTTCGTTTCACCCGCCGTTAACGACATGCAGGCACCCTGGACACGATCGGGCGCGCGGCAAACTGTTTGCCGTCCCTCCTATCGCA
>JAFAME010000086.1 GCA_019233695.1 Methylobacteriaceae bacterium
TCGATCCGCGGTTCCGCGGCGGCGATTTCGGCGGCCACTCGCTTCATCTCGCCGAGGCGCGACAGATCGGCAAGGTGCAATCGATGGTCCGCCCCGGCGCCGCGGGCGCGCAGCCGCCGGAGCGTCTGGTCGCCCCGTACCTTGTCACGCGCCACCAGCACGACACGCGCGCCCATCGCGGCGAGCTCCTCGGCGGCTACCTCACCGATCCCGGACGTGGCCCCGGTGATGACGACGACCTTGCCTTGCATCGAAACGTTCGTCTGCACCTCCAACCGACCCTCGCAGAGATGGCGTGTCAGGCAACCGCGGCAAGCGCCGCCAGGCTCTCGAACATGCCCCGCCCATCGGTTCCGCCGACGAGGGGGTCGACCAGGTTCTCCGGATGCGGCATCAGGCCGAGCACGTTCAGGCGCTGCGAATAGAGGCCGGCGATGTCGTTCATCGAGCCGTTCGGATTGGCTGCACCGCCGCATTCGCCGTTCGGATCGCAATAGCGGAAGGCGACACGGCCGTCGCTCTCAAGGCGAGCAATCGTCTCGGCGTCGGCAATGTAGTTGCCTTCGCCATGCGCCACGCAGACCTTGATGACCTGACGCTTCCGATAGCGGTTGGTGAAGGGCGTATCGGCGCGCTCGACGCGCAGGTGCTGCATGCGGCACACGAAGCGCAAATTGGCGTTGCGCATCAGGACGCCCGGCAACAGGCCGCTTTCCACGAGGACCTGAAAGCCGTTGCAGATGCCAAGAACAAGGCCGCCCCGCTCCGCATGCCGGTGCACGGCATCCATGATTGGTGACCGGGCGGCGATGGCGCCGCAACGCAGGTAGTCGCCATGCGCGAAGCCGCCGGGCAGCACGACGAGATCGGTGTTCGGCGGAAGAGCGCGCTCGGCGTGCCAGACCATGTGCGGCGCGCGGCCGGACGCCTCGCCCAGCGCGCGGGCGACGTCGCGCTCGCGATTGGAGCCCGGAAATATCACCACCGCGCACTGCATCAGGCGATCTCGATGCGGTAGTTCTCGATGACCATGTTGGCGAGGAGCTTCTCGCAAGCCTGCCGCAGCGAGTCTTCGGCCGCGGCGCGATCGGCAACGGCCAGCTCGATGTCGAAGATCTTGCCCTGGCGTACGCTGACGACATCCTCGATGCCAAGCCCATGCAAGGCGCCTTCGATCGCCTTGCCTTGCGGGTCGAGGATGCCGGTTTTCAGCGTTACGGCCACCCGGGCTCGCATCCGTTTCTCCGCGGATCGGCTTTTGGTCGCAGGATCGAGGCTTTGGGTGTTACCCTACTTGCAGCCCGGTGTCCTGGTAGATCTCGCTCAGCTTGATCGATGCGTCGAGAGCATCAAGATCGAGCCTTGCGCCCAACGAACCAAGGCGCTGCTCTCTGAAGTCTCGATGTCGGGCATAGGTTGCCACCTCGATCGCGTCCTGAGCAATGACCACGTAGTGCGCAAGAGAGGGGAGGCTGGCATACGCCTGCCGCTTCCAGTGCAGGTCCCGATCGGACGTTTTCGGCGACAGGACCTCGAAGGCGGCGATCATGTCGTCGCAGGTTCGGCCGGCGAGGTAGTCCTTCGGTCGTACCAGAACGTCTGGAACCGGCGCGCTTCGCTCGCTCAACCGAACGCCAATTCCCGGTATGGCGCTCCAAGTCGTCGCGCGCTTTCTTCGCTCGACCGCGGACAGGGCGATGATGAGGTTGCCGACGATCTTCTGGTGCAGATACGAGGGGCTCGCGTTCAAGATCGGCTCCCCGTCGATCAGCTCCCAGCGCTCTTCGTCCGGCCTCGATTCGGTGAAGCCGAGGAAGTCCTCAACGGTCATCGATTGCAGGAGGTGCACCGGCACGCCCATCGATCGGCACCGAGCCAAGGTGAGCGGTGGATGAGACCGCCCCTATTGCACCAGCCGCGGTCCGCCCGCTCGCGGCATCTCGTTCTCCTGCAGGATGCCAAGCCGCCGCGCCACCTCGGTATAGGCCTCCACAAGGCCGCCCATGTCGCGGCGGAACCGGTCCTTGTCGAGCTTGTCGTTCGACTTGGTGTCCCACAGCCGGCAGGAGTCGGGCGAAATCTCGTCGGCGACCACGATGCGCATCATGTCGCCTTCCCACAGCCGTCCGGTCTCTACCTTAAAATCGACAAGGCGAATGCCGACGCCCAGGAAGAGGCCGGTCAGGAAGTCATTGACACGGATGGCGAGCGCCATGATGTCGTCGATCTCCTGCGGCGTAGCCCAGCCGAAGGCGGTGATGTGCTCTTCCGAGACCATCGGATCGTCGAGCGCGTCGTTCTTGTAGTAGAACTCGATGATAGAGCGCGGCAGCTGCGTGCCTTCCTCGATGCCGAGACGCGTTGCGAGCGAGCCCGCCGCGACGTTGCGCACCACTACTTCGAGCGGGATGATTTCCACCTCGCGAATCAGCTGCTCGCGCATGTTGAGGCGGCGGATGAAATGGGTTGGCACGCCGATGCCGTTCAAATGCTGGAAAATGAACTCGGAAATCCGGTTGTTCAGGACTCCCTTGCCGTCGATCACCTCGTGCTTCTTGGCATTGAAAGCGGTGGCGTCGTCCTTGAAGTGCTGGATGAGGGTGCCGGGCTCGGGGCCCTCATAGAGGACCTTCGCCTTGCCTTCGTAAATGCGCCGGCGGCGGTTCATGGGGATCAACCGTGGCTTGAGAAAATCCATGGGCGGGCCGTGGCTCCTGTGATCTGGCCCCGACACACGCCAACGTGGCGCGAGCGAGGGATGCGCGTGGGGGCAGCCGCGGTGACGGACCCCCTTCTTGGCCCCGTGGGGCCGCAAGGTCAATCCGGCTTCCCAAACTATCCGATCGGCGCAAGCCGTATAACGCAGCTCAACCTGGGCTCGGGCAGGCTGTCGGCCTCCTTTCGTTCTCTGCCTCAGGTAGACGCTCGATCGCGAGGCCGGGGACGGCCGGTGCGCACATATAGCAGCGATCTGCCCGTCCGGAAACTCGCCTGAACATGGGCGGTGCCTGCGGACTATGCAACTGCATGCCTGATGTTTATATGGCGCTGCGGCTGACTTTGTAGGATCCGCCTGGGCCGGAGAAAGCGGGATGACGACGTTCGACAAGCGCGAGGACAGCTTCGAAAACAAGTTCGCGCATGACGAGGAGCTCCGTTTCAAGGCGGAGGCGCGCCGCGCGCGGCTCCTGGGGCTGTGGGCAGCCGAGAAGCTCGGCAAGACCGGAGCTGACGCTGAGGCCTACGCGAGGGCGATCGTCGTTGCCGACGTCGCTGCCTCCGGCGGCGATGACGTCTTCCGTAAGATACGGGCCGATTTCGACGGGGCCGGGGTCGATCAGTCGGACCATCGCATCCGGCGTACGATGGAGGAGCTCATGGCCCGCGCGGTCGCCGAGATCCAGGCGGGGCTGTGAGGCGGCCGGCAGGCAATCGGCGCAATCGAAAGGGGCTGAAAATGGCGGCAGGCGGGGTCGTAGGACTGCTGGCAGAGCGCATCCGCGCGGGAGAGTGCCTCTTCACCGCGTGGGTCGGGCTTCCGGAAGCGACGATCCCCGAGCTTCTCGTGGGATATGGCTTCGATACTGCCACGCTCGACATGCAGCATGGCGCCTACGACGTGGCAACGGCGATCCGCGGCATCGCCGCCGTGGCGCTCATGCACAAGCCGACGATCGTGCGCGTCGCCGTCGGCGATTTCGCCACCGCCTCGCGCATGCTCGATCATGGGGCTGCGGCCATCATCGCGCCGATGATCAACTCGGTGGCCGATGCGAAAGCATTTGTCAGTTTCACCAAGTTTCCGCCGATCGGCGATCGGAGCTGGGGGCCGCGCCGGGTTCTGACGCTGACGGGGCTCGATCATCCCGGCTATCTCGCCGCCGCCAATTCGTTTCAATTGGCGATCGCCATGATCGAGACGCGCGAGGCGATCGCCGCGCTCGACGATATTCTGGCGGTGCCGGGAATCGACGGCGTGTTCGTGGGCCCGTCGGACCTCGCCATCGCGCTCACCGATGGTGCCACCGTCGATCCACACAGCAAGGCGGTCGATGAGGCGCTTCATCATGTCTGCGCCCGCGCCAAGGCGCACGGCAAGTTCGCGGCCGCCTATTGCTTCACCGGCGCGCGCGCAAAGGAACTGGCGGAACGTGGCTTCTCGCTCTGCTCGATTGCAAGCGACGCGCTCCTCATGCGCGGCGCGGCGCTCGCCGAGCTCAAGGCCGCACACTGAGCTTGACGGCGAAGGCCTGGGCGAGGAACAAGCCGCCGTGCCGCAACCCGCCCCCGTC
>JAFAME010000314.1 GCA_019233695.1 Methylobacteriaceae bacterium
GCTGAAAGACCCCTCCGGCAGCGGCCAGGTCGTCGCCAGCCGCCCGGTTGCGGCGGCCTACCGGATCAGCACGTCGACGGGCGTTTCCCCGACTATCATCGGCGTCGTCGTCGTTGTCGCAGTGGCGATGTGGGTTCTCGTCAACCGAACTTCTTTCGGGGTGTTGTCAAGCCTTGCCGGCCGCAACCCGGTCATGGTCGTGTGGCAGGGAGCAAGGCTTCCACGCCTCGGTCTCGGCGCCTTTCTTCTCTCCGGCGCACTCGCAGGTCTGGCCGGGGCAGTCGAAGTGCTCGGGCCGAACGGGCGCCTCGTCAGCGGCTTCCTGCCGACGCACGGCTTCACCGCGATCCTGATCGCGCTCGTGGCGAGCCTGTCGATCGTCGGGGTCGCCATCGTCTCGCTGTTCTTCGGCGGGCTTGCGGCCGCAAGCCTCTACCTTCCCGTGCTCGTCGGCCTGCCGGCCGCGGCAATCGACATCATCAACGCCGCGATTGCGCTCTTCATTACCGCGCGCGCCTGGCCTCGGCTCAGGCCGCGTGTCAAGCTCGCGAGAGGCGCGCGATGAACGATGTCATCGTCGCCATCCTGCGCTCCGGTACGCCGCTCGTCTACGTGACGCTTGCCGGCGTGCTGGCGCAGCGGTCCGGCATCTGGCATCTCGGGCTTGAAGGCCTGATGATCACGGGCGCCTGCGCCGCGGTCCTCGGCGTCGTCGAGACCGGCTCGGTCGCCGTCGGGCTTGGCATCGCCATCGTCCTCTGCGTTCTCGGCTCGACCCTGCTGTGGGTCGTCATCGAGAAGCTGCGCGCCAATCCCATCATCGCCGGGTTGGGACTGACCGGGCTCGGGCTTGGCGGCACCGATCTTGCCGTCCAGTCGATCTATGGCAGCCAGGCTTCCGTGAATTCTCCGGTCGGACTGCCGCGGCTCGGACCCGAGTTCGGGCCGTACGGAGTTCTCTCCGTCCTCGCCCTGCTGATGCCCCTCGTCGTGCTGGCGGCGTGGGTCCTGCTGCGCCGAACCCGCTTCGGGCTGCGGCTTGCCGCCTGCGGCGAGCACCCGTTCGCGGCGCGCAGCGTCGGCGTCGACCCGTCCGGCATGCGGCTCGCCGCGCTGGTGCTGGGCGGCGTCCTGTGCGCGGTCGGGGGCGCCGAACTCGCCCTCGGCAGCCTGCAGATCTTTGCCTACAACATGACGGCGGGACGCGGCTTCATGAGCTTTGCGGCGGTGATCTTCGGCGCCGGCCATCCGATCGGTGCCACCGGAGCGGCGCTCTTCTTCAGCGCGGTTGAGGCCCTGGGCATCAAGGCGCAGCTTGTCTTCGGCGATCGCGTTCCGCACGACCTGCTTCTCGCCCTGCCCTATATCGCGACGGTCGTCGGGGTGTGGGTCAGCGGTCGGCTGCGCGGCGGCGCCGCCGCGACCGGATTTGCAGAACTTCGCGACTATTGAGCCGGGAGGCATCCATGGGCTTTGCCCAGCGCCACGCAATCAGCGACGTCTGCGTGCTTGTCGAGGACGTCGAGCGCTCGATCCGCTTCTATCGGGACCGGCTGGGTTTCCATCTCGCTCACCGGGCCGAAGGCTTCGCCGATTTCTCCGGCGCCGGCCTGACGCTGGCCCTCTGGGAAATCGATCATATCGGCGCCCACACCAGCGTTTCGGACCGGCGCGGGCCGGGCGCCCACAAGGTGTGCATCGCCGTCCAGCTGCCGACCCCGCAGGATGTCGATGACGGCTATCGCGAGCTGGTTGCGAAAGGCGTTTCCTTCCAGGGCCCGCCTGCCGACTACCCCTGGAATGCCCGCTGCTGCTACTTCGCCGGACCGGACGACGAGCTCTGGGAGCTCTACGCCTGGCGGCCGGGCGGTCCTGTCGGCGCAATCGCCAACGCATAGAAACCTTGGGATGCAATACCGGCAATGAAGCAGAAGATCATCATCGATACCGACCCCGGGCAGGACGATGCGGTCGCCATCCTCCTGGCCCTTGCCTCGCCGGAGGAACTCGACGTCCTGGCGATCGTGTGCGTGGCGGGCAATGTGCCGCTCGCGCAGAACTCGACGAACGCCCGGAAAATTGTCGAGCTCTCGGGCCGTCTCGATATCCCGATCTACGCCGGATGCGTGCGGCCGATGCGGCGCAGCCTCGTCACTGCAGAGCATGTGCATGGCAAGACGGGTCTCGACGGGCCCACTCTGCCGGAGCCGAAGATCGAGCTCAGGCAGCAGCACGGCGTCGACTTTCTCATCGCGACCCTGAGGGCCGCCGAGCCTCGTACGATCACGCTGTGCACGCTCGGGCCGCTCACCAACGTTGCGATGGCGCTCGTCACGGCACCCGAGATCGCCTCGCGCGTGCGCGCTATCGTGATGATGGGCGGGGCCTATTTCGAGGTCGGCAACATCACGCCGAGCGCCGAGTTCAATGTGTACGTCGACCCGGAGGCGGCCGACGTCGTGCTGCGTAGCGGCATTCCGATCACGATGGTGCCGCTCGATGCAAGCCACGGGGTGCTGAGCACCCGCGCGCGCCTCGACAGGATCGGCGCGCTCGGCAACCGCTGCGGCAAGGCGGTCGTCAAGCTCCTCAATTTTTCGGAGCGCTTCGATCTCGCCAAATACGGCTCGAAAGGCGCGCCACTGCATGACCCCTGTGTGATCGCCTATCTTCTGCAGCCTGATCTTTTCGAGGGCCGTCAGATCAATGTCACGGTCGAGACCCACAGCGAGCTGACCATGGGCATGACGGTTGCCGACTACTGGCAGATCACCGATCGGCCGCGCAATGTGCACTATCTCAGAAGCGCGGACGCCGACCGTTTCTTCGATCTGCTGACGAGGCGACTCGCCCGCCTTCCATGAGCGCCCGGCAAAGGACAGCAATGAAGCGCAGGATCATCATCCTGACCGATCCCGGACAGGACGAGGCAGTCGCAATCCTCACGATCCTCGGCTCGCCCGACGATTTCGAGGTGCTCGGCATCGTCGCGACCGCCGGCAATATCGAGCTCGAATTCACCGAGAAGAACGCCCGAAAAATCCTCGAACTTGCCGGCCGCACCGACATTCCCGTCCATGCCGGCTGCTCGCGGCCGATGCACCGACCTCTGGTTACCGCCCAGCACGTCCATGGCCCGACCGGGCTCGACGGTCCCGATCTCCCGGAACCGACCATGCCGCTGCAGAAGCAGCACGGCGTCGACTATCTCGTCGAGACCCTGATGGCGGCAGCATCGGGAACGATCACCATCTGCTCGCTGTCGCCTCTGACCAATCTCGGCATGGCGCTCGTCAAGGAGCCGCGCATCGCGGGCCGCATCGGCGAGATCGTCATGATGGCCGGCGCCTATTTCGAGGGCGGCAACATCACCCCGACCGCCGAGTTCAACGTCTATGTCGATCCGGAGGCAGCCGACGTCGTGCTGCGCAGCGGCATCAGGATCACCATGCTGCCGCTCGACGTCACGCACCAGATGCGCAGCACAAAGGAACGGCTGCAACGGTGGCGCTCGCTCGGCAACCGCTGCGCGGTTGCCGCTGCCGAGATGATGGCCTTTTCGGAACCCTTCGACCTGAAGAAATACGGCTGGGACGGCGCGCCGCTGCATGGGCCTTGCGTGCCCGCCTACATGCTCAAGCCAGCGCTGTTCCGCGGTCGCGACATCAACGTCACCATAGAGACCGGCAGCGAGCTCACCATGGGCATGACGGTCGCCGACTATTGGCGGATCACCGACCGGCCGCGCAATGTCTTCTACGTCCGCGATGGCGATCCGGAAGGCTATTACGATCTCCTGGCGGAACGGCTGGCCCGCCTGCCGTAAACGCGTGCGTGAAAGCCCCTTTCTCCCCTCCCAACCCCTCCTAACGGGCAGCGGGTTGCAGCCGGCCGGCGGGACGCGTCAGGCATTCGCTTGACCGGACAGTGGTGCGCGATCGGGGCGGCCGCCGCCAGTCCCGTCTCCTTGACAAACCGGGTGCGCGATGATCCTCTCAGACATCGTGTTGTCGTGTAACCATCTACCCTGTCGCTTTCGTCCGTCGTTCGCAACATGAGATCTGCCCCGCGTCCCTGGGCAGGGGTTCGCCCAGCCGCGCGCCGACGACCGCGGGCCGCAGGCAAAAGAGACACCTTCATGGCGCGCCCGGCCGAGCAATTGAAATCGATCGTCGGATCGGGGCTGCTGTCGTTTCCCGTCACTCACTTCACGGCGGAGGGAGCCTTAGATCCCGACCCTTATCGCGCGCACGTCACCTACCTCGCGCAACACAAGCCGGCTGCATTCTTCGCGGCCGGGGGAACCGGAGAATTCTTCTCGCTCGCGCCCGGCGAATATGAGGACGTGGTCGCCGGTGCGGTCGAAGCCGCCGGTGGCCGCATTCCGGTGATTGCGGGAGCCGGACACGGAACCGCGCTCGCCATCGAATTTGCCCGCCGTGCCGAACGCGCCGGCGCGGACGGCATCCTGCTCTTGCCGCCTTATCTCATCCAAGCTGAGCAGGAGGGCCTCTATCGTCATGTCGCGGCGGTCTGTCGCGCCGTCGGCCTTGGCGTCGTCCTTTACCATCGCGACAATTGCCTGCTTGAAGCCGACACGGTTCGCCGCCTCGCCGAGGCATGCCCAAACCTGATCGGCCTCAAAGACGGGCACGGCAACGTCGAGCACCTGACCCTGATCACCCAAAAGCTCGGGGACCGGCTCGTCTATATCGGAGGAATGCCGACGGCCGAAGTGTTTGCCACCGCCAACCACGCCATCGGCATTACGACCTATTCTTCAGCAATATTCAACTTCCTTCCGGAATACGCGCTGTCCTTCTATGCCGCGGTGCAGGAGGGCGATACGGACTTCACGAACCGGGCGTTGCAGGCCTTCTTTGCGCCCTATCTTGCCATTCGCAACCGCCGACGCGGCTACGCCGTGAGCATCGTCAAGGCGGGACTCCGCGCCGTCGGCCGTCCGGCGGGGCCGGTTCGAGCGCCGCTGACCGATCTCATGGCCGAGGAGGTGGAGCTTCTGGCCAAGCTCATCGACATCGTGCGGACGGCGCCGCGACTTGCCTCTGGGCCCGCGCCCACCACCGGACGCGTCGCCTGAAACCCCATCGTTGCGCTCCCCGCAACAACAACCCTTACCTCGGGCGTAATCGCCAATCACAGATCGTTGCAGCATAATTGCCTGGCAGGCCAATGGAGGCAATCATGCACGGCAGCAATCAGACCCTTAGCCTTGTCCGCACTTCCGAAACGCCATCGACGATAAATCCATCGCCGGAGTGTCGGACGGCCCCGATGGGCCGCATCGTGGCGCCCAATCTGATCGAGACGCCGGACGGCGTGCGACTATACTGGCAGGAGGTGGGCTGTGGGCGCCCTATTCTCTTCCTGAACAGCTGGGCGATGACGACGCGAATGTGGGACTTGCAGATCGCCGCGTTTTCCGACAATGGCTTCCGGTGCATCGCCTTCGATCGCCGCGGCCATGGCCGCTCGGATCGGCCGCCCGGCGGGTTCGACAGCGATACATTCGCCGACGATCTCGCAGCAGTGATCGAGGCGCTAGACCTGCGCGCCCTGACGCTGGTTAGCCATTCCATGGCGGCAGGCGAGGTGGTGCGGTACCTGAGCCGCCACGGTGCCGCCCGGATCACGCGCGCCGTGCTGATCGCCCCGACAACACCCTTCCTCCTCAAGAGCGAGGATAATCCGAACGGCCTGCCCGAGGAGCTCTTCAAGCAGACATGGGCAGCATGGAAGCAGGACTTCCCGAAATGGGTCGCTGACAACGCGGCGCCCTTCTTCACGCCCCAGACTTCCGTCGCCTTGATGCGATGGGCAATCGACATTCTCCTCGAAATCTCGCTTCCGGTGGCGCTCGCCACCAACCGTGCCGCGGTGCGAACCGACTTCCGAAGGGAAATGACGCTGGTCGACGTGCCCGTGCTGATTCTACATGGCGATCACGACGCCTCCGCGCCGCTCGCCTTGACCGGAGAGCCCTCGGCACGCCTCATCCCCGGCGCGAGGCTCAACGTCTACGAGGGCGGGCCGCATGGGCTCATGTACACGCACATGGACCGGCTGAACGCGGACATTCTGCAATTCATCGGCGAGACGCGGAAGCCGTGAGCGCCGAACCGGCCACGAGACCTGGCCTGCGCCGCCCCACCGGCGTGGGCCTTTCGCTCCGACCACAAGGTGCATCGCCTTGCGTCCCCGCGGAACACCCATTCTGGCGTCGTGCTCGCCTCCCGATGGTTGCTTCGCCGGCCAATATCGGCTGAAATTCGATCGGCGCGAGACTTGGTCTCGATGCTTCGGTCACCGGTACGATCGCCATGGGAGGCCTCGCCATGCCAAGCGACAGACAACGGCCGACCGCGCTGAGGCACGTCCTTCTCATCATTGCCCTTGGCGGGATGGCCTTTGCTTCGCAGGCGTCAGCGGCGGGCAAAGTCGGGATCGTCTTGATGCATGGCGAGCAGGGCGCGCCCGGCCGCATCATCGCCTCGCTTTCCGGCGCGCTGGAGGCGGCCGGCTACCTCGTCCAGCGTCCTGACATGTGCTGGTCGGCCAGGCGCGCCTACGAGGCGCCCTTCCCCGATTGCCTGGGCGTCGTCGACGATGCCATCGTCAAACTGAAGAACCTTGGCGCCACCACGATCGTGGTCGGCGGGATGAGTCTCGGAGGCAACGCGGCCATCGCCTTCGGCGCCGCGCGAAAGGACCTTCTCGGTGTCATCGCCCTGGCGCCCGCCCACGACGCGCGGGCAATAGCCGAGCGTCCGGAAGTCGCCCAAAGCATCGCCGCTGCGGGCAGGCTCGTCGCCGAAGGCAAAGGCGACGAGCAGGCCACGTTCGTCGACCTCGACATCGGCCCGAACGGCCCCTACACCACCGAGATCGCGACCACCGCGAACATTTATCTGAGCTTTTTTGGCCCCGGCGCAGGGGCCGCCATTCCCGACAATGTCGTCAAACTGTCGGCGCCGCTCCTCTGGGTGGCCGGGACCGATGATCCCACGCAGCAGGGCGGGCAGGCCTATGCCTTCGCCAGGGCCCCACCCAATCCCCTCAACCGATACGTGGAGGTGAAAAGCAACCACCGTGGCACGGCGGACGCGGCCAAACAGGCGGTCCTGACCTGGCTGAAGGAACTTGCAGCGCATTAGAGGGTGCGAAGGCCAATGGTCCGCTCGTCCCCGCGAAGGCGCGTGAAGGCGGGGATCCAGGAGGACGAAGGGCTGAGTTCTTTGCGTCCTGGGTTCCCGCCTGCGCGGGAACGAGATCCACTTTGCGCCGGCCGGGATGACGCCGATGAAGACTCATCGCATGCCGAGCTTACCCGGCAGCCACAACGAAAAATCCGGAACGAAGATCAGGACCAAGAGGCCGAGGAACAGCACGGCCAGATATTTCAGCATCGGTCGCGCCACTTTCGTCGTCTCGGTGCCAGTGATGGCGCAGGTCGCATAAAGCCCGAGCCCCACCGGCGGCGAAAAGAGACCAAGCCCCATGGCGATCACCATCACGGTGCCGAAGTGCAGCGGATGCACGCCGAGGCGCTGGGCGATGGGCGTCAAGAGCGGCCCCCAGATGATGAGGGCCGGCGCGCCCTCGAGCACCGATCCGAAGGCGATCATCAGCGCGGTTGCCGCGACGAGATAGGCGCCGCTGCCGTTCGCCTGACCGAAGGCGGTGAGACCGTCGGAGAGGTACTGGGGGATCTGCTCGACGGTCAGCGCGAAGGAGAAGCTCGAGGCGGCCGCGACGATGAACAGAATGCCACTTGCCATCGAAGCTGAATGAACGAAGAGCCGCACCACCGAGCGTAGCGTCAATTCGCGAAACGCCAGTCCGCCGACAACGAGCGCATAGACGACGGCGAAGGCGGAGATTTCGGTCGAGGTGGCGACGCCGGACATCACCCCGCGGCCGATCATGACCACCATGGCGACGGCAACAAGCGACCCGGCTATGAGGCGCAGCAAGGGCG
>JAFAME010000213.1 GCA_019233695.1 Methylobacteriaceae bacterium
TGTGCAGGCCTTCGAGCTCGGCCGCGAACGCGGGATCGTCCTTTGCCGCCGCATAGGCGGCTTCGAGATCGAGGATCAGAGGCATCAGCGTTTCGGCGACGAAGCGACCGCCGAAGATGCCGAAATGACCTTGCTCGTCCGGTCCGGTCCGGAAGGAATTCGGGTTTTCAGGTCTCACCAAGGCATGTCTCCCGCCCCGTCCCTCTCATGCCCACTCGAAAGTGGCCTGTGCCGCCTGCCGTGCTGCGCTGACGAAGGCAGCAATCCGGGCCGGGTCCTTGATCCCCGGCGCGCTTTCGACCCCCGACGACACGTCGACGCCCCAGGGCCGCGTTCGCGCGATCGCGTCGGCGACATTGCCGGCATTGAGCCCACCTGACAGCATGAAGCGCCTCTGCGGGTCAAGCAATGGGTGGCCCCGTTCAAGAATGGACCAATCGAATGGGCGGCCGTGACCGCCGGGATAGGCGGCATTGCGCGGCGGCTTGGCATCGACCAGGACATCATCGGCAACGGCACGGTAGCGCGAGATCGCCGCGACGTCGGCCGGCGCTGCCACGCCCACAGCTTTCATGAGCGGCACGCCGAAGGCTCGCCGGATCTCGGACACGCGGCCGGGCGCCTCCTGGCCATGCAGTTGAAGAACGTCGGGCGCGAGCGCCTCCACGACTGCCGCCAGGAGGGCGTCGTCGGCGTCAACCACCAGGGCGACCTTGCGGACGGGCGCAGCCACCCGCCGCGCCAGCGCCCGGGCGACATCGAGGGTCACATGGCGCGGGCTTTTCGCAACGAAGACGAAGCCGACCATGTCGGCTCCCGCCGAGAGGGCAGCATCGAGGGTCTCGGGTGTGCTGAGACCGCAGATCTTGACGATGAAAGCCATGCGCCCGATGCTCGTTGCCGGTCATTCGCACCGCTGAGCGGACCTGTTGGTCCAGATCATTATATGACGAACTCCGATATGGCGAAGCCCGACGAGCCTGACAGCTTGCCGGAGGCAGAGACATGACCGGGTCGCTTCAGGCGTCGCATTGATGTATGGTCGGCGGAAGGCAGGAACAGACATAGCATGCTTCGCACGACCATCGGTATCCTCTGCGTCATCCTCCTCAATGCGACGCTTGCGGGATGCGCCAAATGTGGGGGTTGGGAAAAGTTCAATCTCCCGTACAGCGCGACCGGTTGCGACGACGCCTCAGCCCAGAAGTGATCGGTTTTTGAAGCATCGGCAGAACGGCAATCGCACGTCGGGGCACAGTCGAACGAACCGTATGAGCGAGAAGACGTCACGCGGGAGCGCGCTTGTCGCTGGCTTGCGAAATTGCTAATGAGCCACGACAATCTGCGGCCGGGCGTTCTTGAAGACACGACCGTGCCGGATTAGGTACCACAAAACTACGCTCCCGAACGCCGGCCAGCGCCGGCCCGCCGATCTGGCGGTAGTCCTGCCGAAACGGGCATGCCGAGTGTTTCTCGGGCCCGGCCGGCAGGCGGCGGCGGGACGGAGCGCCTTGCAACACCAGCCGCCGGCAGCGCCCGAAGGGGCCGTTTCAGGAGAATAAATGTCTGCAGTCGTTTCCACCGCTAGTCGCGCCCCGACCCGCGAGGACTTTGCCGCGCTGCTCGAAGAGAGCTATGGCCGCAACGACGCCTTGGAAGGCTCCGTCGTCAAGGGCACCGTCGTTGCCATCGAAAAGGACGTGGCCGTCATCGACATCGGCCTGAAGACCGAAGGCCGGGTGCCGCTCAAGGAGTTCTCCGGCCCTGGCCGCGAGACCCCGCTGGCCATCGGCGATGAGGTCGAGGTCTATCTGGAGCGCGTCGAGAACGCGCTCGGCGAAGCGGTGATCTCGCGCGACAAGGCACGCCGGGAGGAAAGCTGGGTGAAGCTGGAGAAGGCTTTCGAAGGCAATGAAAAGGTCGAAGGCATCATCTTCAACCAGGTGAAGGGCGGCTTTACCGTCGACCTCGACGGCGCGGTGGCGTTCCTGCCGCGCAGCCAGGTCGACATCCGTCCTGTGCGCGACGTGACCCCGCTGATGGGCGTGCCGCAGCCGTTCCAGATCCTCAAGATGGACCGTCGGCGTGGCAACATCGTCGTGTCGCGTCGCACCGTGCTCGAAGAGAGCCGTGCCGAGCAGCGCAACGAGATCGTGGCCAACCTCGAAGAGGGCCAGGTGATCGAAGGGACGGTGAAGAACATCACCGACTACGGCGCCTTCGTGGATCTGGGCGGCATCGACGGGCTTCTGCACGTGACCGATATCGCCTGGCGGCGGGTCAATCATCCGACCGAAGTGCTCAGCATCGGACAGACCGTCAAGGTCAAGATCATCAAGATCAACCATGACACGCACCGCATTTCGCTCGGCATGAAGCAGCTGCTCGATGATCCATGGCAGGGAATCGACGCCAAATATCCTGTCGGCTCCCGCTTTCATG
>JAFAME010000215.1 GCA_019233695.1 Methylobacteriaceae bacterium
CCAATGCTGAGGAGCGGCGCAATTTCCTCGCTTACCTCATGCTGGCAGTTCGAGGATAGGGCACTTCGTTCGAGCGCGCCCGAAACGCCACCGACGGTGGAGGCGGCCGAACTCCGAATTCCCGCTGGCGGAGACGGGCGCGCCGTCGTGACGGACGGCAGAACCCGATGCCCAGACTCCTGCGCGGGCGCTCAAGTAGCACCTATCCTCCTTCGTTGACCCTGCTAAGTGCGCATGATACCGTTGTCATCAGTCTCGACAGCGCTCGTTTGCACCTGATCGCCGCCGAGAAGAAAATTCAGCAAAGACCTGCCCAAAGGGCAGATCGAACGGGAGGACGAACCCATGCGAAAATGGACTTGTTCACTGGCCGGCCTGGCCGGGCTGGCTGTTGCGGGCGCGGTCGTGGCGGGCCTTGCGGGCCATGCTGCCGCCGACCAGAAGAAATACACGATCTATCTCTCCAACAATTTCGTCGGCAACGACTGGCGCCAGCAGATGGAGCGCGTCGCCGCGGTTGCGGCCAACAAGGGGCCGCTTGCCGGCCGCGTCGACCTCAAGATCGAGAATGCGGAAAACACCGTCCAGGCGCAGATCAATTCGCTGAACAACATCATCCGCGCCAAGCCCGACGCGATCCTGGTCGATGCCGGCTCTGACACCGCGCTCAACCCGACGCTCAAGAAGGCGTGCGATGCCGGCATCGTCGTCATCAGCCTCGACCAGGTGGTGACCGAGCCTTGCGCCTATGCGCTCGAATCGGATTGGGACCGGATCCCCGCCGTGCTCGCCGAATGGCTGGCAAAGACGCTGAACGGCAAGGGCAAGGTGTTCGTCGACCGCGGCCTTGCCGGCGCGCCGATCTCGGCCCGGCTGCAGGACGGCTACGAGGCGGTGCTGAAGAAATATCCGGGCATCGAGATCATCGGCTATTACAACGGCAAATATGCGCTCGGGCCCGAGCAGGAGGGTGTGGCGAGCCTGCTTGCCGCGCACCCGGAAGTCGACGGCGTGCTCACCCAAGGCTACGGCACGGGGGCGCTGAAGGCGCTGCAGGATGCCGGCCGCAAGATCGTGCCGGTGACCGGGTTCTCCTATAACGGCACGGCGACGACCTGCGCCCAGACGGCCGGCGCCAAATGCATCATCGGCTCCAATCCGGCCTGGCTGTCGGCGGTGGCGATCAAGCTCGCCGTCGACATCCTCGACGGCGGCAAGGCCAAGGTGCCGAGCGCGGCCGAGCGGCACGTGCTCGTCAACGCGCCGTTCCTGACGACCGATCCGGTGAAGTCCGACCTCTATCCGGACGCCAACATGGTCAAGATCGAGCTCGGCAAGAATGCCTTTACCGACATCCCCCCGGGCGTGACGCTGCCGGTGAGCCCCGATTGGGTCGAGATCACCGCCAAGGAGGCCTCGGGGTCGTAAAGTAGATCCCCTCTCCCCGCCCTTGCACCCAACCGTCATGGCCGGGCTTGTCCCGGCCATCCACGCGGTGCAACTGCTTCACTATCAGCAGGTTTGCAGCAGATTGATTTTCAGCCTGAATCTGTCCGCAGGACTGGCGGACCCACGTCGACCAGTCCAGACGTTGGAGGGGCTCGACGGCGTGGATGCCCGGGACAAGCCCGGGCATGACGGTTTAGGCCTTCGCGGGAGGGGCGGCACGACCCCCACCCCTGCCCCTCCCCACAAAGGGGATCCTTGGCGCCCCATGAGCTGACTCGCCATGGATCTCATCCAAGCGACGGCAGTGCACAAGAGGTTCGGCGGCATCACGGCGCTGAACGGCGCCGATTTCGTTGCGCGCTCCGGCGAGGTGCATGCGCTCCTCGGCGAGAACGGCGCCGGGAAAAGCACCTTCATCCAGATCCTCGCCGGCGCCATCCGGGCTGACGCGGGCTCGATCCTCCTTAAGGGCAAGCCCTTTGCCCCCGCAAGCCCGAGCCAGGCGCAGGCCGCCGGCGTTTCGGCCGTTTTCCAGGAGTTGTCGCTCGTCCCGGATCTGACCGTTGCGCAAAACATCTGGTTCCGGCGCGAGCCCTTGTCCGCCCTGCGCACGGTGCGGCCCAAAGCGCTGCGGCAAGACACCCAGGCACTGCTTGACCGCTACCATTTTCCAAGGCTCGCAGCCGATCTCGAAGTGCGCCGTCTGACGCTCGCCGAGCGGCAGGTGGTGGAGATCGCCAAGGCCCTGGCGCGCTCGCCGGCGGCGCTGATCCTCGACGAGGCGACCTCGGCGCTGGCGCCGCGCGAGACCGAATGGCTGCTGACGCTGTCGCGGGACCTCGCGCAGGCCGGCATGCTGGTCGTCTTCATCTCGCATCGCCTGGCGGAAGTGCGGCGGGTTGCCGACCGCATCACCGTGTTCCGCAATGGCGCGACGGTGGCGGTCCACGACACCCGCGAGGTCACCGATGACGAACTGATCGCCGAGATGCTCGGCCGACGGCTCGACCGCCTCTACCCGGAACGTGTCGCGACAGCCACGCAGAAACTTGCCTTGAAGGTCCGCGGCCTTTCGGCCGGCCACCGCCTCGCCGGCGTCGACCTCGATCTCGCGGAGGGCGAGGTGCTCGGCATTGCCGGCCTCCAGGGTCACGGCCAGCGCGAATTGTTTCAGTCGCTCTTCGGGGTGACGCGTGCCCGCGGCCGTGTCGAATTGTGGGGCAAGGCGGTTGCGCTGCGCGGCCCGCGCCAGACGCTCGGCGGCGAATTCGGCCTTGCCCTCGTGCCGGAGGACCGCCGCAACCAGGGCCTGCTGCTCTCCAAGAGCCTGCGCGAAAACCTCACGCTTTCGGTGATCCCGAGGTTCGCCCGGTTCGGGATTATCGATGCCGCCCGCGAGAAGGCGCTGGTCGAGGAGATGGTGCAGTTCCTGCGGATCCGGGCCTCCTCTCCCGAACAGCTCGCCGGCACCCTGTCGGGCGGCAACCAGCAGAAGGTGATCTTCGGCAAGATGCTCCTGACACAATCGCGTATCCTGCTCCTTTATGATCCCACGCGCGGCGTGGACGTCGGCACGAAGGGCGAGATTTTCCAGCTGATGCGCGACCTCGCGGCCAAGGGCTACGCCATCCTCTTCTATTCGAGTGATCTGTTGGAACTGGTCCATGTCGCCGATCGGGTCGCCGTCATGCGCAACGGGCGGATTGCTGCCATACTCGCGGGCGACCGCGTGACGGAACATCACATCCTGCGCGCGGCGATGTTCGAGAGCGCGGCGGCGTGACGATGGCGGCGGAAACCGGCGCATTGGACGAGGCGCCGCAGCGCGAAGGCCGGGTCTCGGCAGGCCTCTCGGCGCGGGTCGTCGACCGCGCGCCGTTCCTGGTCGCCTGCCTGATGCTGATCCTGCTGGTTTCCGTCTACGCAACGCTGCGGCGGGGCGTGTTCAGCCTGGAAGAGCTCAACCTCGACGCGAGCGCGGCCATGACGCTGTGCCTTGCCGCCGCCGGCCAGACGATCGTGCTTCTGCGCGGCGGCATCGATCTTTCGATCGGCGGCATGATCAGCTTCGGCACGGTCCTTGCCGCAACCCGGTTCGGCGAAGATCCGATCACGGCGACGGCATGGGCGATCGCCATCGTCCTGATCGGCCTCGCTGCGGGAGCCGTCAACGGTCTCCTGGTCTCGCTCCTGCGCCTGCAGCCCTTTCTTGTGACGCTTGCCACATGGTCGATCCTCGCCGGCTCCGCACTGCTCGTGCTGCCGACCGACGGCGGTCATCTGCCGGCTGGATGGACGGCGTTCGGCAACGCCTCGTTCGCCGGCATATCGACCTCGGTATGGCTCCTCGTCGTGCTCCTTGCCTTCTGGATGTGGTTCCGCAGCACCCGGCTCGGCATCGCCATCCGAGCGACCGGCTCGAACGAAAAGTCCGCCTATCTTTCGGGCGTATCGATCGCCACGATCAACATCGCCACCTACGGCCTCTCGGGCATGTTCGCTGCCCTCAGCGCCCTCTATCTGACGACGCAGACCGGCACAGGATCGCCGACCATCGGCAACGACTACATCCTGCCCTCCGTCGCCGCGGCGGTGATCGGCGGGATCAGCCTCTTCGGCGGGCGAGGTGGGCTCGCGGGCACGCTCATCGGCGGCTTCATCCTCACCATCATCGGCAATCTCGTCTTTGTTCTGGAGGTCTCGACGTCCTGGCAGCCGATCGCCTCGGGGGTCATCCTGCTTGTCGCCGTCCTGGCGAGCTCGATTGCCGAAAAATCGGCACGGGGGAGCGTGAGCTGATGCCATTCGTGGCGCGTCATCGGGCAATCCTGCTCGCCTATCTGGGCATGATCGGCCTTCTTCTGCTCACAAGCCTCTTTTCGCCAGGCTTCCTGGCGCTTGCGCATCTGCGCAGCATGTCGGTGCTGGCCGCCTTCATCGGCATCGTCGCGCTCGGCCAGACCTTCGTCATCCTGGGCGGCGGCATCGACCTTTCCGTTCCCTGGGTCCTCAACAGCTCGGCCGTCCTGTTGACGCTCATTTCGAACGGCCAGGATGGGCCGCTTGGCTGGGCGATGCCCCTCATCCTCGCCTGCGGCGGCGCGATCGGCGCGATCAACGGGCTCGGCATCGCCCTCTTCGGCGTGCCGCCCATCATCATGACGCTTGCCGTCAACGTCATCCTGCAGGGCGGCATCCTCGTCTATACCGGCGGCGCGCCGACCGCGGGCGCACCGCCCCTGATCCAGTACCTCGCCGTGGGCCGCATCGGCGAATTTCCGGTCGTCCTGATCATCTGGGCCGTCCTTGCCGGCGCCGCCTCGCTGGCGCTGTCGAAGACCGCCTTCGGACGGCACCTCTACGCCGTCGGGACGAGCCCCACCGTCGCCGCCTATTCGGGCGTGCCGACGGCGCAGACGACGGTCCTCGCCTACGTGACTTGCGGGCTCACCGCCGCGCTCGCCGGCATGCTGCTGACCGGATACAGCGGGCAGGCCTATCTCGGCATGGGCGACCCCTACCTCTTCACCTCGATTGCTGCCGTCGCGATCGGCGGGGCCTCCGTGCTCGGCGGGTCCGGCCACTACATCGGCACGATTGCCGGCGCCTTCGTGCTCACCATCCTCACCGGCCTTCTCCCCGCGCTCAATCTCAGCAATGGCGCGCTGCTGATCGTCTATGGAGTTGTGATTCTCGTGACGGTGTCGCTGGCGAGCGAGGCGTTTCCGGAACTCGGCCGCGCCTTGCGGAGGCTCGCCGTGCGGCGTCCCGGTCGCCCGCGGAACATGGCTGAGGCTATCAAGACCCCGGCCGGGAACAGGGAGGACATGCCGTGACCGAAATGACGTGCGTGGTCGAGTCGAAGTCCCTCCTCGGGGAAGGGACGTTCTGGGATGACCGCGACAACGTGCTGTGGTGGGTCGACATCTGGGGAAAGCTGATCCACCGTTACGACCCGGCGACGAACCGCAACGAGTCCTGGTCCTCGCCCGAATATCTCGGCTGCCTCGCCGTGCGCGAGCGCGGCGGGCTCATCGTCAGCATGACGGACGGCTTCCATTTCTTCGATCCTGCCACAGGTGACTTCGATCCGATCGTCGATCCGGAAGCCGACATGCCCGATACCCGCTTCAACGACGGCAAGACCGACCGCCAGGGGCGGTTCTACTCGGGTACGATGTTCGAGGCGGAAGGCAAGCCGCCAAGGAACATCGCCTCGCTCTATCGGCTCGATCCGGACCTGAGCTGCCATCGCCTCGTCGAGGGCATCGGCTGTTCGAACGGGCTCGCCTGGAGCCCCGACAGCAAGACGATGTACTACGCCGACAGCCGCGCGGACCGCGTATGGGCGTGGGACTTCGATCCGGCAAGCGGCGCGATCGAGAACCGGCGCGTCTTCATTGATACCTCGACGACCGGCGGCGTCGCCGACGGCGCAACCGTCGATGTCGACGGCTGCTATTGGGTGACCCTTCCGCCGGCCAGCAAGGTCTCCCGCTTCGACCCGGCCGGCAAGGAAATGCAGACCATCGTGCTGCCAACCGACATTCCCACGTGCTGCAGCTTCGGCGGCAAGGACCTCGACATTCTCTACGTGACGTCAGCCACGTTGCGACGACCTGAGGCGCAGCTTGCCGGACAGCCGCTCGCCGGCGGGCTCTTTGCGCTCGACGTCGGCGTCAAGGGGCTCCCGGAGGCCCCCTTCAAGGGATAGACGCTGCCCGCCTGTTCACGGCGAGGATCGCATGTCAAAATGGGGGATCGACAAGGAACGAGGGCAGCCTTGCGGCCGATCATCCGCCTTGCGATCTGCGTATGCGCGCTCGTCGCTGCGCCGCTTCCGGCGCGTGCAGCGGACGACCCTGCTGTCTGCCGGCAGGCGGCAGTCATCGTCGAACTCGCCAACTTCCTGATCAGCGAACCACCCGAGCCGCCGCGCTTCTGGCGCAATCGCTATGCCGACGATGCGGCCTATCTGGCGATCCGCTATGGCAAGCTGAGCCGCGAGGCAGGATCGGCGCTGCTGAAGCGCCTCGGCGAGGTGAGGCGCAAGTCCCCGCGCATCGACGAGCTTCGCCTTGCCTTCGCCGATCGGGCCGATCGGGTCGCCATGTTCGACGCGCTCGTCGGCGCGACGGACAACGGCGGCGTGCTCGTCACGATCGGGCCTTCCGCCATGCGGGCCATGCTTCTCGACGGCGACGGGGCGCGGCTCTATGCCGCTTTCGATCGCTGGCGCGCGACCTCGCCTGCGGTCGCCCTCAGCGAGGGCCTGCTGGCCGAGGCTCTCTTCGATCTCGACGACGGCCAGAAGTCGAGGCTTGCCGCGGCGGCCGAGGCGGCGGGCGAAGGGGGGCTCGCTCGCCAGATCCTCATCCGAGAGGCCGATCTCGGCGAATGGCTTGCGCTCTTGAAGCGCGCGCCGGACGGTCCCAAGACGGCCGAAGCGCTCGAGAAGGAATATCGGGCGGCGGTGCTGCTCTATGGGCGTCGCACGCCGCTCGATCTCGACAAGCTGCCCGCCGACATGCCGGCGCTCCTTGCCAGTGCTCGCCGGTTCCAGGCGCAGTTCGGGCCGCTCGAAGCGGCGGCGGCGCTTTCGCCGCGCCTGGAAATCCTCATCACCCTTTTGAACCAGACCGGCGAGGATCGCATCGCGTCCGTCGCCGCAACCAATCTGGTCCGTGCCATCAAGACCGGCACCCTCGACGCCGCAGACGGTGATGCCGTGGTGGCGCAGATGGTCGCCGAGCTCGTGGTCGTGCTCGGGCAGAAGCGGCTCCGCGACACGCTCTATCCTCTTGTCGCGCCCGACGGACGCCCGGCCATCGAGAGCTTTGATCGCGCCGTGGTGCGCCACGCACTTGGCGCCTTTGCACGAGGCGAGACCGGCACGCCGCCGCCGCAGCCGGCAACGCTCTCGCCCGACTTTCCCTGGCAAGACTGGATTGAGGCGGCGCGGGCCAGGCAGCCAGCGGCTTCGGGCAAGCAGGGGAATATCGAGGACCGGAGCCTCGCCTTCGAGATCGACAGCTTGCGCGGCGACTTCGGCAAGGCCCTCGAAGACATCCAGCCGCTGAAGGATTGGAAGCTCGCCTACGCGCTGGCGGACAGTCTCATGCACGACCTCGATTGGCGCTGCAGCAAGCTGCTCGGTACCTACGTCAGGCCGACCGTCTTCGCGTTCTGAGCGGGCTTGCGAGCCCGGATCAGAACGCTATCTCCCCAAGGGTCTTTTTGGACCTGACGCACGGGGACAGCGGAGGAGGTGTTCGATGCCCAAGCCAAGCCCTATTCCTGCCGGCTACCACACCGCAACGCCCTATCTCATCATCAAGGGCGCCGCCAACGCGATCGAATTCTACAAGCGCGCCTTTGGCGCGACCGTCACGCTGCCGCCGATTTCAGCTCCCGGCGGGCGGGTCGGACATGCCGAGCTCAGGATCGGCGATTCGCCCATCATGCTCGCCGACGAGTTCCCCGAGATGAACTCGCTCAGCCCGCAATCCCTCGGCGGAACGCCGATTTCGATCCACCTCTATGTCGAGAACTCGGACAAGGTGGTGAGCGATGCGGTGGCAGCCGGCGCCACGGTGCTGCGGCCGATCAAGGATCAGTTTTATGGCGACCGGAGCGGCGCCGTCACGGACCCGTTCGGCCATATCTGGCACATCTCGACGCATGTTGAGGACGTTGCGCCCGACGAGCTGCGCAAACGCGCCGATGTCGCGATGCAGCAGATGCAGCAACTGCAGATGCAGCAAGAGCAGTGAAGCATGGGTGGTTGCTCTCGCTTCGTCCGCGCATCTTTTTGAAAGAGTGCGCGCAGGGACAGGTTAGACCGGTCCTTGGACCGAGAACTTCCGAGCGTGCTCTCAGATCCTCATTGCCATGGGATGCCCAACGAGGGCGCGATCCACCGTCGCGAGTCGCAGGTTCTCGGCTTGGCATTGTGCCAGCAGGAGGCGATCGAACGGATCGCGGGTCCTGGGCTCGGGAACGACGGCCACGACCACATGGCCTGCCTCGATTGGCAGGATGGAAAGACCTACTGCCGAAAGATAGCCGGCGATATCGTGGAGCGGCATCCCCGGATCGAGCTTTCGAAGCCGTGTCTTGATTGCGATCTCCCACAAACTGGCGACGCTGACGAAACCAGCCGTCGATGGGTCAGCGAGGCGGCGGGAGATCTCGGGATGCCGTTTCGCCAGCTGCCGTCGCAGGAGACCCAACGCGACGTGCGTGTCGAGGAGGAGCCTCATCGGCTCCGCGGCAGCGGACGCAGGAGAAAGTCGTCCGGAAGCGGATCGTCGAAATCGTCGGCGATGAACGGCACGGGATTCGCAATCCCTTTGGACCGCAGATAGGCCTCGCCGGCAGCGAGGTTCAGACCGCCACGCTTCTTGTGTGGTACAAGGTCGAGAACAGGGCGGCCGTTCCGTGTGACCACGATCGTGACGCCCGCTTCAACCTCGCGCGCGAGTTCGGTCAGACGGTTCTTTGCGTCGCGGATCGATACGGTCTTCATGCGCGTAAGTAGCCATGGATGGCCACTCTGTAAAGGCCACACCAGCCGCACGCAGGGGCCGCGGCCGGCGCAAGCCCGCCTTTTCCGCGGCCTTACAGTCGCGACACTCGGATCGTTGCGTCGGGGCGCTCGAAGACCTCGGGCTTCAGGGCAAGCCCGAGACCGGGTCCGTCGAGCGGCGTCACGGCGCCGTCGGCAACTTCGGGCAACCGATCGACGACCTCCCGGTACCATCCGGTGAAATAGGCCCGCACCGCCTCCTGGTAGTTGACGTTCGGCAGGGTGGCGGAGAGCGCGCAGCTGGCGGCAAAGACGATCGGTCCGGTGCAGTCGTGCAGCGTCACCGGGAGTTCGCAGGCCTCCGCCATGTTGGCGATCTTGCGCGCCTCGCTGAGGCCGCCGCACCACGCGATATCGATCATGATGATCGAAGCGGCGCGCCTGTCGATGATCTGGCGAAAGGCAGCCCGTGTCGCCAGACGCTCGCTGGTCGCGATCGGAATCGATGTATGCCGGGCAAGCTCGGCAAGGCCGTCAAGCTCGTTGAAGCGCACTGGCTCTTCGAGCCAGGCCGGGCCGAAGGGCTCCAGGGCGGCAGCGATCCGCAGCGCACATGGCACCGTCCAGAGCCCATGCAGTTCGACCATGATTTCCATCGCGTTGCCCACGGCCGCACGAATCTTTCTGAACGGTTCCAAGGCCTGGTCGAGGTCGGGGCCGGCGATGCGCGTGCCGTTCGAGGCCTCGGCGGCGACATCGAAAGGCCAGATCTTCATTGCCTTGATGCCCTCGCCGAGCAGGCTCTCGGCGAGCTTGTCCGCATTGAAGCGGAAGGCGAGAAGGTCCTCGTAGGGTCCCTCCCCTGCCGCCTCGGGCCGCAGCGACCAGTCCTCCGTCCGCTCGAACAGGGCGTTGCGCTTGGTCGCGCGGATATGCCGGTAGCCGGCGCAGGTATTATAGATCGGCACGGTCTCATGCGTGCGGCCGCCCAGGAGCCGCCACACGGGCTCGCCCAGCACCTGCCCGTAGATGTCCCAAAGGGCGAGGTTGACCGCCGAATTGCCGCGCATCTCGGCGCCCGAATCGCGGGCGCCGACATAGACGCTGCCAAGCTTGCGGTCATGCAGCTCCATGTTGCGCGGGTCCGTCCCTACAAGGTAGGGCGCGACATTGTCATGGATGTAGGCAGCGACCGGCCCGGCGGCGAAGAACGTCTCGCCCGTGCCGATCAGCCCCGCGTCGGTATGCAGGCGCAGCCAAAGTAAAAAAGGGAATTCAGCGAGTTGAAGCGTCTCGACTGAGGTTATCTTCACGTGCGCCTCCCTTCACCGGGCGTTGGCCGCGGAATCCGAAATTCTTGCGGGGGCCCGGTCGGCCACGCGTCGGCCGTGATACCGTTACCATCAACAATCGGGTAGACTACAGCGCCGAACTCGTCGAAGAAAAGCGGCCCTTTTCCTGCTCGTGATCGAAAAGCGATGACGATTCCTCCTGTCGGGAAGCCCCGCCCGCAACGATCGCGCCGCCTCGGCATGCGTGAGATCGCGCTGTCTGTCGGGGTGGCGCCGATTACGGTGTCGCGGGCCCTGAAGAAGCCGAGCAGCGTGTCGCCCGAGACCCGCCGGCGCATCCTTCAGGCAATCGAGGAAGTCGGCTTCATCCCCAACCAGCTCGCAAGCAGCATGCGCGGGGCGGGGCGCATCATCGGCACCGTCGTCCCGCCGCTCATCAATTCGGGCATCGCCGAACAGGTCCAGGGGATGTCGGATGAATGCCGCGAGCGCGGCTACCAGCTTCTCCTGATGCAGGGGGATTTTTCGCCGGAAGCCGAGGACGAGGCGATCCGTGCCCTTCTGGGTTGGCGGCCCGCCGGCCTCATCCTGCAGGCGTTCGTGCAGGGTCCAGTGGCGCGCGAGATGCTGCGCGAGACCGGCGTTCCCGTCGTCGAGATCAGCGAAATCCGCGGCAACGAGCCGATCGACATGGCCGTCGGCGTCTCCAATTTCGACGCCGCTCATGCGATGACGGCGCATCTTGCCGCCAAAGGATACCGATGCATCGGTTTCGTCAGCACGCCGATCCACGGCAACGATCGGCTGCGCCAGCGCCGCATCGGCTATCGCCAGGCGATGGCCGATCTCGGCCTGAGCCCCGTGCCGGAGCTCGAAGTCGAGGTCGACATCACGCCGCAGGGGGGCGCTGAGGCCCTGCGCATTCTGACCGCACGCAACCCGCGCCTTGATGTCATCTTCTGCTCCAGCGACACGCTCGCCATCGGCGCGGTGCAGGAATGTCACAGGCTCGGCTGGAAGGTGCCCGGGCGCCTCGCAATCGCCGGCTATGGCGACGTGGATCTCGCGGCCCAACTGCATCCGACGCTGACGACGGTGCGGGTGCGCCGCTACGACATGGGCCGCCGGGCGGTTCGCCAGCTGTTGCGACGGCTCGAAGGCGACGCCCCGACCCAGGCGATCGTTGCGGTGGGGTTCGAGATCATCGAGCGCGAGAGCGCCTGAAGGCCGCCGTCATGACGGGTCGGGCCTTCAATTCCACCTCGTGTCAGAGCTGAGGGAGAGCCGCGCGTGGGGCTGTTTGAACGGCTTTCAAGCGAGATCGCCTACGTGCGCGGCTCGCTGCGCGCGCTGCGCCGCGTCGCGCCGATCAGCAAGCACCCGACGCGCACCTTGCGCGACCTCGTCGAGGAGTTTGCGGCGCGTCATGCCGACCGCACAGCCCTGATCTCCGAGCACGAAACGCTGACCTATTGCGAGCTGAACGGGCGCGCCAACCGCTATGCGCGCTGGGCCGAGAGCCAGGGCCTCGGCAAGGGCGATGTCGTCGCGCTGATGATGCCCAACCGGCCGGAATATCTGTGCGTCTGGATAGGCATCGCCAAGATGGGCGGTGTGACGGCGCTCATCAACACAAATCTCGCCGGCAATTCCCTCGCCCATTGCATCTCGGTCGTCTCGGCGAAATGCGTCATCGTCGATGCGACCATGCTGGCGCAGTTCGAGACGGCCAGCCCCGTCCTTGGCGGCGGCACATCCGTGTTCGTACATGGGGCCGCCAATGGGCATGCGCGCGTCGATACCGCGCTCGCCGATTTCTCCGACGAAAACCTTCCGGCCGAGGAGCGCGTGCCGCTCACCATCAATGACAAATGCGTCTACATCTACACCTCCGGCACGACCGGCCTGCCCAAGGCCGCCAACATCAACCACTACCGCATCCAGCTGGCGATGCTCGGCTTTGCCGGCGCGACCGGCGCGAGGGGCGACGACCGCATGTACGATTGCCTGCCGATGTACCACACCGTCGGCGGCGTCTGCGCGACGGGCGCCGTCCTCACCGTTGGCGGCTCCTGCATCATTCGGGAGCGGTTCTCGGCGCGGGATTTCTGGGCCGAGATCGTCAAGCAGGACTGCACGATGTTCGCCTATATCGGCGAGTTGTGCCGCTACCTCGTCAACACCCCGCCGGGGCCTTACGACACGGCCCACCGCATTCGGCTCTGCTTCGGCAACGGGTTGCGGCCCGACGTGTGGATCCCGTTTCGCGACCGCTTCCGCATCCCACGCATCCTCGAACTCTACGCAGCGACAGAGGGTAACGTTGCTCTCTTCAACTTCGATTCGAAACCCGGCGCGGTCGGCCGGATTCCGAAGTGGGCCGAAAAGCGCTTCATCGTCACGCTGGTCAAGTTCGACGTCGAGACGCAGATGCCCATGCGGGGAGGCGACGGCCTGTGCATCGAGTGCGCGCCCGGCGAAGTCGGAGAGGCGGTCGGCGAGATCCTGAACGATCCCTCAAAGCCCGGCAACCGCTTCGAAGGCTATGCCGACAAGGCTGAGAGCGAGAAGAAGATCCTTCGCGACGTGCGAAAAAAAGGCGACGCCTGGTTCCGAACCGGCGATCTCATGAAGAAGGATGTGCTCGGCTACTTCTATTTCGTCGACCGTCTCGGCGACACCTTTCGGTGGAAGGGCGAGAATGTCGCGACCTCCGAGGTCGGCGAGGTCATCGGGACCTTCCCGGGCGTGCGCGAGGCGACCGTCTATGGCGTTCGCGTGCCGGGGGCGGAGGGCCGAGCCGGGATGGCGGCGCTGGTGCCGGCCGATCCGGCCCGGTTCGACTATGCCGCCTTCAGCGCCCATCTTGCCGGGCACCTGCCCGACTACGCTCGCCCGCTGTTTCTGCGCATCCAGAGCGAGCTCGACGTCACGGGCACATTCAAGCAGCGCAAGATCGAACTCGTCGAGGACGGCTTCGACCCCGCCCGCACTTCCGATCCCCTGTTCTTCTACTCGGCCAAGGACCAGCGCTTCGTTCGGCTCGACGCCAAGCTCTTCGAGGCCATCTCCTCGGGTGCAGTGCGGTTGTGACCCGCTCCCTCGAATGGCGAAATGCTGGGCGCTGGCCTTCCTCGCCGAGGCGCGCAGCCGGTCCCTCCTCCCTGCGGGGCCCTGCGGGATTGCGTCGAATTCACCAGGCTTGCCCTGCTCGATTTGCGGGAGGGAACGACGGCAAGAGATCATGACCGCGCCCGAGCATAAACCGCCGTCGGCTCCCCTCGCCCCCGCCTCGGGCCGGCGGACACGGCATGTGCTCGAGGTCATCGACATGCACACCGCCGGCGAGCCGGTGCGCATCGTGACGGGCGGCTATCCGAGGCTCGGCGGAGCGAGCATTCTCGACAAGCGTCGCGACGCGGCCGAGCGCCATGATGTCTTGCGTACCATTCTGATGCATGAGCCGCGCGGCCATGCCGGCATGTACGGCGTCATTCCCGTCGAGCCGTCCCTGCCCGGCGCCGATCTCGCCTGCCTCTTCACCCATGCGTCCGGCTATTCGACGATGTGCGGCCACGCCACCATCGCAATCGGCCGCTGGGCGGTCGAGAGCGGTCGCGTCGCCCACGACGGCGAGGCGGCTCGCTTCGGGCTCGAATTGCCATGCGGGCTTGTCCGGGTCGAGGCGCGCCTCGACAACGGGTGTGTTATGGAGACCGCCTTCGAGAGCGTGCCCGCCTATATCGAAGCACGCGACGTCGAGCTCGACGTCGAAGGGCACGGGTGCGTGCGCTGCGATGTTGCCTTCGGCGGCGCTTACTATGCGATTCTCCCGACCTCGCGGCTCGGTGTCGCCTTCGATCAGGGACTGCATGCCTTGATCGAGGTCGGCGCGAAAGTGTTCGCCTCAGCGCAGAGGCGCCTTTCCCCGAAGCACCCCGTCGATGCCGATCTGTCGTTCCTCTATGGCGTCATCCTGACCGACGATGTGGCGCCTTCCTCGCCGGAGCCGTCGCGCAATCTCTGCCTGTTCGGAGGCGGCCAGATCGACCGCTCGCCGACCGGCTCGGGCGTTACCGCGCGAATGACGCTCGACGTGCTCGGCGGCGCTCTGCAGCTTAGATCGACGCGACGCTTTCTTGGGCCGACCGGAGACGGATTTGCGGGAACCGCGGTCGGCCGGGAAGATTTCCATGGCCATCCGGCCGTGCGGGTGCGGGTTGCCGGCCGCTCGTTCTACAGTGGCACGGCCCGCTTCATCGTCGAGGCGGACGATCCGCTCGGCGAGGGCTTTCTGCTTCTTGCATCGGAATCGGACAGTTAACAGGAGCTTACCGTTGGCAGGCTCCTTGCGCATCGGCGGTCGAAGGCCGTCCGTGCCGCGCAGAGCGTCCTGAAACAGGACGCCGACGGACGGTCAAGCGGCAATTGACCGGAGGCACCGATGCCCGGAAAGGCATTTCCCTTTTGGCTCGACTCAAATCGATCCAAGCGCCCCGCGCTTGCCCCATTTGCGGAGCGGCCACGGGCCCTTCCCCGCACTCACCTTCCGGCCGGGGGTGCGCGGAGCGCCGAGCGTCCCGGCAGCCATCAGCTCGCGGTCGAGGCGCTCGATTGCGAGGCCGCCACGGCCTATCTCGCCGAGTGGCGCGATCTTGCCGAGCGCTCGCTCGAACCCAACGTCTTCCATGAGCCGGCCTGCGCGCTTGCGGCGGCCCAGCACATCGTCAGCGGGCGCCGCCCCTATTTCATCTTCGTCTGGGAAGCGCAACGCGCGGGCGCCCTGCTGGCCGTTTGCCCGCTGCAGCTCTCCGGTCGCCTCGGCAGCTCGTTTGTCCGAGTCTGGACGCACAAGCAGGCGGCGCTCGGCACGCCGCTCCTCGACCGGGCGCGCGCCGCAGAGGCTCTCGATGCCATCCTTGCCTATTGCCGGCGCGCATTTCCCGAGGCGGCCGGACTGGCGCTGCCGCTTCTGCCGGCCGAAGGACCTGTTGCCAGACTTTTGCGGGAGCGCGCGGAACGGGACGGGCGGCCGGTCCGCCTTCTCGACCAGCACGACCGCGCCGTCCTGAGCTTCGGCCCGGACCCCGACAGGTTCGTTGAGCAGGCGGTCGCGCCTCCACGGCTCAAGAAGCTGCACCGGGCACGACGGCGCCTCGAACAGGAATGCGAGGTGGCATTCCGGATGGCGCGCAGCCCGCGCGACGTGCGCCTTGCCGGCGAGCAGTTCCTGACCCTCGAAGCCAGGGGTTGGAAGGGCAAGCGCGGCACGGCGCTCCTCAACAGGCCGCAGCTCGCGACCTTCGCCCGCACCATGACGCGCAGCCTCGCGAAGGAAGGCAAGTGCCGTATCGCCAGCTTCGAGGTGAACGGCGAGCCGATCGCGATGCTCATCCTCCTGATCAGCGGGGACCACGCCTTCACCTGGAAGATCGCCTATGATGAGGCCTATGCTGCCTTCTCGCCCGGAGTCCAGCTGATGCTGGAGCTGACGCGCGCCCAGCTCGGCGAAGGCGGGATCGCGCTCACCGACTCATGCACCGCCGCCGACCATCCGATGATCGGCCACATCTGGCCGCAGACCATGCCAATCGCCGACATGTTCGTCGGTCTTGGCCAAGACAAATCGAGGGCCTTTGCCGCGGCCCTCGAGCGCCAGATCCTGTGGCGCCGGCTTCGCACCGGCCTGCAGCACGCGGTCCAGGGGCTGCGCCGATTGAGGAAGGCGTGAGGTCGGGCACGCTAGCGACGCTGCCAGGCCACACGGGGCAGTGACGCGGTCGGGCCGCACACGGCCGTGCGCAGGCATTTTTCCGCCTCCTCGATGTCATCGGCCATGAGCCGGTCATCGACCATCATGGGAACCTGCAGGCGCAGGGCGGCGACGAGCGGCCGCAGCGCCGGCGCTGCAGGAACGCCACGCAGATCAAGCGCCTGAGCGGCGAGCAGGAGTTCGATCGCGTGGGCCTGCCAGGCGGTCGCGACCACGAACTCCAGCCGGCGCGCCGACAGGGGCGCCATCGGCACGTGATCCTCGGTGTTGGCGCATGTCGGCACGGACTGGATCGAGCCCGGGACCGAGCGCTGGCGCAGTTCGGCTACGAGGGCGGCTGCGGTGTATTGGGCGATCATGAAACCCGAATTCTCGCCCGGCGCCGCATCGGGGTGGATCAGAAAGGCCGGCAGGCCGCCGTTCAGGTGATGGTCGATGAGCCTCGCGCAGCGCCGCTCCGAGATCACCGCAAGCGTGGTGAGGGCGTTTGCCGCATAGTCGCAGACCTCGGCCATCGCCTGGCCGTGAAAGTTTCCGGAGTTGGAGGTGATCCAATCGCCCTCGCGCGAGAAGATCGGGTTGTCGTTGACCGAATTGATTTCGATCTCGAAGGTCGCGATGGCGTGCGCCACGGCGTCGCGCCCTGCGCCGAGGACTTGCGGGATGCAGCGCAGGCTGAGGGCGTCGCGGAGCCGACCCGGGCGAGGCGCCGAGATGCTGGCTGACCCGGCCGACAGCCGCCGCAAGGCGGCGCTCGCGTCGAGCTGCCCCCGATGCGGTTTGGCTTCCGCAACGCGGCGGTCGAAACTGTCATCGAGCGCGCCCAACGCCTCCAGAGTGAGGACCGAGACCGCTTCGGCGGCCGCAATCAGGCCGCACGCTTGCGCCAGCGCGAGCCCGGCGATTGCCGTCGTCTGCTCGGTGCCGTTGATGCAGGCGATGCCGTCGCGGCCGGAAAGCTCGATTGGGGCGAGCCCCGCCTGCTCCAGCGCTTTGGCGCCCTCGATCCAGCCGCCCGCGGCGATGCGCGCCTTGCCGCGGCCGATGAGCGGCAGGCTCATGTGCGCCAGCGGCGCCAGATCGCCGCACGCGCCGACCGACCCTTGCCGCGGCACGTACGGAACGAGGCCGGCATTGAGGGCGACGAGCAGCGCGTCCGCCGTCGAGAGCCTTACCCCCGTCTGCCCGGAGGCAAGGACGTTCAATCGCAACGCCATCATCGCCCGCACCGCCGGCTCTCCCATTGCGGGTCCAACCCCGGCGGCATGGCTCAACAGCAAATTGCGCTGCTGCGCCTGGTTCTTCTCTGCCGCAACGGGGGCGCCGTCGAGCGCGCCGAAGCCGGTGGTCACGCCATAGATGGCCGCGCCCGCGGCCATCATGCCTTCAAGATGCGCTTGCGAGGCTGCGATTCTCGCCCGCGCCTCGGCGGACAGCCGAACCGAGGTCCCAAGGGCAATCCTTTCGACCTTGTCGAGCGTCAATTGTCGCCCGTCGATCTCGATTGCGTCTGGCACGGCTTTCCTCCCGATGGCGTCAATCAAAACTCGGACCGGCAAGCTCTGCGAGCCGCCGGTCGCGCGCGGCACACCGGTGTTCTCATAGACAATTGCCGGACTTTGAGTTTAATGGACCGGCTTTCTACTGTGAAAAGAGGATGGATGTCATGGGTGGGGGAAGACTCGCGGGCCTCGCGCTGACCGTTCTGGTGAGCCTGCCTGCTGCGGCGCTGGCGCAGCAGACCAAGGTCGCAATCGGCATCTCCGGATGGACCGGTTTTGCCCCCCTCACCCTCGCCAAGGAAGCCGGCATCTACAAGAAGAACGGGCTCGACGTGACGATCAAGAAGATCCCGCAGTCGAGCCGGCATCTCGCCATCGCCTCGGGCGACATCCAGTGCGCCGCCACCACGACCGAAACCTACCTTGTCTGGAACGCCGCCGGCGTGCCGATCAAAGAGCTGTTCCAGCTCGACAAATCCTATGGCGCCGACGGCCTCGTGGTGCGCCCCGGCATCAATTCGGTCGCCGACCTGAAGGGCAAGACGATAGCAGCCGACGTGCCGGGCACGAGCGAATACTTCGGCGTTGCTTGGATTCTCAACAAGAACGGCCTGTCGATGAAAGACGTGAAAATCGTCAACCTCTCCGCCGGCCCCGCCGCGCAGGCGTTCCTCGCCGGCCAGAACGACGCCGCATGGACCTACGAACCCTACCTCTCCAATGTGCGGGCCAAGCCCGACGTCGGCAAGATCCTGGCCACGACGCTCGACTACCCGATGGTGACCGACACCTTCGGCTGCAGCCCAAGCTTCATCGACGCCAATCCGAAGGCGGTCAAGGCGCTCGCCGATTCCTATTTCGAGGCGCTCGACATGATCGCCAAGGACCCCAAGAAGTCGAACGAGATCATGGGCGCCGACGTCAAGCAGACGGGCGAGGAATTCGCCGCGTCCGCCAAATATCTGAAGTGGGTCGATCGCGAAGGCAGCAGGAAATTCTTCGCTGGCGAGTTCGACGACTTCAACAAGGCGGCAGCGAAGCTGCTGCTCGAAGCCGGCGTGCTGAAGACCATGCCGGACCTGAACCTCGCCGATACGCGCTTCATTCAGTGACCCTTGTCGGGAAAGGCGCGGCAGGTTCTTCTCCCACTGGGAGAAGGTGGCCGCGGAGCGGCCGGATGAGGGGTAAATCGGAACCGGAAGGGCCTGAGGGTCTTCATAGTGTTTGTTTGTTTGCAATAAGATAGACCCTCATCCGCCGCCAAGTGGCGGCACCTTCTTCCGCTGGGAGAGTGACTCCCCGCCCCCGCGCAGATCCCGTCCATGCGCCCTCTCGTGCCCGTCTCGCATCGTACCCGGATCGGGCTCGGGATCGCCTTCTTCGTCCTGTTCTTTGCCGTCTGGGCTCTGGCAACGCTCGGCGGCTTCGTCTCGAAGGTGTTTCTCGCCGATCCGATCACGATGGTTTTGAACGGCTGGACCCTGCTTGTCCGCTTCGGCTTCAGCTACGACATCGCGATGACGGTGTGGCGGGTCGTCGGCGGCTTCGTCTTCGCCGCCCTCGTCGCCGTGCCGCTCGGCATCGCGATGGGCGCCTACAAGCCCGTCGAGGCCTTCTTCGAGCCCTTCGTCTCCTTTGCCCGCTATCTGCCGGCCTCCGCTTTCATTCCGCTCCTCATCCTGTGGGCCGGCACGGGCGAGACGCAAAAACTGCTCGTCATCTTTCTCGGCTCCGTCTTCCAGATCGTCCTCATGGTGGCGACCTCGGTCGGGGCCACGCGCCGCGACCTGGTCGAGGCGGCCTACACCCTCGGATCGGACGAGCGCAGCGTCGTTGCCCGCGTCCTCATCCCCGCCAACGCGCCGGAGATCGCCGAAATCCTGCGGCTCGTGCTCGGCTGGGCCTGGACCTATGTCATCGTCGCCGAACTCATCGGCTCGTCGGAGGGCATCGGCCACATGATCATCGACAGCCAGGCGCTCAACGCCACCGGCCAGATGATCTTCGGCATCATCGTCATCGGCTTCATCGGCCTCGTCTCCGACTTCGTCTTCAAGGCGGTCAACGCCCGGCTGTTTCCCTGGAAATTCGCATGAGCGCGCCGAAGCTCTCGATCGAGGGCATCGCGCGGGTCTTTCCCGGCGTCGGTCGCCGCGGTCAGCCGACGCGGGCGATCGAGCCGACGAGCCTGCAAGTGGCCGAAAACGACTTCATCACCATTCTCGGGCCCTCCGGCTGCGGCAAGTCCACCCTGCTGCGGCTCGTTGCCGGCCTCGACACGCCGACCTCCGGGCGCGTCGTGCTGAACGGCAGGGTGGTCGTCCGCCCCGGGCCGGATCGCGGCATGGTGTTCCAGAGCTACACGCTGTTCCCGTGGCTGACGGTTGCCGAGAACATCGCATTCGGACTGCGCGAGCGCGGCGTGCCGAGCCTGGAGCGCCGGCGGATCGTCGATGATTATATCGAGCGGATGGGACTTGCCGGCTTCGAGCGCCATTGGCCCAAGCAGCTTTCCGGCGGCATGCAGCAGCGTACGGCGATCGCCCGGGCGCTCGCCAACAGTCCGGAGATTCTCCTGCTCGATGAGCCCTTCGGGGCGCTCGACAACCAGACGCGGGCGCTGATGCAGGAACTGCTGCTCGGCATCTGGGAGCGCGACCGCAAGACGGTGCTGTTCGTCACCCATGACATCGAGGAGGCGATTTTCCTTGCCTCGCGGGTGATCGTGATGACCGCCCGCCCCGGCCGCATCAAGGCTGAGATTCGCGTCGAGCTGCCGCATCCGCGCCGCTACACGATGAAGACGGCACCGGAATTTTCGACACTGAAGGCGCGGCTCACGGAGGAGATCCGCGCCGAGGCGCTGATCGCACTCGCCGAGCGCTGAGGCAGGCGCCGGCATGGCGCGGTTATCGTCTGCGCCAGCCGCGGGAAGGACGCCCCGAAGGAAAGCGGCTTCCGAGAGAGACATGCCGACATGATCGATGATCCCGGGCCGCCGCAAGCGCTGATCGCGACGATTGCGGCGTTGTTTCCGGTGCTCGGGCCGCAGATGACCGGGTGCGCAATGGCCTTCGCACCAGCGGCGACCACCGTAGGTCTTGTCCTTTGGCTCGCGTTCGCTGTCGTGCGCTGATTGGCGCACCCTCCCGATGCTGTGACAGCGATATCCGCCCAGATTGTATGGCACCTGATCTCAGGGAACCGGCCTCTCCTTCGCGCGTTCGAAAGTTGAGCCGGGCCGTGCGGTTTTCGCGCCGGCCGCTCGCAAGCTGGAGGATCAGACCATGCGCGAACTCCTTCGATGCGGCGCCGCCGTCGCGACGAGCGCGTTGCTCTTTGCCGGTGCGGCCAGTCTTGCCGGCGCGATGACGGTCGGCGGCACGCCGACGACATCCACGGCAATAGTCGGCGCAGCGCCCGGTCCCCAGGTCGAGCCGGTTCGCTTCCTGCCCGACTGGCAGAACCACGGCACCGGCGGGGCGCGCAAATATATCGGCGGGCGCGGATACGCTTGGCGCTGGTGCTGGCACTGCCGCCGCTGGTGGTGGTGAGCCTTTGCAATGGCAGATCGTCGTCCCGGAAGCGCGAAGCGCTATCCGGGATCCGGCGACAAGCTCCTGAGGAGAGGCATGTTCCGGATCCCGGCTCTCTGTGCACCGCTTCGGTGCCTCGGCCGGGATGACATGGTGACTTGTTCAACGATCCCGGACGGACCTCAGAGGCGCGGCCGCGCCACGGTGCGGGCGACGGCCTCGCGCCAGCCGCGGTAGCGTGTCTCGCGCTCGGCCTGATCCATGGACGGCCGGAAACGGCGCTCCAATTGCCAGGTGCGGGAAAAATCCTGCGGATCCGGGTACACCCCCGCCTGCCACCCCGCCAGGAACGCCGCGCCGAGCGCCGTCGTCTCGAGGATTTTTGGGCGGTCGACTGGCGCATTGAGCGTGTCGGCCAAAAATTGCATGGTCCAATCGCTGGCGCTCATGCCGCCGTCGACGCGGATGGTCGAGCCGGCGCCCTCACCCGAGCCACCGGCTACGTCCGCGTGCATCGCTTCGAGGAGGTCGCGCGTCTGATAGGCGACGCTCTCAAGCGCGGCGCGCGCCAGTTCCCTGTGCGTCGTGCCGCGCGTGATGCCGGTGATCGAGGCGCGCGCCTCACTGTCCCAATGCGGGGCGCCGAGGCCGGTGAAGGCGGGAACGAGATAGACCGGCTGATTGCGGTCCGCCACAGCCGCCAGCTCGCCTGATTCTGCGGCCGATCCCAGAACACCGAGCCCATCGCGCAGCCATTGCACCGTGGCACCCGCCGAGAAGATCGAGCCTTCGAGCGCATAGGTCCGCTGGCCGTGCCACTGATAGGCGATCGTCGTGAGGAGCCGGTTGTGCGAGGCGATCGCCCGCGCCCCCGTATTGAGGAGCAGAAAGCATCCGGTCCCGTAGGTCGATTTCGCCATCCCCGGCTCGAAACACGCCTGGCCCATCAGGGCCGCCTGCTGGTCGCCGGCGATGCCGCGGATCGCAACGGGGGCTCCGAAATGCCCCGCGGAAGCGAGACCGAACTCGGCCGCGCTGTCGCGCACCTCCGGCAGCATGGAGAGCGGCACGCCGAAGAGGCCCGCAAGCTCATCGTCCCATCGGCCCGAGTGGATATCGAAGAGCAGGGTTCGCGAGGCGTTGGTCGCGTCGGTCGCATAGACCGCGCCGTCCGTCAGCTGCCAAAGCAGGAACGTGTCGACCGTGCCGAAGGCGAGTTCGCCCCGCTTGGCCTGCGCCCGCGCCCCCTCCACATGATCGAGGATCCAGGCGATCTTGGTGGCGGAGAAATACGGATCGAGCAGAAGCCCCGCCTTCCGGGCGATCAGAGCGTCGTGGCCTTCAGCCCTCAGTTCGAGGCAGCGATCGGCCGTGCGACGATCCTGCCAGACGATGGCATTGTGAACGGGGCGGCCGGTCGCGCGCTCCCACACGAGGACCGTCTCGCGCTGGTTGGCGATCCCGAGTCCCGCAAGATTTGCCGCCTCCACCCCGGCTGTCCGCAACGCTTCCCGCGCCGTCGCAAGCGTCGTCGCCCAAAGATCCTGCGGATCGTGCTCGACCCACCCCGGCCGCGGAAAGATCTGCCGGAACTCCTGCTGGGCGCTGGCAAGCGGGACGGCGTCCGCCCCGAAGACGATGGCTCTCGTCGAGGTCGTGCCCTGATCGATGACCAGAACGCACGCTTGCATGACGCCCCCACCTTGATGTCTCGCCGCCACTGCGCACCACATGCGACGAGATCCGCGCTGTTGCAAGTTCGGGATAGAGCCGAAATCGACGACAACGCAACACCGCCTCGTTGCCCGCGCTCGCCAACACTCGCCACGGACCGGCGGGGGCAGACACGAGGCCTCTCCGCCCGCGCGGCCGGCCTTTCCTTATGGGATTCCTATAAGGAAGGCACCTCTCCCCTCTCGAAAGCCTATGGCTGCGCGACCTACTAAGTGGCGTTGCCGTGGTTCAAATCCTGCCGCGTCATCCCGGCCGGAACAGAGCGGAGAGCCGGGATCTGGAGCCGGATCCCGACACCTGTTTTGCGGTTTCGTCTCGCTCTGCGATTGGCTGGGCTCAGACAGAAGAATCTTTGATTTCGTTGCCGATCTTGATCGGAACTACATCGACAAGGCCCGCGAAAAGCGCGACAGGCCGTGAAGGACATCGGCCTTAACGTCCGGTGTCTACAAGCACTTTTGGTCGGCCGAGTTGCTTTCCGCAGCATTGCGCACCTCGGGAATTCCGGTCGTCCACATCGTCTCCCGGATCGGCAATGGCGAAGACATTTTTGTCGGCATCGACAACTACGCCGCAGGGGACGATGAGCTCAACTGCCCGCGCCGGCCGGAGCCTTTCACTATGAAATCACTATGCAATAGTGCTCCTTCCCATCTCGATTTCCTATGAGGGGCTCGTCATCTTCGGGTGCAGAAACCTCTTGGGCATATTCGTAGCCATGTTCGAGCATCCGGCGGCCGAGGAGCGTCTCAGACGTCTGCAAGAGCGCCTGCGGCGGGCACCTCGGGTAACACCGCAACTGATCGAGCGCGTCCTCGCTGAGGCATGTCCTCGCCTGGCGGCGCTGCCCTCCCCGGACGCAGCGGGCCGAATTCGCCAATTGGTCGATGTGGGAGCCTGGATCGAGGCGGCCATGGCGATGATCGACCTCGAATTGCCGGCCTGGAAAGTTCGGCAACTCACCTTGGACGAAGGCGAGTGGCGGTGTTGCCTCTCGCAGCTCTGGCAACTTCCCGATTGGCTCGACGACCCGATCGAAGCCCACAACGAAGCCCTGCCGATCGCGCTTCTCGACGCTTTGGTCGAGGCGCGATGCCGTCTTGCAGTCTCGGCCGAGAACGGTCGAACGACGGTTCCTTCGGTCCGCCTGCAGCAGGGATACTCGGTCTGCTGCGACGATTTCGCCTGACCACGTGTCGGATTTCGCCATGTCCAACCGCCTCATGAACTCGACCAAGCCCGCCCCGGAACGCCGCAACGGGCTTCTGGAGGGCGAGCCGCTTATCGTCGTCTTCATGGTTTGGGTTTTCGGCGCCGGCGCCCTGCTCTGTGCGGGCTTGCTGTTGCCGATCCTGTGGTCGGCCATCAGCGGCGCCGAACGATCCGTCGGTCCTCCCACTCAGTGCGTCACCATGGTCGGCAAGCCGGGGGGCAAGGCCTGTTATGATGCGGCCTTTTATCGGACCCAATTGGGAACCCAGACGGCGCCGATCGCCTAAGCGCTCGGAGAAGCCGCGACGCGATCCAGGTCCTCCCGCCGCAAGAGGATGAGTTCCGTCACGGGAAATACTGCGCCGCGTACATGAACCTCGCCGCAATCACTGCAATCAGCCCGACGATCGGCAAACTGTAGCACAGAATGTCGATCAGCCAGTGCGCCTTCGTGGGCCGCGCGACAGGCGTTCGCCTGCCCCGCTCGACCCGCGTTGCCGGCGAGCCGCTTGTCCGCACCGCGGCCATGACTACGCGGCCTGCCGAGCAGTCGGCATGCCGAGGGCGGGACCTGCGACCGCGCGCGGCCCGCACGGCATGCGCAGTTCCAGCACTCCGGGCACCATCATGACGGCGTTTGGGTGGTATCCGTTCTCGAACATCGCGAAACGGAGCGCCTCGTTGCGGCTGACGAAAAGACCGCCACATCGACCGCGCCGATCCTGCACGACCCAGTTGCCGTGGCTGTCCGTGCCGATCAGGAATTGAAAGGCTTCCGAGAGACCTCGAGGCGAAGGGGATTCGATCTTTTCCATGGCCTTGTTTCCTGTAACGTGGGGGAATAAGTGGCGAGTTCTTTTTGGCTTGCCACGTCCACTTCACTAGGGGACTTGGGTGGCGCGAAATATGAATTCCAGAACGAGCGCGAGCCTATTTCATAAAGACGTAATAAAGACGATACGCGGATGCTCAGTTCTCAGCGACGAGGCTGCTGCGCGCAGGTCCACTCGGAGCTAGAGGCATGCTGATCACCAGGCCGCAGCCTGTAGGATGGATGCATACCGAAGCGAGGACTCTCTGGCTCCCTGCCTGGACGACGTCGTTTTCTTTATAAGATTTCTATAAGGAAGGCTCGTCGCCCCTCTCGAAATCCTATGGCCGTGCGACCTACTAAGTGGGCCAAGAGGCGGCTTACGCTCTCATGCCTGCTCGGCTGGGTCGGCAAGTCTTTCCTAGGAGCATTCCGATGTTGGACGCGGTCATGCTGCTTCTCGCGCTCGGATTCTTTGCGATATCCGTTGCCTATGCTTTCGCCTGCGAGCGGCTCTGAGGAGAAGGCCATGATCTTCGACTATGCGCTTGCCGGTCTCGTGACTGCAGGTCTGCTCATCTACCTCGTTTACGCGCTTCTCCGACCGGAACAATTCTGACAGGGGCACTGCCATGACCGCTCTGGGCTGGATCCAGATCCTTCTCTATTGCGTGATCATTGTGGCGATAACGCCGGTGCTCGGCCGCTATATGACGCGCGTCTTCAACGGTGAGCCGACGCTTCTCTCGTTTGTACTGCGTCCAGTCGAGCGGATCATCTATTGGCTCGGCGGCGTCGACGAGCGGCGCGAACAGCATTGGCTGATGTATGTCGTCGGCATGCTGTTCTTCCATGTCGGCGGATTTCTTATCCTCTACCTGCTGATGCGCCTGCAGGCGCTGATCCCCTACTACAATCCGGCGCGGCAATCGGCCGTGGCTCCGGACCTCGCCTTCAACACCGCCGTCAGCTTCATCACCAACACCAACTGGCAGAACTACGGCGGCGAAAGCACGATGTCCTACCTCGTGCAGATGGTCGGCCTGACGCACCAGAACTATCTGTCGGCGGCAACCGGCATTGTGCTGGCGGTGGCGCTGATCCGCGGCTTTGCCCGGCATTCGGCGAGGACGGTCGGCAATTTCTGGGTCGATGTCACCCGCTGCACGCTCTACATCCTGCTGCCGATCTGCATCGTCTATGCGCTCTTTCTCGTCTGGCAGGGCATCCCGCAAACGCTTGGCGAGTACGTCAACGCCGCAACGCTCGAAGGCGGCAAGCAGACGATCGCGGTCGGCCCCGTCGCGTCGCAGATCGCCATAAAGATGCTCGGCACCAACGGCGGCGGCTTCTTCAACGCCAACGCCGCCCATCCGTTCGAAAACCCGACTGCGCTCGCAAACTTCATCCAGATCATCTCGATTTTCGCCATCGGCGCGGCCCTTACCAATGTCTTCGGGCGCATGGTGGGCAATGAGCGGCAGGGCTGGGCGATCTTCGCCGTCATGGGCGTCCTGTTCCTTGCCGGCGTCGTGGTCTGCTACTGGGCAGAGGCCTCCGGCACGACGGCCCTCAACGCGCTCGGCCTGACCGGCGGCAACATGGAAGGCAAGGAGCTGCGCTTCGGCATCGCCGCCTCGACGCTTTTTGCCGTGATCACCACCGACGCCTCGTGCGGCGCGGTCAACGCCATGCACGATTCCTTCACCGCGCTCGGCGGCATGATCCCGCTCATCAACATCCAACTCGGCGAGATCATCTTCGGCGGCGTCGGCTCCGGCCTCTACGGGATGCTGATCTACGTGATCATCTCGATCTTCGTTGCCGGCCTCATGGTCGGCCGCACGCCCGAATACGTCGGCAAGAAGATCGAATCCAAGGAAGTGAAAATGGCGATGCTCGCCATCCTCATCCTGCCGCTGATGTACCTCGGCTGGACGGCGGTCGCGACCGTCGTGCCCTTCGCGGTTGCCCAGACGAACAACTCCGGGCCGCACGGCTTCTCCGAGATCCTCTATGCCTATACATCGATGACCGGGAACAACGGCTCGGCCTTCGCCGGACTCTCCGGCAACACGCTGTTCTACAATCTCACCGGTGCGGTCGCGATGTTCATCGGCCGCTTCTGGATGATCGTTCCCGCTATGGCGATCGCCGGATCGCTGGTGGCAAAGAAATCCATCCCGCCGTCGGCCGGCACTTTCCCGACCACCGGCGGTTTGTTCGTCGGTCTGCTCGTCGGCGTGATCGTCATCATCGGCGGCCTCACGTTCTTCCCGGCGCTGGCGCTCGGGCCGCTGGTCGAGCATCTGGCGATCAGCGCCGGCACGCTGTACTCGGCAAATTAACGGATCAGGCGCCATGGACACCTCGCCTTT
>JAFAME010000244.1 GCA_019233695.1 Methylobacteriaceae bacterium
CGGGCGGATCGGCGCGCGCAAGGTCGGGGTCGTCGCTGCCGGCCATACCAGCGTGATCATGGCGATGGCCGGCGTGCGGATGCCGATCGAGAGCTATCCGCTGCAGGCGCTGGTGTCGGAGCCGGTCAAGCCGATGATGCCTTGCGTCGTCATGTCGAACACCATTCACGCCTATCTCTCGCAGTCCGACAAGGGCGAGCTCGTCATCGGGGCGGGCGCCGACGCCTATACGTCCTACAGCCAGACGGGCGGGCTCCACATCGCCACCCATACGCTCGATGCGATCTGCGAGCTCTTCCCGATGTTCCGGCGCATGCGCATGTTGCGCAATTGGGGCGGCATCGTCGACGTGACGCCCGACCGCTCGCCGATCATCGGCAAGACCCCGGTCACAGGCCTCTACGTCAATTGCGGCTGGGGGACGGGCGGCTTCAAGGCAACGCCGGGCTCGGGTCATGTCTTTGCCCATACGCTTGCAACGGGCGAGCCGCACCTGATCAACGCGCCTTTCACGCTCGACCGGTTCCGCACCGGCCGCCTCATTGACGAAGCGGCCGCCGCCGCCGTCGCCCATTGATCGAACCGATGCTGCTCATCCCCTGTCCCTACTGCGGCCCGCGTCCGGAAATCGAGTTCCGGTATGCCGGGCAGGCCCATGTGGCGCGCGCCGCCGACCCGTCGGCGTTGAGCGACGCCGAATGGGCGCAGTTCCTCTACCTGCGCGACAATCCCAGGGGCCGGCATGCCGAGCGCTGGCGCCACACCAATGGCTGCGGGCGCTTCTTCAACTGCATTCGCGACACGCTCACCGACAAGATCGCGGCGACCTACCGGATCGGCGAAACGCCGCCCGACCTCGCTGCCGGGGCCGAGGCGCGGCGATGACTGGCGCGTTCCGCACGCCGGCGGGAGGCCGCATCGATCGCGGCAAGTCTCTGCGCTTCACCTTCGACGGCAAGGTCTATGCGGGACTGCGGGGTGACACGCTGGCCTCGGCGCTGCTTGGCAACGGTGTCCATCTGGTCGGGCGCTCTTTCAAATATCATCGGCCGCGCGGCATTGTTGCCGCAGGCGCCGACGAGCCAAACGCGCTCGTCGAAGTCGTGCGCGGGCAGGGGCGCCGGACGCCCAACCTGCGCGCCACGCAGATCGAGCTCTACGAGGGTCTCATCGCCTTCAGCCAGAACCGCTGGCCGTCGCTTCGCCACGATGTCGGTGCGGTCAACAATGCGCTCTCGCCGCTCTTTGCCGCGGGGTTCTACTACAAGACCTTCATGGGCCCGACGCGCGGCGCCTGGAAGCGCCTCTACGAGCCCGCCATCCGTCGCGCGGCGGGCCTCGGCGCGGCGCCGAAGGAGCCCGATCCCGATCGCTACGCGCAGCTCTATGCGCATTGCGACGTGCTCATCGCCGGCGGCGGCCCGGCGGGGCTTGCAGCCGCGCTCGGCGCGGCGGAAAGCGGGGCAAGCGTCATCCTGTGCGATGAAGCAGCCGAGATCGGCGGCTCCCTGCTCGACGAGAGCTCGGCCGCGATCGACGGCCGGCCGGCAAGGGAATGGGCGATCGACCTCGTCATGGCGCTGGCGATGAACGAGCGGGTACACATCCTGCCGCGCACCACCGCCTTCGGCTACTACGCCGACAATTTCATCGCGCTCGCCGAGCGCGTGACGGATCACCTCGCCGAGCCGACGGCGCAGCTTCCTCGCGAGCGCCTGTGGCAGGTTCGGGCGAAGGAAGTCGTGCTCGCGACGGGCGCTATCGAGCGCCCGCTCGTCTTTCCCGGCAACGATCGGCCTGGCGTGATGCTGGCGGGCGCGGCGCGCACCTATCTCAACCGTTACGGCGTCAAGTGCGGCGCCCGGGCAGTCGTCGCAACGGCCTGCGACAGCGCCTATCAAACCGCGCTCGACCTCAAGCGCGCCGGCGTCGAGGTTGCGCTGATTGCCGATCTGCGCGCCGAGCCGGGTGCGGCGGCATCGGCGGCCGCCGGCGCAGGAATCCGCGTCCTGGCGTCGGCGGCGATAATGGACACATCGGGCCGCCATCGCATCGCCGGTGTAAGTATCGGCCAAGTTGGCGCCGGGGCGACCGTCGCGACGGTGAGCCACGACTGCGATGTTCTGCTCGTCTCCGGCGGCTGGACGCCGACGGTGCACCTGTTCTCGCAGTCACGCGGCAAGCTTCGCTTCGATGAGCATCTGCAGGCCTTCGTGCCGGGCGTTTCGGCGCAGCGCGAACGCTCGGCCGGCGCCTGCAACGGCACCTTCGAACTCGCGGCGGTTCTCGATGAAGGCTACGCCTGCGGGGCGGCCGCCGCGCAGGCAGCCGGATTCGGATCCGTTGCCGCCAGGACCTTCTCCGCAACCGCGCCCTCCATGTCCGGCGGCGCTTCGGCAAGCCGCGCGATGCCGAACGCGAAGGGCAAGGCCTTCATCGACTTCCAGAACGATGTGACCGTGAACGACATCCGGCTTGCCGTCCGCGAAGGCTTCCGCTCCATCGAGCACGTCAAGCGCTATACCACGACCGGCATGGCGACCGACCAGGGCAAAACCTCGAACATGAATGCCCTTGCCGTTGCGGCGGGGACCCTTGGCAAGCCGATCCCGCAGGTCGGCCTCACAACGTTTCGTCCTCCCTACACGCCGGTGACGTTCGGCACGCTCGCCGGCACCTCGCGCGGCGACTTGTTCGACCCGGTGCGGCGCACCGCGACGGACGCCTGGGCGCGCGAGCATGGCGCGGTGTTCGAGGACGTGGGCCAATGGAAGCGCGCCCGCTATTTCCCATTGCCCGGCGAGGACATGCACCAGAGCGTCAACCGCGAGTGCCGGGTCACGCGCCAATCCGCCGGCATTTTCGATGCCTCGACGCTCGGCAAGATCGAGATCGTCGGGCCGGATGCGGCCGAATTCATGAACCGCCTCTATACCAATGCATGGACCAAGCTCGGCGTCGGCCGTTGCCGCTATGGGCTGATGCTCAACGAAGCCGGGTTCGTCATGGACGACGGGGTCGTCGGCCGCCTCGCCCCCGATCGCTTCCATGTGACGACCACCACCGGCGGGGCCGCGCACGTCCTCGCGCATATGGAGGACTACCTGCAGACCGAGTTCGCCGATTTGAAGGTCTGGCTGACCTCCATCACGGAGCAGTGGACCGTCATCGCGGTGCAGGGCCCGCGCGCGCGAGAGCTCCTGATGCCCCTCGTCGAAGGCATCGACTTGTCGCGCGAAGCCCTGCCGCATATGAGCGTGCGCGACGGATCCATCTGCGGCGTGCCGACCCGGCTCTTCCGGGTGAGCTTTACGGGCGAGCTGGGCTTCGAGGTGAATGTACCGGCAGACTACGGCCTCGCCGTCTGGGAGGCGATCTGGACGGAGGCCCGGCGCTTCGATGCCGTCGCCTACGGGACCGAGGCGATGCATGTGATGCGGGCCGAGAAGGGATACATCATCATCGGCCAGGAGACCGATGGCACGGT
>JAFAME010000452.1 GCA_019233695.1 Methylobacteriaceae bacterium
CAGCTTGGGCCAGACCGGCCGCGAGGCGGCCGCGATCGCAAGCAGCGCAGTGGATCCGGCAATCAGCGCGGCGGCCTGGGCGATGGCCAGGCTCGAAGCATCGTTGCCCCTGGGCAAGACGAGGATCAACCCGGCATCGACCGCGCAGGCGACGAGCGCAGCAGCGATCAGCGGCATCGTCCGCTTGACGATCTGAAACAAAGGATTGATCGCGTATTGGATCAACGCGAAGGCGCAGAGGCCAGGCAGCAGAAGCCCCAGATAATGGGCGAAGGGGCCGCGGAAGTCCGCCGGCACGACAAGCGCCTCGAAGCTCGGAAGGACCATCCAGCAGCCGACGCAGGTCGGCAGCACGACCGCGAACACGACGGTCATGTTGTGCGCGACCTGCTGACGCGCCCTGTCGGAGCCGTGCGTCTCGTCGAATTGCACAGCGATCTGGAACAGGAGCACGTCGAGCGTCGAGCCAATGGCCGCGACAAGCCGCACGCCGATGTCGAAGGCAAGCGAGAACTGGCCGGTCTCCGAGAAGCCGTAGAGGCTCGTGGTCAGCATGCGGTTGGCCAGCGGAATGAGCTGGTAGAGAACCAGCGCCGTGATGATCGGCACGCCGTAGCGGGCGTAGTCGCGCATCAGGGCGCCCGACGCGCGGCGCGGGCTCGCGCCCGGATCGGTGAGCGCGGCACTGGCGCTGGCGAGCGCGCCGGCGACGCTGAGACACCAGCCGATCAGCGCGAATTTGGCCGAGCCGAACCACCATGCGCCGCCAACGGTGAGGGCCAGCGCCAGCACGTTCTTGGTGAGGATGAGCCGACCGTAGGTGCGATCGAGGAAACGGGCACGCACGAGCGCCGTGTGGTAATCGTAGAGCGCGTTGGCGACGGCGGCGGCCACACTCAGGCTCGCGAGCGCCGGTGACAGCTGCAATTTGATGCCGGCGAGAATCACCGTGAGAGCGACCACGCCGACGACGGCCGATATCATCGCGAAGGCGGCATCGAGTGTGGCGCGCACCTGAGGGCGCTCGCGCCGGGTGCGCTCCGCGTAGAAGCGGGTTGCGGCGAGCCTGATCCAGTCGAAGGCAGCCGAGTTGATGAAGGTCGCGACGGCCAGCGCCAACGCGAAGCGGCCGAACTCCGCCGGCCCCAGGAACTTGGCGACGAGGAGGCCGACGGCGAAGTTGAAGGCGGAGTTGAGGGCGAAGGTGACGACGACGATCACGGGGTGGCGTCTCCGGGGCCGGAACGCTCGTCGAGGGCAACAGGCCCACCTCGCGCCGATACGGCGCGTATGGCAGGCAGATTGGGCATCAGCCGAGTGTTAGTCACGTGGCGATAAGAAAGTCTTGACGGAAGGGGACACGGCGGGCCGGTAACCAGTCGAAAAGCGTGTTCGCGGCATCGCCCGCCCGTCGGCGCCGCCACACCGCGAAGTCGGAATGTCTTGTCCTCAACCGGCCAAGGCAGGCGTGTCGGTCGGTCCGTCATCGTCCGGCCGCAGGGGCATCGGCTGCCCTGGTGCCTCGCCCTTATAGAGGAGCGATCTGAAACTGTCGACGGATTGCGGGCGACCGGTCAGGAAGCCCTGGATCTCCTCGCAATGCTCATCGCGAAGGAAGGCGAGCTGCGAGTTGGTCTCCACGCCTTCGGCGACGACGGGCACGGCAAGGCTGCGACCAAGCCCTACGACTGCGCGAACAATCGCTCGGCTGTGCAGGTTGTTTTCGAGGTTGGCGATGAACGACCGGTCGATCTTGATCTTGTCGAAGGGGAAGCTCTGCAAATAGCTGAGGGACGAATAGCCCGTGCCGAAGTCGTCCATGGCAATGCGGATGCCCATCGCCTTGAGCCGGCGCAACACATGCAGCGCGCGGTCGGTATCCTCGATGAGGACGCTTTCCGTGATCTCCAGTTCGAGGCGCTTGGCGTTCAAACCCGTCTCGAGCAGGACCTCTTGGACGAGGCTCGGCAGATCGCCCTGAGTGACCTGATGCGGCGAAAGGTTGACGGCCACCGAGAGCGGCGTCTCCCAGGCCGCCGCCTCGCGACAGGCGGAGCGCAAGACCCATTCGCCGAGGGCGGCGACGAACCCGCCTTCCTCCGCCATCGGAACGAAGACGGCGGGCGCGATCACGCCATGAGTCGGGTGATCCCATCGTGCCAGCGCCTCAAAGCCCAGAAGCTGCCCGTTTCCGACATTGACCTGCGGCTGATAGACGAGATGCAGGTCGCCGCACATGACCGCCTCACGCAAATCGCGTTGCATGGCACGGCGCTGGCGCAGCCGTTCCGCCATGGCAGGCTCGAAGCAGCGGAACGTCGCGCGGCCTTCGTTCTTGGCGCGGTAGAGTGCCATGTCGGCGGCCCGAATGAGCCCTTCCGACGTCTCGCCGTCGGTTGGAAACAGGGCTACTCCGACGCTTGCAGAGACCTCCACGCGCTCGCCATTGGGCGAGATCGCCTCGCCCAGGCTGCGGCACACTCTCTCGGCAAGCGCGACCGCCGAGTCAGGCGAGCCCACCTCGGTCTGCAGAAGGACGAACTCATCGCCACCGAGCCGTCCGATCACGTCACTTTTTCGGGCAAGTGCCTGAAGCCGCTCGGCAACCGTTTTCAGCACTTCATCGCCCGCCAGATGACCGAGCGCGTCATTCACCTCCTTGAAGCGGTCGAGA
>JAFAME010000201.1 GCA_019233695.1 Methylobacteriaceae bacterium
GGCGCTGCAGTTCCTGGGGCTTGCCGATGTGTACGGCACCTGCGCCGTGCCCCTCTATGTCCTCAACGTCACCTATCCCCTGATCGAGGATGAGGTCGCCGGCTTCTGCATTGGCAAGCAAGCGGTCATCGTCATCGAGGAGGGCCAACCCGAATACATCGAGCAGGCAATCAACACCATCCTGCGCCGCCGCGACATCAACACCAAGGTGAGCGGCAAGGACGTGCTGCCGCCCGGCGGCGAGTACACCGCGGCAGTTCTGATGAAGGCGCTCAGGACCTTCATCGAACGCCACGTCAAGTCCCTTCTCGGCAATCAGCCGCCGGGCCCCGACGCGACTCCCACCCTCAATGACCCGAAGGTCAAGGCGCTTGCCGACGTCGTGCCCCAGCGCCCAGCCGGCTTTTGTATCGGCTGTCCGGAGCGGCCGATCTTCGCGGCGATGAAGCTCGTCGAGAAGGAGCTTGGGCCGCACCACGTGGCCGCCGACATCGGCTGCCACCTGTTCTCGATCCTGCCGCCATTCAACATCGGCGCCACGACCATGGGCTACGGGCTCGGGCCGGCGTCCGCCTCCGCCTTCAATGTCGAGGCGGGCAAGCGGCCGATTGCGGTGATGGGCGACGGCGGCTTCTGGCACAACGGCCTCTCATCCTCGATCGGCAATGCCGTCTTCAACAAGCACGACGGCGTCATCCTGATCGTCGACAATCACTATTCCGCGGCAACGGGCGGCCAGGACATTCTGTCCTCGCGTGCCCGCAATGCCCGCCGCTCGACCAACAATTCCATTGTCGATGCGGTGAAGGGGGTCGGCGCCAAGTGGGTGCGTCAGATCGACCGGACCTACGACGTAACGCGCATGCGCGACACGCTGAAGGAGGCGCTGACGACGAGGGCCAAGGGGCCGAAGGTGATCGTTGCCTCGTCCGAATGCATGCTGAACAAGCAGCGTCGCGTCCGGCCGCTCTTCGGCAAGGCCGTGAGCGCCGGCAAGCGCATGGTGCGCCAGCGCTTCGGCGTCGATGAGGACGTGTGCACCGGCGACCATGCCTGCATCCGGCTCTCCGGCTGCCCCTCGCTTTCGGTCAAGCATACTGACGATCCGTTACGCGACGATCCGGTCGCTGCCATCGACGAAGGGTGCGTCGGCTGCGGCAATTGCGGCGAGGTCGCGGAGGCCGCGGTGCTGTGCCCTTCGTTCTATCGCGCCGACGTCATCCACAATCCGAACTGGGCCGATCGGACGCTGGCGCAGCTGCGCGCGGCCGTGATCGGCCTCCTGCAGCGCCGGCGCGACAGGCGACGGCTCGCCTTTACCTGAAGCGACCCAACCTCACGTGAGGAGAACTAACCCAGCCGAAAATTCCAGCAAATTATACGCTTCGTGTCGTCTTTGATTTCGTACAGTATGAATACTTGGGGCAATCGAGCTATGGGCGGACTCTGCCAGATCCATATATCTGCGTCAGAGAACCCAGGATGAAGCTCTCCAATAGAACGGGGATTTCTGGTTACTGCCCACTCGAAGCTATCCAATAGCTCCCAAAAGTATTCATTTTGGGCGCCTCGCCTCCAAAACGCGGCTTCGAAAATCGGCGAAAGAGACATAACCCATGGGGTCTGATTTGGATCTCTCAGTCTCAATCTCGTCAGCCCTGGTTTTTGCCCACTCTAGTGCCTCAAGCGAAACCTCGGTAGGAAAAATCTGAAAAACAGTGTGATAGGGCAGCTCTTCGCCGAATTCCGCCAATTCCCAGGCGCGGTTGTGGCTGAATTCGCTTATTGTCTTCGCCGAATTATTGAAACATACAAACTCAATGACTTCGTCAAGAATCTCCCTCTCGGAGGGATCCAGCCTTGTCAAATCGGGAGCGCGAAGCACGGTGAACTGTTTCTTCTTGTATCCGAAATAATCAACCTCTTCCGCTTTCAATTCATGATTCTCGCTGAGATCGCGTAGCGCAGCAGGAAGCTGGTCGCACGTCGGCCCAAACGGACGTTTGCGATAGGTAGCACCGATCAGGGGTCGTCCATGCTCAGCGTAGTGGAGCATGTCTGAATAGTAGAGCAGCTTGTGAAGCTTGACCGCCCCAAGCGCCGACGGCCCGCATTTCAAGCAGGAATAGAGTATCGCGTTCTTAAGCTTGGGCCGATCGAATTGCATTCTCGACTCTTGACAACCTGTCCCGCACTCCTTATGGCGCAACTGGAAATAAAAGTCAATATTTTTCAAATAGTTATCTAACAAGCTGATTCGAATCGCTTTTTGCACCCGATTGTCTGCGCTGAATGTTTGCGCTTTGTTCCACGCCGCTCGCACATGGACTGCAAGGACCGCCGGGCCTATATTCTGCGACTTCCAACGAACTGGCGCACTGTGGCGAACCAAGATACCCCGATCTCCGGGCGCATCTCGACCGACAAGCCGCTGTCGATTGCGATCCTTGCGATGGGCGGCCAGGGCGGTGGCGTGCTGGCCGACTGGATCGTTGCGCTTGCCGAGGCGCAGGGCTGGGTCGCCCAGGCGACTTCGGTGCCGGGCGTCGCGCAGCGCACCGGCGCCACCATCTATTACATCGAGATGCTGCCGGCGCGCGCCGGGGCGGAACCGGTGCTCTCGCTGATGCCGACGCCAGGCGACGTCGACGTCGTTCTCGCGGCCGAATTCATGGAGGCCGGTCGCTCCATGCTGCGCGGGCTCGTCACGCCCGAACGCACTACGCTCATCGCCTCGACGCACCGCGCCTTTGCGGTCGTGGAGAAGGAAAAGCCGGGCGACGGCATCAGCGACCCCGCAGTGGTGGTGGAGGCGGCGGGCGTTGCCGCCAAGCGGGTCCTCGCGTTCGACATGCAGATCCTCGCCGAGACGCATGGCAGCGTCATATCGGCGGCAATGTTCGGCGCGCTCGCCGCAGCCGAGGCGCTGCCGTTTCCCCGCAGCGCCTTCGAGCGCGCGATCGGCGCGGGAGGCAAGGGCGTCGAGGCGAGCCTGCGCACGTTCGGCGCGGCCTATGACCGGGCACGCGACAAGCCGAAGCCGGCTGCAGTCGCCAAGGCTCCCGCAAAGGCGCTCCCCGATCCTCCCGCCTCCGCTGGGCACCCTCGGCTCGATCAGCTCCTGCAGCGGATCCGCGACGAATTTCCCGGCATCGCCCAACCCATGCTGTTTGCGGGCATCAAGCGGCTCGTCGACTTCCAGGATCCGCGCTACGCCGGCGAATATCTGGATTTTCTGGCGCCCGTGCGCGATGCCGACATGGCTGCGGGCGGCGCCTCGCGCAATTTCGCGGCGACCGTCCAGGGAGCCAAATATCTCGCCGTCGCCATGGCTTATGACGACGTTATCCGGGTGGCCGACCTGAAGACGCGATCGAGCCGCTTTGCACGTGTGCGCACCGAAGTCGGCGTGAAGGAGAACCAGGTCGTCCATACGACCGAATTCATGCACCCGCGCATGGAGGAGGTCGCTGACACGCTTCCGGCCTCGCTCGGCCGCTTCCTGAAGTCGCGTCCCCGTCTCTACGCGGCCCTCGACCGTTTCGTGAACCGCGACCGGCGGCTGCGCACCGACAGGATCGGCTCGTTCCTTTTGCTCTACCTTCTCGCCGGGCTGAAGCCGCTGCGCCGCCGCTCGCTGCGGCATCAGGACGAGCTGGCCCGCATCCGCCAATGGCTCGACCTGGCGACCGGGCTCCTGGCGCGCAGCTATGATCTCGGCGTGGAGGTGCTGATCTGCCGCCAGCTGATCAAGGGCTATTCCGGCACGCGCGAGCGTGGCGGCTCGAAATACGAGCGCGTGCTGTCGGCGGTCCCCATGCTCGTCGACCGGCAGGATGGCGCGCGCTGGCTGCAGCGGCTGCGCAAGGCGGCGCTCATGGACGAGGAGGGCAAGGAGCTCGACGGCGCGCTGAAGACGCTGGCGAGCGCCTACGAGTGAGAGGTCGCCGGCGGCGCGAGCCTTGATCAACCGGCGACGCCCGCATCCTCCCGCGCAAGGCGGACGGCTTATCGCAACAATTGCGCGAGCAAAAATCCTGAACCCCCGCCGAGGCCCGGGCCTGGATGGGTCGAGGCGCCGATGTGATAGAGGCGCGAGATGTGGGTCTTGTGGCTGCGGGAAAACTTGAACGGCCGCCACAGGAAGAACTGGTCGAGGCCGCAGAACCCGCCGTAGGGATCGCCGCCGACAAGATTGATGTTCATCGCCTCGAGGTCAGCCGGCGAGTAGGCGCGCCGGGCGATGACGCCGTCGCGGAAGCCGTCGATGTGCCGCGCAACGATTGCCTCGACCCGATCGGCATGGCGTTCGCGCACCTCCGGCGTCCACCGCCCGTCGGCTGGCGTCTCGATGATGCCGGACGCATCGCCCTTGAGGATGCGTGGCGCTTCGGGCAGCTGCAGCCAGAGGATCGCCTTGCCCGCCGGTGCGCGGCTCGGGTCAAGCGCGGTCGGCTGGCCGAGGCAGACGGTCGGCTCGGCCGGCAGCATGCCGCGCTCGGCCTCGTTGGCGGCTCGCGAGACGCCGTCAAGTCCGGGGGTCAGATGCAGGAGCGCGACATTGGCAAGCTCGCCCGCCTTCCAGCGCGGCCGCGAAGAGAGGGCGTAATGGACCTGCATGTTGCCCTTGCCATGCCGGAACCCCGCGAGGGCCTCAGCCACCTGGGCCGGTTGCGGCAGCGCGGCGAGAAGCCGGTTGTAGAGCTGCTCCGGCCCGACCGAGCAGATGATGCCGCGTGCGGCGTGCACGACCGCCCCGTCGGCAAGGGCGACGTCGCCCGCCTCCCCCCGCGCATTGAGGCCGATCGCGGCGACATCGGCATTGGTGCGCAACACGCCACCCTGGTCCGTGATGAGCTTCTCGAACGCGGCAAGAACATTGCCGGCTCCGCCCTTGACGACGGGCGCGCCGGCCGCTTCGAGCGCGAAGCCGATCACCTTGACCATTTCGCCGGAATAGGCGCTTTCCGGACCAAGGCCCGTGTGCAGCACCCACGGCGCGAAAAGGGCACGAACGAGATCCGAGCCATAGCGGCTTTCGAGATGGGCTCTCGCCGACACGAGCGCCTCGCCGAGGAAGGCCAGAAAGCCGCGTGGGCCGCGCCGCCGGACCTCGCGCCAGACAAGCCGCAGAGAGGCTGTCGACCACAGGGCCCCGCCGAGCATGCCGAAAACGAACGGGGCGTCCTCGCCCAGGCGGGCCATCTCTGCGGCGAAAACCGTGCCGTCGCCTGCCGCGAGCGCGTTGAAGGCGGCAATGTTGCGGGCCCTGTCCCTGGTCAGGATCGCATGCCGCCCGTCGGGCAGGAGGACGCCGGTCGGCGTGCCGGTATCGGCAAACGCGAGCCCGCGGCTCGCGAGATCAGCCCCCAGGGCGGCATAGGCGGGCGAGGTGACGAAGAGAACGAAGGTCGTCGCCATGACATCGTGGAGAAAGCCCGGCGCCGTGACCTCCTCGGTGCGGATACACCCCCCGATGCGGTCGTTGCGCTCGAGAATGAGCACCCTGCGGCCCTTGCGGCCAAGCATGGCGGCGCAGACGAGAGCGTTGATGCCGCTTCCGACAATGATGTAATCGGCATCGCTCATCGCGTGAGCCCATATCGCGCGGGCGCCGGCAGCATCAGGGGCGCGCGCGGCCCTGTGGGACCGCCCATCGCGATCTCAGGCGCTCGGCACCAGCGCCAGCGCCCGCACCGGGCTTCCCGTACCATTGACGAACTTCAGCGGGGCAACGAAGAGGATCGCCCCCTTGGGTGGCAATTGGTCGAGATTGCAGAGGCTCGCGAGCCCATAGCGGTTGGCCTTGTGCATCAGATTGTGCGCCGGGAACGGCGGCTGCAGGGTGGCGCCCTTGCCGGCGTCGGTGCCGACGCCCTCGCTGCCCCAGCCGATCACCCCCTTGGACAGGATGTATTCGATGCAGTCCGTGCTGGGGCCGGGCGAATGCGGCCCGTTGGCGTCGGCATTGAGGAAGGTCTCGGCACTGCCGTTGCGGTGATACCAATCCGAGCGCATGAACACCCACGAGCCCGGCTCGATGGCGCCATGCTTGGCCTCCCACGCCCGCACGCCCTCGGCGGTCAACAGGAAATCCGGATCCGCGGCAACTTCCCTGCTGCAGTCGATGACATTCAAGGGCGCCACGAAGTTTTTCGGCGGAATGCGATCGGTCGTGTTGTCGGGCAGGTCCTTGCCGGTGATCCAGTGCACCGGGGCGTCGAAATGCGTTCCCGTATGCTCGCCGAGCTTCAGCCAGTTCCACGCCCAGAACGGACCGTCGCTGTCGTAATGCGAGATCGAATGGACTTCGACCTTCGGCGTGTTCTTGCCGATCGCCGGCGGCAACGCGATGACCGGAGTGTCGGGGCCGAGCGGCGCGGTGAGATCGACCACCTTGATCGTGCCGGCGGAGAGCGCCGCGGCGACCTCCGACAAAAGCCTGCCAGCGTCCATGGAACCTCCCTCGGCTCGAAGAGCGGGAGCCGCATCGATGGGCGCCCGCCTCATGCTTTGGGCGCATCCTAGAGGCGACCCGTGAGAACGCAAGCGGCCGATCTGGCGCCCCTCGTCGGGACAGCGCAGACGGTCGACACCCTTTTGAGCTTGAAACGACGCGGGCCGCGACCCTAGACATCAAGTCCATGAACCGATCTTGTCATCCTGGAAGCCGTCTTGCGGCACTCCGGGATTCGGCGCCCGATCCCGGCTCTCCGCTTCGCTCGGGCCGGGATGACACTGACTATGATCCCAACCGCGAGATCGAGCCATTGATAGGCCTCTTCGGCCGGCTGAAGGCGTCGGTGCGCCGGGACATCGCGGAGGGCGCGCGCCCATGACCCCCTCTCTCGAAGCTATCGGGACCCTCGCCGAATATCGGCCGCAGCACGTGCTGATGGCCATCGAGGGCGCCGTTGCGATCCTCACGCTCAACCGGCCGGAGCGCAAGAACCCCCTAACCTTTCAGTCCTATGCCGAGCTCGTCGCGATCTTTCGCGCGGCGCGCACCGATGCCGCGATCAAGGCCTTCGCGGTGACCGGCGCCGGCGGGAATTTCTCGTCGGGCGGCGATGTGCACGAGATCATCGCGCCGCTCCTTGCCATGTCGGCCGCCGATCTCCTGCGCTTCACCGAGATGACCGGCGATCTCGTCAAGGCGATGCGGTCCTGCCCGCAGCCGATCATCGCGGCGGTCGACGGCGTTTGTGCGGGGGCGGGCGCCATCGTAGCGATGGCGGCCGACCTGCGGATCGGCACGCCGCAGGCCAAGGTCGCCTTCCTCTTCAATCGGGTCGGGCTTGCCGGCTGTGACATGGGCGCCTGCGCGATCCTGCCGCGGGTCATCGGCCAGGGACGGGCAAGCGAACTCCTGTTCACCGGCCGTTCGATGACGGGCGAAGAGGCGGAGCGGTGGGGCTTCTTCAACCGTCTTGTGTCGGCCGAAACCCTGCTCGCGGAAGCGCGCTCCTGGGCGGCGCGCCTCTGCGAGGGACCGACATTCGCCACCGGCCTCACCAAGAGGATGCTGCAGATGGAGTGGGCGATGGGTGTCGACGAGGCGATCGAGGCCGAAGCCATCGCCCAGGCGCTGTGCATGAAGACCCAGGATTTCGCCCGCGCCTACGAAGCCTTCGCGGCAAAGCAGAAGCCGGCCTTTCAGGGCAACTGACGTCATGGCGGACGCGAGCTTCATCGCCTGGCCGTTCTTCGGGCCGGAGCACCGCGAGCTTCGCAGCAAGGCGCTCGCCATCGCCTCGCAGTCGCTGGCGGGCCTCGTTGATCATCATGACGTCGACGGCTCCTGCCGGGCGCTCGTCGCGGCGCTCGGGCGCCACGGCCTCTTGCGTCATGCGGTCACGGTGCCCGACGGCGGCCGGCGCGATCGCCTCGACGTGCGCTCGCTCTGCCTCATCCGCGAGACGCTTGCCTATCATGCCGGCCTCGCCGACTTCGCCTTCGCCATGCAGGGGCTCGGAACCGGGCCGATCACCCTGTTCGGCAGCACGGAACAGAAGCGCCGCTATCTGCCGGCGGTCGCCGGCGGGAAGATGATCGCAGCTTTTGCCCTGTCCGAGCCGGAGGCAGGCTCCGATGTTGCCGCGCTCGCCTGCGAGGCCGTCCCCGACGGGCCGGACCACGTCCGCATCAGCGGCGAGAAGACGTGGATCTCCAATGGCGGCATCGCCGACTTCTATGTCACCTTCTGCCGCACGGGCGAAGGAGGCGGGACCAAGACGCTCTCGGCCTACATCGTGGAAGCCGGCACGCCCGGTCTCGAAATCGCAGAACGGATCGCAACCATCGCGCCGCATCCTTTGGCGCGGCTGCGCTTCGATGCCTGCCGCGTTCCGCTGCAACATCGCATCGGCGCCGACGGGGAGGGCTTCAAGATCGCCATGGCGACGCTCGACGTGTTTCGCGCAACGGTCGGCGCCGCCGCGCTCGGCTTTGGCCGGCGCGCCCTCGACGAGGCGCTCGGCCATGCCGCTCGGCGAAAAATCTTCGGCGGCACGCTCGCCGGCCTCCAGATGGTGCAGGGCCTGATCGCCGACATGGTCGCCGACGTCGATGCCGCCGCCCTGATGGTCTATCGCGCGGCCTGGACCAAGGACAACGGCGCGCCACGCGTGACGCGCGAAGCGGCCTTGGCGAAGCTCGTCGCGACCGAGGCGGCGCAGCGGGTGATCGACCACGCTGTGCAGCTGCACGGCGGGCATGGGGTGCGCGTAGGGTCGAAGGTCGAGGAGCTTTACCGCGAAATCCGTGCGCTCCGAATCTATGAGGGCGCGAGCGAGGTGCAGAAGATCGTCATCGCGCGCCAAGCCCTGGCCGAGCATGGCGCATCGGAGTGATAGCGGTTGTGCGCGGCACCATGGCGCAGCGGCTCACGACCCGGTCAGTGCCGATCGCTCGATTGCCAGCAGCATGAGCTCCCGTCCTCGACGAACGGGCGAAGGGGGAGGAAGCCGACGGCGAGCGAACATCGCAGAGCCACCTTGTTGGTCAGTTCGTGGCCAATATAGGCGCGCGTCTCGAAGGTGTAGTGCGGAAAGGCGACCTGCCGCAGATAGCCGCCGAGCGCGGCCCGGCCGAAGCCCCGGCCGACATACCCGGCGTCGCCGATGAACAAATCGACGCTGATGCCGTCCTCGAGCTCGATGATGGCGACCCATTCGGGATAGTCGGCATTGCGATAGCACTGCAGATAAGCGAAGGGCACGCCCGAGCTCAGCGCAAGATGACAGATCGTCGGCTCCTCGCCTCGGACGGGCGGCCCATACTCCAGGGCGACCTCCTCCAAGGTGATTGGCTTTTTCTGGTAGAAGCGCCGCACATGCGGCTGCAGCAGCCAGGCGGTGAGCGTCGGGAAGTCTGATGCCGCGAGGGGGCGGAACTCGACCTCGCCCGGCGCCAAATGGTCCACCTTCGTCTCCAGGCGCAACCGCTGCCGCATCTACAAATCTCGCCTCAGGGTTGTCAGCGGGGAGGGAATTCCGGCGGCGGTTACGTCGGACTTGTTGCCGGCCCGGTCGGCAGCACGGCGGTGGCCTCGATCTCGATCTTGGCCGCCGCCTCCACGAGGCGCACCACCTGCACTACGCTCATGGCCGGAAAGTTTTGACCGAACACGTCCCGATAGGCAGCGCCGAGCCCTTTCGGATCGGCCAGATACGCGTCCATGTCGGTCACATACCAGGTCAAGCGCACCAGGTGCTCGGGACCGGCACCGGCTTCTTGCAGGATGGCGCGGATGTTCTCGAATGCCTGGCGCGCCTGGCCGACAAAGGTCTCCGGGAAGGCGCCTTTCGTGTCCCAGCCCACAACACCGCCGGTGACGATGACCCTGCCTTCGGCGAGGAGGCCGTTGGCATAGCCCTTCGGCCGCGGCCAGCCGGGCGGCTGCAAAACCCGGTGAACGGAAGGCGCTGCCGCGCCGGCGCCATCGCTCGGTCTCTCGTCGAAGGCAGTCCGATTCCGGGAGGTCATTTCCGCTGCCCCAACTGACTACGCCCCAAACGTATCAGACGCTCACTTCCGGTGAGCCGTCCCGTCGGCACGGCGAGCGGGCCTGGCACCGGGATCGACGTCCGTAGAGACGAGCCGTCCCCGCGCCTCCTTTTCGGGAGAGGCGGCGGCCTCGAGCCCGAGAGCCAATTCGGCCTGGAGCCGCATCTCGACCGGCCCGAGGACTCGGGCGCGCGGCCCGGGAGGGTCGGCCGGCATGATCGGCGCGGGGCCATGCCGGCGCGGGCGCGCCTTCATCTGCAGTGCCTCCAGCCGCTCCCGCGTTCTCTCCGCCTCGCGGAACGCTTGATCGCGTCCGGCGAGATATTGCTTCGGCCACGACTGGTTGCGGGCGCCGTACCAGGCCTCGGCCTGGCGCACGAAGGCGGGGTTCCACAAATGCGGCCGGCCAAGCGCCACAAGGTCGGCGCGCCGCGTGAGCAGGATCGTGTTGATCTGGCCCGGCTCGGTGATCGCACCGACCGCCATCGTCGCCATCTTCGGCACGTTGCGGATCGCCTCGGCGAACTGCACCTGGAACATGCGCCCATAGACCGGCCGCTGGTCCGGCACCGTCTGGCCGGCCGAAACGCTGATGAGATCGCAGCCCTCGTCGCGAAACGCTTCGACGATGGCGAACACCTCATCCTCGCCGATCCCGTCCTCCTTCCAGTCCGAGGCCGAGATGCGAACCGACATCGGCCGCTCCTTGGGCCATGCCGCGCGCATCGCCCGGAACACTTCCGTGGGAAAGCGCAGCCGCCTGTCGATCGAGCCGCCATACTCGTCCTGCCGCCTGTTGGTCAGCGGCGACAGGAAGGAGGCGAGAAGATAGCCATGGGCGCAGTGCAGCTCCAGCATGTCGAAGCCGGCGCGGGCCGCACGCGCGGTCGCCCGGACGAACTCGGCGAGGATGGCATCCATGCCGGCGCGGTCGAGTTCGCTTGGAACCTGGCTCACCCCCTCGCGCCAGGGCAGCGCCGAGGCCGAGACAAGCGGCCAGTTGGCATCATCCTCGGCGAGCGGATAGTCGGGCCGTTCCCAGCCGAGCTGTGTCGAGCCCTTGCGGCCGGAATGGCCGAGTTGCATGGCGATCTTTGACTGCGAATGGGCGTGCACGAAGTCGACGATGCGCTTCCATTGCGCCTCGTGCGCATCGGTCCACAGTCCCGCGCAGCCGGGCGTGATCCGCGCCTGCGGCGATGGGCAGGTCATCTCGCAATAGATGAGCCCCGC
>JAFAME010000462.1 GCA_019233695.1 Methylobacteriaceae bacterium
AAGAATTGCCTGGGCACCCTGCCGGCGGCGAGCACGGCAGCTGGAACGACAAGTTCGGGCATTTGCGCCGCCGCAGCGAGCGCCGCGTTGGCGACGGTCTCGCTTTCCTTCGCATGCGCGACCCCATAGTCATTTTCAAGAAAAGCCCGGAACACGCCTGGAAGACTGCTGCCTGTCGCAATCACATGCCAGTCCCTGTCATGGGTCTCAGCCACCTTGTTTGCGGTGGATGGGTCAGAAATATCAATTTCCGGTTGATTGCTGTTGTTCCAGTTGCCGCTCGACAGCCAAAAGCTCGATTCATCACGGACGGCTACCTTGATGTGATAGGCATTCGGATAGATCCACACTGGCGCGAACTTGTCGGGATTGGTGAGCGCCCAAGCCGATTTGAACGTGCCGCCCAGGCTTTGTGAAAGATCCTGGATGGTCTGCTCGCCGGTCTGATCAGCTGATGGATTCTTGGGCGGATGGTCGAGTGTCAGCGTCAACGACTTGCCGGCCATCGCCGCCTCAACGGCCTGCAGGATTTTTGCCGAAGTAAAGTCATACATGCCCACCACAAGCTCGTGCTGGACGCCGGAGAGGAAGTCGGTCAGCTGCCCCAGGCCCGCGTCAGGGCTGACATGGAGCACCAGAGATATATCTTCGGTGACCTCATCCAGGGAAACGCCGGCTGCAGGAGTGTATTGAATCTCTTCTTTTCGGGGCCGGGCCGCCGCCAGCGCCGATACAGTCGACGGCCCGATCGGTTTGCCGTTCTTGTCAAAAAAGGTTTCGTCGGCGAATTCAGGATCGCGCAACTCGTGGCGCGCCGCGCCCAGCGCCATGTAACGCGGGAGATCATCGACGCGCATTTGCTTCATCACACCTGCTGGCCGAACATCGACAGGGACGCCGTCGATATTTTTGGGAAGCGCGCCGGCAAGCGTATCGACACTCTCCGGCCGGACATTGACCACTATGGCGGGCAAGTCGGTGACCTGGCCCGATTGCATGAGCCTGCCGGAGCGAACGGAAACGACACCCTTGCGACCGAACTCCGAGAGACGGCGTTTCAATACGCGTGCGGGGGGAACCTTGGCAGCCGCTGCCGTGCGGGCCTCGGCCGCATGGATGCGCTGTTCGGCGGATTGCTCAAACAGCGTCGCGCGGCCCAACGAAGCCTGCATCAGTTGCGTCCGCCGCAGGTCGAGTTGCACCACCGCGCTCGACTTTTTTCCGATCTGCGACAGTCGCAAGGGCGGCCGGGTGTAGTGATCTACGAAACTGCGCAGCGACCTGCCCCCAGTCAGAGAGCCGCTGCCCGGTTCTCCGCCGGGCAGATCGACGATCACAGGCGCGCCAAAGGCCCTTGCTTGTTGCATGTGTCCGGAGGATGGATTGAACCAGCTGAGATAGCCATTGGGCAGGACCTCACGCGGTCGCCGAATCCGACCCTTGAAACTATACCTGACGCCGACCGAGGCGGTCGTATCGAAATAGTGCGGAGTGTAGAAGTCCGCTACCAGGACGTCATCGATGAGATAAGCGCTGGTCTCATCCTCGGATGGGTCCGCTACTTCGACGAGGTATTCGAACTTGCCAGGGCAATCGCGTACCTCATTGTCGATAACGGCGACGGCATTGGACGCGACAAGGCGGTTGCCGCTCGGATCGACCAGCATTTCCAACACTTCATGGCTCGCCGTGAGCGACCAGGTGTCGCCCGCCTGAACGAGCGCATAAGGCTGGTTGTGGTCGGTCTGGTGATAGCCGGCCGCATCAGCTCCGATGTCATCGACGATATAGACGGGCCATATTCCCGGTTCGATCGAGTCCGGATCGGCAACAACGCTGACGGTTCCGGTGCAGCCCCAGATCGGCGCTAGGTCCCGCGCGATTTGCACGCTGAGCGCGCTTGCGACCTTCGTAAGGCTGGGAAGATCGACGGAGCCGGATTTCGAAGCCAAGCCAATGCGGGCGTGCAACATTTCAATTCTTCCCCTCTTAAATGCCAGGCTCGGGACTCCCACGCCGCGCGCCACACGACGATAAGGTTGAACAGGTCTTTGAACTATGCTCGTCGAGCGGCGCTGCCGATAATATCTTTGGTGAGAATTCCAGATACTTGACGAGATTATACAATCGATTGCCGCCCCAAGGCAAGATCGCGGCACCCCGAAACGGGAAATTCAGATGGTGCACGATGCGTTCGAGCCGGATCTCACTCCGCCCGCTCCCCGCGCAGGACGGAGCGACCATCGGGTCGAATGGCCAGGCAGACTGCCGCTTGCACCGGCGATACGGACGGGCCCGCCCTGGAGGAACGCGCTCTTCAGCGGCGCCGGACATTCGGCGCCGCCATGCCAAGCCACTGACCACTGAGTAAGCTTACGCGCCCTTCGGGAAGGTCACGATGCGTCCCGAACGCGGTTTGGCGCGCCCGCCTTCGCCGGTCTCGACAGGCTTGCCGCCGATGGCAAGCCCGGCCCCGCTCGTGGTGACCGGCACGGTCGCGCCATCACCTACCTCGCCCGACAGGATCATCTCGGCCAGCGGGTCCTGAACGTATTTCTGGATGATCCGCTTCAGGGGCCGCGCGCCGTAGGCCGGATCGTAGCCCTTTTCGGCGAGCCAGGCGCGCGCCTTGCCGTCGAGCGCCAGCGTGATCTTGCGATCCTCGAGGAGCTTCTTCAGCCGCTGCATCTGGATGTCGACGATGGCCCCCATGTCCTCGCGCCGCAGCCGGTGGAACAGGATGATGTCATCGACGCGGTTCAGGAACTCCGGCCGGAAATGAGCCCGCACGGCGGCCATCACATCGGCGCGCACCGCCTCGGAATCCTCGCCCTCGCGCTGGGCGACGAGGAACTCGGAGCCGAGGTTCGAGGTCATGACGATGAGGACGTTACGGAAATCCACCGTGCGGCCCTGGCCGTCGGTGAGCCGGCCGTCGTCGAGCACCTGCAGGAGGACGTTGAAGACGTCCGGGTGGGCTTTCTCGATTTCGTCGAACAGGACGACCTGATAGGGCCGGCGGCGCACCGCTTCCGTGAGTGCGCCGCCCTCCTCATAGCCGACGTACCCTGGCGGGGCGCCGATAAGCCGCGCCACCGAGTGCTTCTCCATGTATTCGGACATATCGATGCGCACCATGGCGGAATCATCGTCGAACAGGAACCCGGCCAGCGCCTTGGTGAGCTCGGTCTTGCCGACGCCCGTCGGCCCGAGGAACATGAACGAGCCGATCGGCCGGTTCGGGTCCTGCAAGCCGGCCCGGGCCCGACGCACCGCCGTCGAGACGGCTCTCACCGCCTCCTCCTGCCCGACCACGCGCTTGGAGATCTCCTCCTCCATGCGCAAGAGCTTTTCCTTCTCGCCTTCGAGCATCCTGTCGACCGGAACGCCGGTCCAGCGCGACACGACCTGCGCCACGTGGTCGGCCGTCACCGCCTCCTCGACGAGCGCGGATCCGCCCTTGGCCTCGACGGCGGCAAGCTTCTTTTCGAGGTCGGGTATGATGCCGTAGGCGAGTTCGCCCGCGCGCTGGTATTCGCCGCGGCGCTGGGCGATGGTCAGTTCGTTGCGCGCGCTGTCGAGTTGCTCCTTCAGCTTCTGTGCCTGGCCAAGCTTGTCCTTCTCGGACTTCCACCGGGCGGTGAGCGCGTCGGCCTTTTCCTGGAGCTCGGCAAGTTCACCGTCGAGCCGTCTCAAGCGTTCCTTGGAGGCGGCATCATTCTCCTTCTTCAGCGCTTCCTGCTCGATCTTGAGCTGGACGATGCGGCGGTCGAGCTCGTCGAGCTCCTCGGGCTTCGAATCGACCTGCATGCGCAGCCGCGCCGCCGCTTCATCGACGAGATCGATCGCCTTGTCGGGGAGGAACCGGTCGGTGATGTAGCGGTGCGACAAGGTGGCGGCGGCAACGAGCGCCGAATCGGTGATGCGCACCCCGTGGTGAAGCTCGTATTTCTCTTTAAGGCCGCGCAGGATCGAGATCGTGTCCTCGACCGTCGGCTCGGACACGAACACCGGCTGGAAGCGGCGCGCGAGCGCGGCATCCTTCTCGACATGCTTGCGGTATTCATCGAGCGTGGTCGCGCCGACGCAATGCAATTCGCCGCGCGCGAGCGCCGGCTTCAGCAGGTTCGAAGCGTCCATCGCCCCGTCTGCCTTGCCCGCCCCGACGAGCGTATGCATTTCGTCAATGAAGAGGATGATGCCGCCCTCGGCTGCCGTCACCTCGGTCAGCACGGCCTTGAGCCGCTCCTCGAACTCGCCGCGATATTTGGCGCCGGCGATGAGGGCGCCCATGTCGAGGGCGAGCAGCTTCTTGTCGCGCAGCGATTCGGGCACGTCGCCGTTGACGATGCGCAGCGCCAGCCCTTCGACGATGGCGGTCTTGCCGACGCCGGGCTCGCCGATCAGCACGGGATTGTTCTTGGTGCGCCGCGACAGCACCTGCACGGTGCGCCGGATTTCCTCGTCGCGGCCGATGACCGGATCGAGCTTGCCGGTGCGCGCCGCCTCGGTCAGGTCGCGGGAATATTTCTTCAAGGCGTCGTAGGCGTTCTCGGCCGTGGCGCTGTCGGCGGTGCGGCCCTTGCGCAAGTCCTCGACCACCTTGTTGAGCGATTGTGGCGTCACGCCCGCCTGCGCGAGGATCTTGCCCGCCTCCGAGCTCTTCTCCATGGCGATGGCGAGAAGCAGGCGCTCGACGGTGACGAAACTGTCGCCCGCCTTGTCGGCGATCCGCTCGGCCGCATCGAAGATGCGTGCCGTGGTCGGTGCGAGATAGAGCTGGCCGGCGCCCGAGCCTTGGACCTTCGGCAGCTTCGACAATGCGAGTTCCGTCGCCGCAAGTGCGGCGCGCGAATCCCCCCCGGCGCGATCGATCAGACCGGCGGCCAGTCCCTCGCTGTCGTCGAGCAGCACTTTCAGCACGTGCTCAGGCGTGAACTGCTGATGCCCTTCGCGCACGGCAAGCGACTGCGCCGACTGCACGAATCCGCGCGCGCGCTCGGTATATTTCTCCAAGTTCATCGCATGTCTCCTCGACCGCGTGGCCTGCCCCGAAGCGGCATGCCCGCGTCCACAACCAATGATTTTGGCTCCTGGCGGCAGCCAACCGAGGCAAATGTAGGAAGACGGCCCCTCTGGTGGTAGGGGCCGTTGCGCCTCCGACGGCGAAATCCCCGGTCGATGCGGAACCGGCCGAAGAAGGGCGGCGGGCAGGCTATTTCGGGCTGATCATGGTCGTCGGATTGCCGTCGACCGAGTTGCC
>JAFAME010000510.1 GCA_019233695.1 Methylobacteriaceae bacterium
CATGCTCAGCGTCTTGAATCTCCTGGATTTCATCGTCGTTACCGAAACCGGGAAATATTTCTTGAAGCAAGGCCATCAGTTGCAACGGCTCTGGTGGCCGGCTTTCAAAATGATGCTTCCTTTTGGATGACATGGCTGAATCCAGTGTTGGAGCGATCACGCCACCAGTTTGGCAGCCATTCGGTTCCAATTCCAGGGTAGAAGCTCGGCCGACCGTCTGGTCGGATTCCCCTCGGCCATCTGGTCGATGATAGTCGGCCGCAAGGGGCGCTGCGGCATCAGCGGATCAGCCGAGCTCGTTCAGAAGCTGCTTGGCAGCCTGGAGGTCGACCGTGCCGAACCCTTCGGTGAAGCGGGCGTAGGCGGAAGCAACAAGATCGCGCGCCTCTTCCGCTCTATCCTGATCTCGCCACAGGGCACCGAGGCTGACCGCGGTTCGAAGCTCCCATGCGGGCGTCTCCTGCCGTCGGGCCCAATTGAGCGATTCGAGGAAGTAGCGCTCAGCATCGGGCCGATGTCCGCGCAGCATAAGCTCGCCCCTTACCCGCAAAAGCTCGGGCAAATACCAGCGCTCTTCGTTGCGTTCGGAACGTGCCAAAGCCGCGTCGATGGCCTGCAGTCCCTCCTCAGTCCTGCCCGCGCGCCCGAGAGCATGAGCAAAGTCGCTGAGGAAGACGCCATAGTAGAGGCCATACTGGATCGCGCGAAGTCCCTCCAACGCGGTGCGGAGCGCCCGCAGCCCGCCATCGAGATCGCCGATTTTTGTCAACAGAACGCCCTGAAAGCAGCGGCCGAAGGCATGCCAGAAATCGAGCGCCTGACGCGTCGAGTGATCGAGCAGCATCGTCACGAAGCGGTCGGCCTGCGCGAGATCACCGACGAAGAGGGCAACCGGACATGCAGCCTGGACCAGGGCCTGACACAGTGAAAGCATATCGTTGCTGGCGAGGGCGGCATCGATGATGTCTTCCACCATGCGCATGGCCTGATCCGGAAACCCCTGCAGCCAAAGGATGCGCGCGAGGAAGCAGCGGGCCATTGCCCGCTGGTCGAAGACGTATCGGATAATCTGCGCCCCGATGACGGGTGCCTCATACCGGGCGAGCATACGCTCGAGGAGAAGTCGGGATCGCGTCTGATCGCCCAGAATGTGCAGAGTGTAGCCGACCATGCGATCGCCGATCAGAACGTCGGTCGGGTCGGTGTGGCGGGCGGCCAGCACGGAAAAGCGCTCGGCCAAGGCCAGGGCCGCCCTGAACTCCCCTTTGTTCTGAAGGTCGGCCCACAGGCCCCAGAGCGCCCGGAGCTGGTAATCGATACTGTCCAGCTGCTCGGCGATTTCGAGCACACCGGCCCAGGCCGCCTCGGTCGCAGGGACAAACCCTCGGGTTTGCATCAGGGACCAAGCGCGGGCGGCGTAGAGGCGCATGTCGCTGTCGGGGCTGCGGCTGGCGGCAAAACTCGCGAGAGCCCGGTCGACACGTTCGCTGCATTCCCGCGTCAGCGAGAGTTGGAACCACAACGGAATGGCCGCCTCGGTCAGTGCGACGCCCGTGGCCTCGTCGCCGGCCGCCGAAAAGGCCCAATCCAATGCCGCCCGGACATCGTCGATAAGGTCGCGGTGGTCCTCCGTCCACCGGCTCGCAGGCCGGCTCTCCCATTCAGACCGCGCCTCCTCGAGCAAATGGAGAAAATGCCGCGCGTGGCGCTCGCAGAGCCGGTTGCGCTCGCTGGCCTCCTCGAGTCTCGCCAGGGCATAGGCCCGCGTCGTATCGAGGAGCCGATAGACCGCGACTGCCCGGTCGACACTGGCTGCGACGAGCGATTTGCCGATCAGGTTGGCAGTCGCGTCGATGACATCGGAGGCCGAGGTCCCGGCATCCTTCAGGATGCCGGTCGCCGATTCCATCGTGAAGAACGCGGCGAACACTGCGAGGCGACGCAGGACGAGGCGCTCCAGCTCGGGCAGCAGCGCGTAGCTCCAGTCGAGCGTGGTCCGCAGGGTCTGGTGGCGGGGCAAAGCCGTCCGGCGACCACGCATGACAAGGCGGAAGCGATCGTCGAGCCGGGCCGCAAGCCCCGCGATACCAAACGCACCGACGTGACCGGCCGCGATCTCGATGGCGAGCGCAATTCCGTCCAGTCTGCGGCAGATGTCGGTGACCAGCGGTACGTCCGCGTCACTGAACTCGAAGGTGTCGAGGCTGGCGGCGGCCCGCTCCACGAAGAGCTTGATCGATGGGAATTCGAGCGCCTGCGCCGCGCCGAGGCCAACGATTTCCGACGGAAAGGTCAGGGGCGGGAGCCGATATACATGCTCGCCTTCCGCGCGCAGCGGTTCGCGGCTGGTTGCCAGGATACGCGTGCCGTCCGTCTCCTTGAGGATGCCCTCCCCCAGGTCCGCCGTGGCCTGGATGACGTGCTCGCAGCTGTCGAGCACGATCAAGATCTCTTTGTCCTGAAGGAACGAGGCGAGATTGCGCAGCGAGTTTTCCGAGCGGACACCGACGCCGAGAACCGCCGCGACGGCGCTCGGCACCAGCATCGGATCGGTGAGGGGGGCAAGATCGATGAAGCGGACGCCGTCCCTGAAGCCACCGAGCACTCGGTTTGCGACGGCTACCGCAACCGTCGTCTTTCCGATGCCGCCGGGGCCGAGGATAGTGACCAGGCGATGACGCTGCACGTGGGCGGCGAGCGCGACGACGGCGTCGTCGCGGCCGACCATGCTTGCAAGCGGGGTCGGTACGTCATCTCGCGAAGCCGGGACCTCGGGAACGACGGCAGCCTGGTCTGCCGCCGTACTGACCGTGACCGGGGCGACAAAGGAATAGCCGCGACCGGGCGTATTGGTGATGAAGCGCCGGCCGGCCTGGCCGTCCCCCAAGAGCCGACGCAATGCGCCCACGTGAAGTTTGAGATTGCCCTCTTCCACGAAGGTGTCTGGCCAAGCGCGTCGCATCAGCTCCTGTTTGCTTAGCAATTGTCCCGGGCGCTCGACGAGCGCGATCAATATCTCGCGCGCGCGACTGCCGAGCCGGACCGGCTTGCCGTCCTCCAGGAGAAGATGTTGCGCCAGGAGCAGGCGAAAGGGGCCGAAGGAAATCTGGCCCGGCCCAGCCGGCGCGCGATCGGACACCCTTTGCCTCCCTAGGCCGGAATAGCTCGACTGGTCGAGCGAGCAATAGCGTGGCGGCGCCGTGGCTGTCCATTTCTCGCCGCCGGCAGACAATCCCGCCCGTTCCGGCTTCGCGGCTCCTTGGCATGATCCGAAGCCCCTCCCCATCACCCGCCGAACGAGCGCCGAGCGACCGCCACCGATCGAGGAAGGGTGACGTCGAAGAGCTGGACATAGCTGTTCGGCGGCGGAGACCCTCGCGGCGCGAGCCAGCACTCTTCGCGGCTGATCGCGGCGAATTGATTGAAATGACCGGAGTGCCTAAACACCCCGATCGACGATACTGATTTTCGCCGTCCGGGTTGGCCCTGGCGAGCGCCGCATTGAATGACGTGAAAGCTTGCGATCGCTTGCATGGGCACTGTGCGCGCGCTCGCAATCTCCGCTCAGGCGATCCTCGCGCTGCCGGCATGGTATCGATGCCGTGGTAAATTCATATTGAGTTGGCTTCGCCCTTCTGATCGTTGCGCACCCAAACCATTGCCGCTGCTGCTAGCGCCGCCGGCAATGCCCAGGCCCAATCTTCACTACCAGCGCCAGCATGAAGACAGGAACGGCCAGCGTCTGCGCCAAATTAAAGCGACTGCCATTGACCGCCGCAGCTGCAGCCACCACCA
>JAFAME010000037.1 GCA_019233695.1 Methylobacteriaceae bacterium
GCGTGGCGGCCGACCAGCGCATTGTGCTGCTTGCCGCCCGGCTGACCGGCTGGAAGGGTCAGCGCATCCTGATCGAGGCTGCCCGCCGGCTCGCCGACAAGGGGACCCAAGACGTTCGCTACATCCTTGCCGGCGACGATCAGGGCCGCTCGTCCTATGTCGCCGAGCTCGATGGGCTGATCGCCTCAGCGCGCCTCGATGGGGTCGTGCGCCGCGTCGGCCATTGCCGGGACATGCCGGCGGCCTATCTCGCGGCCGCAGCGGTCGTGGTGCCTTCGACCGAGCCTGAGGCCTTCGGGCGCACCGCGGTCGAGGCGCAGGCCATGGGGACGCCGGTCGTCGTGTCCAATCTCGGCGCGGTTCCGGAGACCGTTCTCGCTCCGCCCGACGTGCAGCCCCAGGCCCGCACCGGCTGGCGCATCCCGGCCGGCGACGCCGACGCGCTCGCCGAGGCGATTGCAGCGGCGCTCAGCCTCGGCGCGGCGGCGCGTGACGCGCTTGCCCTGCGGGCCCGCGCCCATGTCGAGGGGCGGTTTTCGGTCGACTTGATGAAGCGCCAGACGCTTGACGTCTATACGGCCCTGCTGGAGACGCTGATGCCGGGGAGCCGGTGAAGCTGGCCTGCAAGAGATTCCGTCTCCGCAATCGCCTTAGCATTCTCGTAATGGATTTGCCGTAGCCATGCGTCTGCGGGGTCTCCCGGGAGCAGGCGGTGAGCGACAGGCGACGTCAGCCGCGCACGGCGACGCGGGTTACGGCGACCATCGAGCTCGAAGATGGCGGCGATATCGCGTGTGTGATGCATGATCGCTCGGGGGACGGCGCTCGCCTGATCGTCGAGAAGGCCGAGATGGTTCCGGAGCGGTTTCGTCTGCGTCTCGGCAGCGAGGTGACGACCTCCGGATGCATCGTGCGCTGGCGCTCGGCAACCGAGCTCGGCGTTCAGTTGACGCACCCGCTCCCATAGCGCCGATCGCCCCCCGTGCCTCACGGCGGCGGCGGCGGGTCTGGACGCTCCCTTTCGTCGAACCGGTCCTTGTCATCCGGAAGCGCCAAGCGCTATCCGGGAGCCGGCGCCAGATCCCGGCTCTCCGCTACGCTCCGGCCGGGATGAACAGAGCCTATGATTCGAGCCGCTGAGACGCTCAACAAACGTCCCGTCGCCTGCTTGGTGGGCCGGCGCGCTCAAAATGGATGATACTGGAAAAGCCAGGTCTCGGTGAGGACCTGCTTGCCGAGCTTCAGCTGGAGCCGCATTTCGACCGGATCGGTGCCGGAGACGATGAGGTCGAACTGGGTGCGCCAGTGGCCCGGCACCCCGTCGGGCACGGCCTCGGTGATGCGATAATCACTGAAGGTGCCGCGCGAGGCCCAAAGATCCGGCTCGGGCGTTTGGCCGAAGGGCAGGGAGACCAGCGGGCCGCCGAGGAATTCGACCATGAACTTGCGCACGCCCTTGGGGCGTGGACGGCCGGGCTGGCCACCGTTGCCGAGGCGGGTTGCCACGCACCGGGCCAGCGGGGTCGGATAGGGTTCATCGGCCAGCCAATGCAGCTTGTAGCGGAAGTTTGCTTCGGTTCCCGCCTTTGCCGGCGTCTCGGGCACCCACATGGCGACGACATTGTCGTGGATCTCGTCGTTGGTCGGGATTTCCACGAGCTGCACGGCGCCCTTGCCCCACTGGCCGATGGGCTCGACCCAGAGGCTCGGGCGGCGGTCGTAGTAGACGCCGTCGAGATAGTGGTCGAACACCCGATCGCGCTGCAGCAGCCCAAAACCCTTCGGATTCTGGTCGGCGAAGGCCGAGGCCATGGTGCGCGGCGGATTGTTGAGCGGGCGCCACAGATGCTCGCCCCAGCCGGTCCACATCGCAAGGCCGTCCGAATCGTGCACCTCCGGCCGCCAGTCCGCGGCCGTCGGCTTCACCGTTTCGGAATACCAGTACATCGAGGTGCACGGGGCGATGCCGAAGCGGATGATGTCGGCGCGCAGGAACAGCGCCTGCTCGATGTCCATCACGACCCCCTTGCCTCGGGTCATCAGGAACTTGTAGGCACCAACGATCGAAGGCCCCTCGAGCAAGGCGTAGACGGTAACCGTGTCGCCGCTCTCGCCGTCGATGTAGAAGCGGGTGAAGTCGGGGAATTCCTCTGGCCTGTCGACGGCGACATCGAGCGCAATGCCGCGGGAGGAAAGCCCGTACTGATAGAGCTCGCCGATCGCGCGGAAGTATGAGGCGCCAAGGAAAGCGACCCAGTCGTTCTTGTGCCAATCGAGCTTGCCGTCGCGAGCCTCCTGGAAGCGCAGGCCGGCAAAGCCCGCCCCTTCCGGCACTTTGCGTGCAATCGAATCGGCCGGCATGTCGAAATAGGTCTGATTGTAGATGATCTCGCGCGCCTCAGCGTCCTCGACGAGGTAGAGCTTCACCGCCTTCTGGAAGAACATCCCGAGATGAAAGAAGGTGATGGGAAAGCGCTCCGGCCCGTCGGCAAACACGGCGTGCTCGTTGTTGAAATGGATCTTGCCCCACGCCTCGTAGTCGATCTTGCTGACGATGTCGGGTGCCGGACGGCCTGGGCCGACATACGGCTCTGCCGCCATGCGCTTGGCCATCTGCCGCAACGCATCGAACGAAAATGTCTCGGGCGCCCCCAGCTTGAGTTCGGCGGCGGCCAGAGCATCCGAACCGCCCGTTGCCACCAGTCCCGCTGCCGTTGAGGCTGCCAGCGCCATGAGCACGGCGCGGCGGTCCACCGGTATCGTCATTCACATCCTCTCTCATGGGAAGCGGCCCGCAGCGCAGGCCAAGGGGAGCGACGCAGTCTATGCGAAGCGGCTTTGCAGGCCGGCGTTGCTTACGTCCTCCGGTGCGCTGTGAGTCTGCTCCTTGAGGCGGAGGGTTTTCACGACCAGCTCCCCTTTCGGTTCAAAGAGAGTGTCGGGCACGATCATCGCACCATTTTCCATATTTATTCCTAACACCGCATAGGCTGCCGACAGCATCCGGGCAGCTGAGCCGGTGTACCAGCTCCACCCACCCCGGCCGCCATGACCGAAACCATCATAAATGTCGGCCGGCTGTTGATGCGGTGCGATTCCATACACGGCAAGCTCATCTCCCTCCGTTTTGCCGAGCGGCGAAATCTTCCTCCAGCAGGTGAAGGCCCGGGCCGCCAGCCTTGCTGCCAGCGCCGGGTCGCCTTGCCCGCGCGCCATGTCGGACAAATGCATGTAGGCGTCGACCGCCCACGATGCGCCATGGGAATACTGTCCGCCGTTTTCGCGCACGCCCGGCGGGTAGTCGGCGATGCGACCGGGATATGGCCTGGAGTTCTCATCGTAAGGCGGCGTCAGCAAAAGGATGCGGTTCTCCTTTTCGAGATGCGCCAGGCCTTGCTCGAGGGCCGCCAGGCCGCGCTGGAAGTCGACCGCGCCGGAGAGGGCAGGCCACGCCGAGGTCATGGCGCTTGCCGGGTCAAGCGGCACACCGCTGTCGTGGAAAACGAGCGCATAATGGTCCCCCATCCAGGCGCTCTCGGACGCCTGCGCCAGCCTCTCCGCCTCGCCGAGGTAGCGATGGGCGGCCGAATCGCCTTCCTTCACACGAACGATTGCGCTGAACCGCGTCAAGATGTCGTGCAGGAAAAACGCCAACCACACGCTCTCGCCACGGCCACGGAAACCAGCCAGATCGAGGCCGTCGTTCCAATCGCCCGCGCCCAGCAGAGGCAGGCCGTGGCCACCCATGCGCTGGAGCGTATATTCGATTGCCCGAATGCAATGCTGGTAGACGCTGCCGATCTCTCTCGACGGGCGCGGCGCGAACACGAACGTGTCGGTGCCCTCCGGTACCGGCGGTCCTTCGAGATAGGCGACCCTCTCGTCGAGGACCGACATGTCGCCGGTGGCTGCCACATAGCGTGCGAGCACGTAGGGCAGCCACAGGTGCGGATCGGAGGCCCGCGTTCGCTGGCCAAGTCCGGTGCGCCCGTCGGGCGCCGTGTGCCACCATTTGAGGACATCGCCTTCAAGGAACTGCTGGCTTGCGTGCAGCACGATCTGCTGGCGCGCCAGCGTCGCGTCGAAGAAGACGAGCGGCAGCACGTCCTGCAGCTGATCGCGGAAGCCGAAGGCGCCGCCCCGCTGGTTGGGTCCGGTGCGGCCCCACAGGCGCGAGGCCAGGACCTGGTAGGGCAGCCAATGATTGACCATGCGGTCGAAGGCAGGATCATTGGTCTCGACCTGCACCGCGCTCAGGCGCTCCCCCCACCATGCCCGCGTCGCCTGCAGCTCGGAGCGCGCGGTGGCCGGATCGCGCAGCCGCGCCGCCGTCACGATCGCATCCCCATGCGTCGGCATCTGGCCGAGGACAACGACGACCTCGGCTTGGCCATGCGGCGGCACCTCGACGAGGCCCGAAAACGCCGCAACCCGACGGCCGTCGTCCTTGCGCGACGGATCGGCCATTCCGGTCTCGACCATGTAGGGGTTGGTGAGGTCGCGGCCCCTGCCGCCGACGAATCGGGTTCTGACCGTCTCGGAGGCCGCGCCGTTGAGGCTCGTGGCGGCGAAGGCAACGCCCTTGCGGAAATCGTTGCCCCAATTGGCATAGAGCAGGGTTTCAGTGGCTTCGTCGCGAACCACCTCGATGTGGCCTCTGCTTTCGGCCGGACTTTCGTCGAGCACGATATCGAGATACGGCACGACCCGGAACCTTCTTGCGACGTCGGCGTGGTTTCGCACGGTCAACAACCGCACATCGGCGGGAGCATCGGGCAGGACGAAAACGGTGAGTTCGAGCTCCGTCTGGCCCCTCATCTTGTGCAGGGTCACCGCGCCGAGGCCGTAGAGGACGCGGTGCTCGGCGTCGGCGCGCCGGAAGGGGACGAAGCCGGGGGTGTCAACCTCGCCGCTCTCCAGGTCGACGACATAGACAAGCTGACCCGGCAGAGAGGCAGCAACGGATTCGAAACGGTAGGGCGTCAGCGCGTTTTGCCGCTCGTTGCCGGCGAAGGAATGGATCTCGCCCTCGTTCGAGACGATGACGCCGTAGCCGACGGGATTGGCCAGCGGATGCGCCCACGGACGCGGCGTGCGTTGCGTCAGGCCGACCTCGGCTCCCGTATCGGAGAAGGCAAAGGGCCAGGTCGACGCGGGCAGGGCAGGCAGAGGATCAAGCTTGCGAACCCGTTCCAGCACGCCCCGAAGGGCAGCTTCGGAGGGCGCTTCGAGTAAGGCGTATTTGGCGATGAGCCGCGCCGCGGCGAATTCATCGGCAGCATGCCCCTCGATGAAGAGGACCTCGCCCGCCGCATGGGCCGCAAGCTCGATTTCGACATGGAGGCAAGCCGCGGGATCGAAACTGTACAGCAGACCTTCATCCTCGAGCCGGCGTGCCCGGCCCTCCTGAAGGCCTTGCGGCCGGCGCAGATCGCCCTCGCCGATGAACCGCGTCCGCGAGTCCTCGTAGCCTGCCAAGCGCGCCGCCGCGCCCTGCGTGCGCACCGCATGGAACGAGACCTCGCGCGACATCCGCCGCTTCTCCTGCTGGCGCGCCGCGTCGCGCAGCAGGCGGTTGCGGGCGAAGATCGCGTTCAGGGACCTCACGAACAAGGTCTCGACATGCATCGCATTGAAGTCGGGATCGCGGACGTAGGCGCCGGGTTCGTTGACGGCAAGCTCGCAAAAGCTCGTCAGCGTGAGCCGGCGCGGCCGGTCGGTCTCATTGCGCAGGCGAATGCGCCAGAAGACGACGCACGTGTTTTCCCTCAGACTCACCTCCGCCTCGGCGCGGATGCCGGCGGCCTCGTTGCGGAGCCGAACGCAATCGGGCCTTGGCTGTGTCATCGCGTAGTCGGAGGAGGCGACATGCATCGGCTCGTAGCCGATGCTCCAGGCGTTCTGCCCGCCCTCCTCGCTCACGTAGAAGAAGGGGCCGCGAAGTTGCAGCCGATCCGTCGGGCGGCGGGTGATGTCGATCGGATTGCCTTTGCGCGCCGTGTTGTAGAGACGCGTGTAGCCGCACCCGTCAGGCGTGAGCGCGAGCCCCATGAGGCCGTTGGAGAGACTGAATTGTTCGGGTCCCTGCGCGAGGGCGGCCGGGACCCCCGCCAGCCGCGGTGGCGCGGCCGGGCGACGCCGGTCCCAGTTTTTGGCGATCCTCACCGCCGCGAGGCATGCGAGGAATGCCGCCACGGCATAGGCGGCGAGAATGCTGACGACCGGCGTTGCGATAGGAGGGGCGGCGGCACGAATATGTTCGGCGCCGTTCCAGGCGGCATCCCATTCCGACCCGCGCGGAATATAGAACGGGATGAGCAGTGGCGCCCAGGTGGCAAAGCGCCGAATGCCGTCCGGGATGAAGCGGGTGCGGGCCGGATGTCCTACAAATCGCGCCGCCCGCTCGTCGGCACGATCGCCGCCGAGAAAGGTCAGGTTGACGAGCGTCGCCACGCGCAGCCCCATGTGGTCGAACCAGATCAGAACCCGCAGCCAGTCGTAGGCGAGGAGGCCGGTGAAGATGGCGAGGCTCCAGCCGCGGAAATCGCCGGCGGGCATGACGGCATCGGCAATCGTCGCCGCGACGGTGCGCACCGCGCCATCCTGGTTGTACCAGGACGGATCGGGCGCCATGCGCAGGAAGGAGTTGATGACCGGCGCCATCCACAATCCCCAGCGCATCACGCGGACGGCCTGCTCCACCAGTCCGTCGATGCCCTCGCTGCTCAAGAGCTTCTTCACCGGTCCGAGGTTTCGCTGCAGCAACGCATCGAGCAGGAAGTAGTTGATGCTGAACAATGGTGCGGCAATCGACCAGTTGATCACGCCGGACAGCGATTGGGTGTAGAACAGACGCACGCCGCCACCGACGTTGCCAAGATCTACCGCACCCCATTTGTTGAACAGGGCATAGTTGACGAAATGACTGACGTCGCGGCCGGAAGCCTGGTAGTTGAGGTCGGCATAGGCCCAGAACCTGTCGGCCACGACCGCGATCTGCGCGGCATCGAAATACCACCCGAGCGCGCCGGCGACGAGACCGCCGAGCAAAACGCCGAGGGCGTATAGGCGCCACGTCTGCAGCTTGGTGCGGTGGCCGCGCACGATGTTTGCGAAGTCGAAGGCAAGGTCGACGCCGGCATAGGCGATGGCGCCGATCGCAAACAGCGCGAGAAAGCGGCTCAACCCGTCGGCGTGACGCAAATCCGAGGACAGCGCCGTCACGGCACCGAGGCCGACCACCACCCCGCGCAGGTAGGACCGGGGATGGCGATAGCTGTCGATCAATCGGCCTAGAAACGGCGGCGTCTCGTCGGCGCTGCCAACAATCGTTTGCGTCAGCGGAAAGACGAGCGCGCCCGCGATCGCGGCGGACAGCACGAGATTGTGAGCCGCCCATTGCACGAGGGCGGGCGTCCGGAGGACCGCCCCGATGGCGAGGACCAGCACGACGAACACGCCGCCGTAAATGGCGCCTTTGACGAGGCCGCTCTTCCAGCGCATCGCCGAGGCGGCGAAGGTCGGCGGATTGCCGCGCAACACGTCGATGATCAGGCCCGTCATCACGTAGACGATCGCCCACAGGCCTGCCTGCGAGAGCGCGCCGGAGACAATCGCCACCATGGCCTGCAGAAGCGGATCGGCAATGTCTTGCGGGAGGTCGGCAATGGCCGGCGTCAGGGCGGCATGAATCGCGCCGATGATGATGAGCCCGTGCAGCCGAAGGTCGCGCGACACGCGCCCCCACGAAACGAGGCTGAGCGTCGCGGCAAGGACCTCACCGAACACGATGAGGACCAAGGTACGCCCGACCGCCGCGCGCCAGACGTCGTCGAGGTCGATTTTCAGGGTCGCCTGCCAGCCCAGCCGCGGCATCAGCACGTCGGAGCCGAGCAACAGCAGGAGGTTGAACAGAAACGGCGTCAGCAGAATCGACAGGGATTCGCGCGCGGCGAGATGCCGGTAGGCCCGCGCCTGGATCGCAAGGGCGCTGACGAAGTAGAGAACGATTGCGAGCAGCACGCCGCCGGGGGTCAGGCGGGGGACCTCCACCCATTGTTCCGGGACCTGCCAGATCCGCTGCGTGTCGTCGCGCGCGGCAGCGAAGATGGCGATCACGACGGCATCGAGAAGGGCTTGCGTCAGGCTTGGCAGCCGCCCGCTCGATGCTGCTCGCACGAGCGCGAGGCCTGCCGCGCCGAGGAGGCCAGCGAGAATGGCCAAGGCCCAATCGGCCGCGAGAAAGCCGGTCCATCCCGCACCGACAAGCAACAGGGCCGCTCCGCCGGCGAGAGCCGAACGCGGAAGCCGCTCGACTGCGAGTGCCTCAGCCATGAGCCCTCCTCGTTCCTTCCGGCTCACCGATTCCGACAGGGGTTTGCAGCCTAGCTCGATAGAATCGGAGGGAATTCAACCCTGCCAAGTCAGGCATCGCTCGGCAACATCTGTCATCGTTTTGCTCGCCCAGGTACTTGCAACCATCCGGCGTACCACCTCTTTCCTGATTGCAGCGCGTTTTTCCTGATTGCAGCGCGTTTTTCAATCGCCGGATAATCATCGTCATCGAGTATTCCACTGCGGAGCGCCGCGCGATCATCGCCGGATGCCGCTAAGCTCAGGCTGAGTACGCTTTTACGCTCGCCCTTGCGTCAGCAAGTCGCGCGCGTGCTTGGCGCGCGAATGCGGCATGATGGAGACCATCCCCGAGTGCTCGGCAAAGACCACTTGCGGGAACCGTCACGCATGCCGGCCGTTTACGGGAAAATTGGTCCGGCAGTCCACGATGGCGGAGGCGACGATGAGCGCGAGCGGACTCGACGTTTTCGACAAGACCTTGCAGACGACACATGTTTGGCTCGACGAGATCATGGACAGGCTAGGGTGTGAGCGGCGGGCCGCCTGGCACATTCTTGGCGCGGTCCTGCGAACCCTTCGCGACAGAATCCCGGTCGACTTGGCTGCCCATCTCGGCGCCCAACTGCCGCTTCTGGTGCGTGGTCTCTACTACGATCAGTGGCACCCGGGCGCCGAGCGACGGAAGTGGCGTTCGCTCGACGAGTTTCAGGCGGTTGTTGCCGACGGGCTCGCCGATATGAAACCTGTTGATCCCGGCGATGCGGCCCTCGCCGTGTTCCAGGTTCTCAACCACTTCGTCGATCCGGGCCAGGTGGCGCATGTGCGCAACGCTCTGCCCGAGGAGGTGCGCCGCCAATGGCCGCAGAACAACGCTGACCTCTCGGCCGCCCAGAGCGCCGCGTGACATCCGGAATGGGCGCACCTCGACTCCGAATAGCAAGGGAATCGACGCGGAACAACCGCGGCATCCGGTCGGTTGCATTCATTGGCTCGCTCACCGCATAAAGGAGGCTCGCCATGCTGGTTCATGAGGCAATGACTCGCGACGTTCACATCGCCAATCCGGACGAGACCATCCGCGAAGTCGCCAAGCTCATGGCCGACGAGGACATCGGCTTCCTGCTGCCGGTCGGCGAGAACGACCGCCTCGTCGGCATGATCACCGACCGCGACATCCTCGTGCGCGGGGTCGCCCGTGGGAAGAATGCGGATGACCAAATCCGTGACGTCATGACTGCCGACGTCAAGTATTGCTTCGAGGATGAGGCCATCGATCAGGTCGTCATGAACATGGGCGATCAGAAGATCCGCCGCCTGCCCGTGGTCGACCGCAACAAGCGGCTCGTCGGCGTCATCTCGCTCGCCGATGCGGCCAGGAGCTTTGACCCGGAGGTCGCAGGCATCGCGCTGAGCGGCGTGGCCGAGCCCGGCGGCCTCCACTCCCAATCGGCAAGGCCTGACGTGCTCTGAAATCCCCTCTCCCCGCGGGCGGGAGAGGGAGTCCAGTCTATAATGACAGGCGGCAGTCGACCCATCCGCCGGAGCGCGTCGAAACAAGCGCGGCCTCGATGAATTTCATCGTGCGCGCGCCGTCCTCGACGGTCGGGAAATCGAGCGCCGGCGGATTGGCGGCCCGTCCCGTCCGTCGTGCGACGATGGCCTCGGCGACGTCGGCGTAGAGCGCCGCGAAGGCTTCCTGATAGCCTTCCGGATGGCCGATGCCGGTGCGTTCCGCGCGACGCGCTTCGGCTTTCAATCCGGGCCCGCCCCGTTCCAGCGTCAGCGCCGGCTCGCCGAGGCGGGTGACGATGAGGCGGTTCGGCTCTTCCTGGAACCATTCGAGCCCGGCCTTGGCGCCAAAAACCCGAAAATGCAGGCCATGCACCGCGCCCGCCGCCGCCTGCGTCACCCAGATCATGCCCGGGGCGCCGTTGGCGAGCTCGAACAGAATGCCGGCATAATCGTGCGAATTGCGCCCCGGCACCGTGGTGCGTACGTCGGCGCAGACCTTGTCGAAGCCGAGGCCCGTCACGAAACTCGCCATGTGATGGGCGTGGCTGCCGATATCGGCAAGTATGAGCGAAGGGCCGCTCTTGTCGGACCGAAAGTGCCAGTTCAGGGCCTCCTCGGCGCGCTCGCCCGGGGTGAGCCCGGCATTGTGGCCCTGGACATATTCGACATGCACCATGCGGATGTCGCCGAGATCGCCGGCGCGGGCCATGGCGCGGGCCTGGCGAACCATCGGGAAGGCCGCGTAGTTGAACGTGTTGCAGAACACGACGCCTGCTTCGCGCACGCGCGCCACGAGGTCGAGCGCATCGGCGAGGCTCCTCGTCAGCGGCTTGTCGCAGATCACATCGAGCTTGCGGGCGAGGGCTTGGGCGCACAGGGGATGGTGGCTGTCGTTCGGGGTCATGATCGCGACGACCTCGATGCCATCCGGCCGTTGCGCTTCGGCCTCGAACATCTCGTCGGGCCCGCCGTACGCGCGCTCGGCGGCAAGGCCGATGGCGCGCCCGGCGGCACGCGACCGCCCGGCGTCAGACGACAGCACTCCGGCAACGATCTCGAAGTTGTCATCGAGACGGGCGGCGGTGCGATGCACCTCGCCGATGAAGGAGCCCGGACCGCCGCCGATGACGCCGAGCCGCAGACGCCGGCCGAGCGTCTCTATCGTCTTGTTCATCGCCATCGCCCCGTACCTCTCGACATGCCCGCACCCCGAGGCGGACAATGCATCGGCGATCGGCGAGGTTCAACGGGTGCAGGCGCTGCCGTGCCAGGCTGACGCTCACATGCCCCGGCGCAGGGCCGCCGTGTGCACCGGGGCGTCCCACAGTCGGGCCTGATCGCCCTCGATCAGCGACAGCGTGATCGAGGCGCCGGCCATGTCGAGCGACGTCACATAGGAGCCGACGAGCGATCGCGCGGGCTTGACAGCGGCGCTTTCGAGGACTCTGTGCGCCTCGTTGTAGAGGAGGTAGAGCTCGCCCAGCGGGGTCGCGCCGAAGCCGTTGACCAGCAGGATCGCTAGCGGAATCTTTGCGAGCCGATGAATGGGCCGTGCGTTCCCATGCCGCGCATCGCTGCGAAGAGCGCGGATTCGAGGTCGACGATTCCCGAGACTGGGCAGGTATTAACCTCAATTCCACTGACGGATAATTTGTTCACAAATGTTCGTACTTTATAGATGACTGACCATTAACTTCGTCGCCCGGCGCGAGTCAGGAACGACCAAGAAGGAAATGATTCTTTCCGATTTCGCCCCGAATTCGCTTGACGGATGACGCGACGGAACGGGACATGAGCCGCATCTTTTCATTGGCAATTCTCGTCATTGGAACCCTGTTCTCCTGGGCGGCGAGCGCAGAGCCGATTTCCCTGCATGGCTCGACGACGGTGATGAACATGCTCGTCCTGCCGAACAAGGCGGAGATTGAAGCGGCTTCGGGCCAACAGCTCGAAATTGTCGGCAACGGCTCACAGCGCGGTCTCGCGGATCTGCTGTCCGGAAAGGCGCAGATTGCGATGATCTCTGCTTCGCTCGAGCTCGAGGTCAATAAAGTTAACGAGAAGTCGGCAGACCTGATCAGTCCAGGCCGGCTGAACGCCCATGCCGTCGGCGAGGCCCGCGTGGCCTTCGCCGTCCATCCGAGCAACTCGGTCAAGTCGCTGTCGGGCGCTCAGCTGGCCGACGTCCTTTCCGGAAAGGTCCAGAACTGGCGGGAGGTCGGCGGGCCTGACCTGCCGATCATGGTTGTGACCGCACAGCCGGGTGATGGCCTGCGCACGATGGTCGAAGGCAGGCTCCTGAACGGGGACAGCGTGTCGAAGGACGCGCGCGCCATGACCAACGCGACCCAGATTGCCAAGGTTGTGGCGCAGGTTCCCGGCGCCATCGGGATTGTCGCCGCCGCGAGCATCGACGCGTCGGTCGTCAGGCTCGCCACCGATGTCGAGATCGTGCAGCCGCTCATCCTCGTAACGCTCGGTCCGGAGACGCAGGAGGTCCGCCGCGTCATCGATGCCGTGGCGAAGTTCGGCAAATTTCCCAAGCAATCAAGGAACGACGGGTGAGGCGGTAATGCCAAGCATACGTCCGACCATTGCCGCGCGACTTTACCTGCTGATCGGCGTTGCCACCTTTGCCCTTCTGTTCGTGATCGCGGCCGCCGTCTTCGTCTCCGGCCGCATGGTGGAGGCGGGCGAAGAGCTGCACAGGGACGGCGTGGCAGGCGTGCAGGAAGCGTCTCGCTTGGCGCTCCTGTTCGAGCGGCAGCGGGCGCTTGCGAGCCGCGCTCCGGCCGAAATCGAACTGCAGCGTCAGCAGGTCTATCGGGCGGCCTTCGACAGCCTAAGCGGCGAGATCGAGGCGAGCCGCCTGAGGCTGGAGGGTCTTGTTCCGTCGGAGATGCGCGGCAAAACCGCGGATCTGGCCATCGCCCTGGCCGATTTTCACCGCCATGCCGCATCGGTGTTCGACCTGTCATCCAATTTTGTGCAGGACCAGGCAATGCAGATCCTGGACGGTCCCTTCGCCGAGGTCGCAGCGCGCATCGATGCAAGCGTTCAGATGCTGCTCGATGCAATGCGCCAGAAGGCTCAGAGCGAGGTCGAGGACCTTCTTGCCGCGCGCGGTACGCTTCTCGGGACAATCGCCGGCGTGAGCCTGGCGGCTCTCGCTCTCCTGCTCGGACTTGGCGTTCTCCTCGTCCGCAATCTGTCGAGGCGGTTGCAGCGCATGACGAGCGCGATGACGGCGATCTCGCTGGGCAGCGGCGCCGGAGTGGCGGTCCCCCCCACGGGGGACCGCGATGAGCTCGGCGAAATGGCGCGGGCGCTCGAAGTCTTCGGATACAACGCCGAACAGATCGCTCGCCTGCAGGTCGAGCAGGATCGAATGGTCGCGGCGCTCAAGTCCGCGAATGAGGATCTGCTCGACCAAAACATGCGCTTCGATGTAGCCTTGAGCAATATGTCGCAAGGCCTTTGCATGTTCGATGGCGCCCAGCGGCTCATCGTCTGCAATCAGCGCTACGCGACCCTCTATGGGCTGTCTCCTGACCTGATGAAGCCAGGCACGACGCTGCGCGAGATCGTGGAGCACCGCGCCGCACGCGGCCTCATTCCCGTAAGCATCGTGGATCAATATCTCGGCGTGCACGACAGAGTCGTGGCCAAGGGAGGTGACGACGACAGAGTCCAGGAGCTTTCCGATGGGCGGATCATCGCCATTTCGCATCGCGAGATGCCGGGTGGCGGGTGGCTCGCCACTCACGAAGACATCACGGAACGACGGCGCAACGAAGCGAAAATCTCGCACATGGCGCGCCATGACCCGCTTACCGACCTGCCCAATCGGACCTCTTTCTACGAGAAGATGGAAGAATGCCTCGCGCGGGTCCGAAAAGGCGAGCCTCTTGCGGTCCTGACGCTCGACCTAGACCATTTCAAGAGCATCAACGATACGCTCGGCCATCCCGTCGGCGACAAGCTCCTGCAGGCCGTGACCATGCGACTATGCGGTTGCACCCGCGAGGGGGATGTTGCCGCCCGGCTGGGCGGGGATGAATTCGGCGTCGTGCAGACGGCGGTGGGGCAGCCGGAGGATGTGACGGCGCTTGCGACCCGCCTCATCGAGACGATCGGAGCTCCCTACGAGCTCGAAGGCCATCAGGTCATCGTCGGCATCAGCGTCGGCATCGCCATGGCGCCGGGCGACGGCACGCAGCCGGGCGAGCTCATGAAGAACGCCGATCTGGCGCTCTATCGCGCCAAGGCCGATGGCGGGGGGACGTATCGCTTCTTCGAACCGCACATGGATGCTCGCATGCAGGCCCGTCGGGCGCTCGAGCTTGATCTGCGCCGGGCCCTCGCCAACGACGAATTCGAGCTCCACTACCAGCCCGTCATGCAGCTCAAATCCGGACGGGTGGCGGGCTTTGAGGCACTTATCCGGTGGCATCATCCCGAGAGGGGCATGGTGCCCCCTCTCGACTTCATCCCGCTGGCGGAGGAAATCGGCCTGATCACGCCGTTGGGCGAATGGGTGCTCCGCCGCGCCTGCCGCGAGGCCGCCGGATGGCCGTCCGAGGTGAGGGTTTCGGTGAACCTCTCGCCCGCCCAGTTCAAGAGCCGCAATCTGGTGCAGGCGGTTGCCGGGGCGCTCGACGAATCAGGTCTGCCCGCGAGCCGGCTGGAACTGGAGATTACCGAGTCAGTCCTTCTGCAGAACAGCGAGGCGACGCGCGCCATCCTCGACCAGCTTCAGGATCTCGGGGTCAAGATCGCCATGGACGATTTCGGGACCGGATATTCGTCCCTCAGCTATCTGCGCAGCTTCCCGTTCGACAAGATCAAGATCGATCGGTCATTTGTTCATGACCTTTTCCGCAATCCGGAATGTCGTGCCATCGTCCGCGCCGTCGTTGACATCGGCAACAGCCTCGGGATTGAAACCACCGCCGAGGGCGTCGAGACCTTCGAGCAACTCGAGGAATTGCGAAGCGAGGGATGCGCCGAGGTGCAGGGCTATCTGTTCAGCCCGGCGCGGCCCGCGGGCGAGGTCAGGGAGTTGCTGGCAGCGCTCAGTCCGAGGCTGCAGGCCATCGCCTGACGTCCTTGACGGCCTGTCAGTTTTGCTTTCGCAGGCACGTCGGTCGCACTGGCGAACCCGTGAACGGCAACTTAGCCTGATCCTCCTGGCGCCCCCGCGGCAGCCGCATCGGCAAAGAGCAGCGTCGCCCCGGTCGGGCGCAGGTGCGCTGCCGGCAGCGCCGGATCGCCTTCGAGGAGGCGGCCGAGGATGGCGCGCTTTTCCCGCCCCTCGACGAGGAAGGCGAGCCCGCTGGTGCTCTCCAGGGCGGGCCGGGTCAGCGTGATCCGCACTTCCGGCTTGCTGCCGACGACGGCGGCCACCCAGTGCTCGCGCTCCTCGAGCGCCGCGCTGCCGGGAAAGAGCGAGGCCGTATGGCCGTCCGGCCCGAGGCCGAGCAGGCAGGCATCGAACAGCGGACGCGCCGGATCGAAGCGGTCGGCGCCATAGAAGGACTTCAGTTCCTCTTCGTAGGCGCGCGCGGCCGCCTCGGGCGTCAGGCCCTGCGTCGGAACGGCGTGGATGTTGCCGGCCGGGACCGGCGCGCGTGAAAACAAGGCTTCGCGCACCATGCGAAAATTGCTGAGCTCGTCGTCAGGCGCGACGAACCGCTCGTCGCCGAAGAACCAATGGGTGCGCCACCACGGAAAGCCCTCGGCGTAGGGCGCCGAGGCCAGCAACTCGTAGAGACGGCGAGGCGTCCTGCCTCCGGCAAGGGAGACGGCGAAGACGTCCTGCTTCGCCGCGGCCGCGGCAGCAAGCCAGTCCGCTGCGCTCAACGCCAGCGCCTCGGGATCGGCGGCGACGATGGAGCGGATTGCTGGCGCGCCGGTCATGAGGTCACCTCGCCCGGGTCGGCAATCGGGCGCCAGTGACGATGATCGCGCGCCAGCAAGGCCTCCGCTTCTTTGGGGCCTTCCGTGCCGGCGCGATAGATGGGCAGGTCGGCGCCGCCGTCCTGTTGCCAGGCATCGAGGATCGGCTGGACCACGCGCCACCCCGCCTCGATCGTATCGGCGCGCTGGAACAGCGTGGCATCACCCAACATGCAATCGTAGATGAGCGTCTCGTAGCCGGTGCTCGGCGCGGCCTTGAAATAATCCTCGTAGTGGAACTTCATCTCGACCCCACCGATGCGCACGACGGGACCAGGGACCTTGGCGCTGAACTGCAGCGTCGCCCCCTCCTCCGGCTGAATGTGCAGAACAAGGTCGTTGGGGATGAGCCGTTCGACCGGAGTGTCGCGAAACAGCGCAAGCGGCGCGCGCTTGAACTGGATGGCGACCTCGGTGCGGCGCTTGGCGAGCGCCTTGCCGGTGCGCAGATAGAACGGCACGCCCGCCCAGCGCCAGTTGTCGATCGTCAGCTTCAGCGCCACATAGGTTGCCGTCGCCGAGTCGGGGGCGACGTTCGAGGACTGCCGGTAGGCCTCGATCTTGGCGCCGTTGACGAGGCCTGCGCCATACTGTCCGCGAACGACGCTCGTGGCCACGTCCTGCGGGCGCAGGCGATGCAGCGCATCGAGGACTTTCGTCTTTTCGGTGCGCACGTCGTCGGCGCCAAAGCAGGTCGGCGGCTCCATGGCGGTGAGCGCCAGAAGCTGGCACAGGTGGTTCGGCACCATGTCGCGCAGCGCCCCGGTCTGGTCATAGAACCGGCCGCGCGCCTCGACGCCGACGGTTTCGGCCACGGTGATCTGCACATGATCGATATGGTCGCGGTCCCACAGCGGCTCGAAGATGCCGTTGCCGAAGCGGAACACCATGATGTTCTGGACGGTTTCCTTGCCGAGATAGTGATCGATCCGATAGACCTGGGTTTCGGCCAGCACGCTCAGGATGTCGCGGTTGAGCGCCTGAGCCGACGCAAGATCGGTGCCGAACGGCTTCTCGATGATGATCCGGCGCCAGCTTCCCGGCTCTTCATGCGTAAGGCCGGCTTCGCTCAGCCGGTGGACGACGACGGCGAACGCTTGCGGCGGCGTCGCCAGATAGAAGAGACAATTGCGCGAGCCGGCACGCTGCGCCTGAGTCCGGGCCAGCAGCTGTTCGAGTTTGGCGTAGGTGTCCGGGTCTTCGAAAGTGCCGGCGAGATAGTGCGCGCGGTCGGCGACCCACTGCCAATCATTCTGGTCCACGGCGACCGTCTCGAACTGGCGAAGCGCGGCGCCGAATTCGGCGCGGAATGCTTCCGTCGTCATCTCCTGGCGCGCGATCCCGATCAGGGTGAGCTCGGAGGGCAGCAACTTTGCTTGGCGCAGATGGTAGAGCGCCGGCACGAGCAGGCGCTTGGTGAGGTCGCCGGCAGCCCCGAAAATCACAAGGGCGCAGGGATCGGGGGGCGGGGCGGTCTCAGGCATGCGGGGCGGCCGATTTCGGCTCGACGTGGCCGCCGAACTTCTGGCGCATGGCCGACAGCAGCTTGTCGGCAAATGTATGCTGCTGGCGCGAGCGGAAGCGGGCGTAAAGTGCGGCCGTCAGCACCTCGGCCGGCACCGCCTCCTCGATGGCGGCGTTGATGGTCCAGCGCCCCTCGCCGGAATCCTCGACGAAACCGGAATAATTGGCAAGCTGCGGATCCTCGGCGAGCGCCATGGCGGTCAGATCGAGAAGCCATGAGCCGATGACGCTGCCGCGCCGCCAGACCTCGGCGACATCCGGCAGGTCGAGCTCGTAGCGCCGGTCCGGCGGGATATTTGCGCTTGCCACGGTCTTCAGGATTTCGAAGCCTTCGGCGTAGGCCTGCATGATGCCGTATTCGATGCCGTTGTGGACCATCTTGACGAAATGGCCGGCCCCGTTCGGGCCGCAATAAATGTAGCCGCGCTCGGCCCGCGTGTCGCTTGATTTGCGCCCGGGCGTCGGCGGAATGTTCCCTTCCCCCGGCGCCAATGCATCGAAGATCGGGTCAAGATGATCGACCGCCTCCTTGTCGCCGCCGATCATCATGCAATAGCCGCGTTCAAGGCCCCACACCCCGCCGCTGGTGCCGACATCGACGTATCGGATGCCCTTCTGCTTGAGGTCCCGGGCACGTCGGATGTCGTCCTGATAGAACGAGTTACCGCCGTCGATGATGATGTCGCCGGCCTCCATCACGGTGGCGAGTTCCTTCACCGTCCGATCGGTGATGTCGCCGGCGGGCAGCATGACCCAGGCGACGCGCGGCTTTTCGAGCTTGCCAACGAGGTCGGCGAGGCCGGAGCTCGGTTCGCCGCCCTCTTCGCCGAGCTTGCGCACCGGCTCGGGCATCTGATCGAAGACCACGAGCCGGTGGCCCGCGCGCATCAGGCGGCGTGCGATGTTGGCGCCCATGCGACCCAATCCCACCATTCCGAGCTGCATCTTGCGTTCTCCCTGCGCCGGCGTGCCGGTCCACGCTCTTGCGCCCGTCCGCGACACGCCGATGAACCTTGCGCCGCAAGAGGGCCGAGCGTTGCTCCCGGCCGAGACCAGTCTGGTCGCCCGCGGAGCCGGTGCCTGTCAATTCAAATGCCTAAACCCGTTGGCGCGATCAATCCGCGGACGGATTGCAGGAATGGTGCGAAGCGGCGGCCGAGCTTGCACGAAATGCGCGAAAATGGCACATCAGCATCCCCGCTCGGAACTGCCGCGGCCGCAGGTCAGAGATCACCGGACCTGGGCGGCATTGTCTTCCCCCTGATCCGATCGGAACCAATCGAGAGACCTGCAGTTTGCCTGCAAAGCCCGCCACCAGTCGAGGTCACCATGGCCATGGTGCTTGTTGTCGAGGACGAAGAGCAGGTCCGTGTGCTCGCCGAGGCGATCATTCAGGAAGCCGGGCACCAAACGCTGACCGCGTCCGACCTGCCCGAGGCGCTGGCGGTCATTACCGGCGACGGCGCCGTGGACCTTCTGTTCACTGACATCCAGCTCAAGGATGCCGAGCACGGCGGCATTGAGGTCGCGCAGGAAGCGCTCAAGCACCGCCCCGGTCTCAAGGTGCTGTATACCACGGGCGGCAATGTGACGGACGGCACGAGAGCCCTCTTCGTCGACGGCGCCGCGGTGTTGCAAAAGCCCTATCTGCCCGCTGACCTCACGGACGCCGTCAACAAACGGCTGGCAGCGAAATAGCTGTCGCGCACGCGCGGCGGCTCTGCATCGCTCGTGCCGGATATTTTCCGCCCCTGAAATGTTCTATGGTCGGCAAGCTGCCCGGCAGCAGAAACCGATCTTGCGGTCCGACGCGGCGCGTGTCCCCAGCCGCGCCCGGTCCGAAACGAAAGGAATGTTGCGATCTCCATGGGCTCGCGAGTCGTCTTCGCCGTCTTGGTGCTGGGCGCTGCTGCGGGCGCGGCATGGCTGGAGTTCGGGCGCCCGCCCGCCCCGGGCGGGGCCCAGGCGTCGGCCGCAGCAAAGGATCAGGGCCCGGCGGTGCCGGTGATGGCGGGCGAGGTCGGGCGTGGCGATGTGGAGATCGATCTGAGCGCCCTGGGCACGGTCCAGGCGTTCAACAGCGTGCTCCTCACGAGCCGCGTCGATGGCCAGATCGTGAGGCTGAATTTCGGCGAGGGCGAGGACGTGCATGCCGGCGACGTCCTGGTCGAGCTCGACCCGCAGCCGTTCGAAGCTGCGCTCGCCCAGGCCCAGTCGATGAAGCTCAAGGATCAGGCACAATTGAACAATGCGCGCCTCGATCTCGAAAGGGCGCAAAGGCTCGTCACGACCGGTGCCGGCACGACCCAGCAGCTCGATACGGCCCGCGCCCAGGTGGCCCAGCTCGAAGCGAGCACCAAGGCCGACCAGGCCGCGATCGATGCCGCCCAGGTCCAGCTCAACTACAGCCGCATCCGATCGCCGCTTGACGGGCGCACCGGCACGCGGCTGGTCGATGCCGGCAATATCGTGCGGGGCAACAGCGCGACCGGCATCGTCATGATCAACCAGATCCATCCGGTCTCGGTCAGCTTCGCCCTTCCGGCCGATGCGCTGTCGCGGGTCCGCGCCCGCATGAAGCTCGGCGACGTCCGCATCATCGCCCAGGACCGCAACGACAAGAAGCTCGCCACCGGAAAGCTTGCAGTGATCGACAACCAGATCAATGTCGCCACCGCGACGGTCGTCTGCAAGGCAACCTTCGAAAACACCGACGAAGCCTTGTGGCCGGGTCAGTTCGTGAATGTGCGCATCGAGCTCGATGTGCGCCGCAACGCCGTGACCGTGCCGCCGACCGCGGTGCTGCGGGGCTCGGAGGGAACCTACGCCTTCATCATCGACGCCTCGAGTGTGGTCGAGAAGCGGCCGGTGAAGGTCGACTTTTCCAACCAGCGGGTTGCCGTCATCGCCGAGGGGCTTTCGCCCGGCGAAAAGGTGGTGACCGACGGGCAATACAGGATTAAGGCGGGGACGCTCGTCGAGGTCGTGCAGTCGGCTGCCCCGCGCGCGGCGGACTGAGAGGGTCGAAGCAAGCAGGAATGAACGTTTCGGCGCCCTTCATCGTCCGACCGATCGCCACGACCCTGCTGACAGTGGGCGTGGCACTCCTTGGGCTCGTGGCGTACCTCGTGCTGCCGATCGCGGGGGTGCCGCAGGTCGATATTCCGACGATCCAGGTCCTCGCTCTTCTACCCGGCGCCAGCGCCGAGACCATGGCGACCTCGGTTGCCGCTCCGCTCGAACGCCAGCTTGCCCTGATCTCCGGCGTGACCTCGATCAGCTCGGCAAGCTCGCTCGGCCGCACCGCCATTCAGGTCGAGTTCGATCTCGGCCGCAGCATCGATGCCGCAGCACAGGACGTGCAGACCGCGATCAATGCCGCCGGCGGGCAATTGCCCAAGAACCTGCCCAATCCGCCGACCTACGAAAAGGTCAACCCGGCCGACGCGCAGCTGATGTCGATTGCCGTCACCTCGGACGACCTGCCGATCTCGACGGTCGACGACTACGTCGAGAACTACCTCGCCGTGCAGCTGTCGCGGGTGACGGGGGTGGGCGTTGTCGACTTCCACGGCGAGCAGAAGCCCGCCATTCGCGTCCAGGTCAACCCGACCGCCGTCAGCGCGCTGGGGCTCAGCCTGGAGGACGTGCGTTCGGCCCTCGCAACCGCGACGGTCAATGCCCCGAAGGGCACGCTCGACGGCCCCAAACAGTCGCTGACGCTCGATGCGACCGATCAGCTGTTCGATGCTGCGACCTTCAACTCGGTCATCGTCGCCTACCGCAACGGCGCGCCCGTCAGGGTGGGCGACATCGGCACGGCGCTTGACGGGGTTGAGGACATCCGCCAGGCGGCATGGCTCGGCGGTCGGCGGGCCGTCATCATCGATGTCCACAAGCAGCCCGGCTACAACATCAATCAGACCGTCGTGCTGGTCAAACAGGCGCTCGTCGAGCTGCAGCGCAATCTGCCGCCCTCGATCAAGGTCGACGTGCTCGGCGATCGCACCCAGACCATCCGCACCTCCGTTTCCGACGTGCAGTTCACCATGGCGATCAGCGTCGGCCTCGTCGTGCTGGTCGTGTTCCTGTTTCTGCGCCGCGCCAGCGTCACGCTGATCCCGAGCATCACCATTCCGATCTCGCTTCTGAGCACCTGCGCGGTCATGCTGCTCCTCGGCTACACCATCGACAATGTGTCCTTGATGGCGCTGACCATCTCGGTCGGGTTCATCATCGATGACGCGATCGTCATGGTGGAGAACATCGTGCGCCATACCGAGGCCGGCGAGCGCCCGCTTGCGGCCGCGTTGAAGGGGGCGCGCGAGGTCGGCTTCACGATCCTGGCGATGACGCTGTCGCTGACGGCCGTCTTCATCCCGCTCCTGCTGATGGGCGGCCTCATCGGCCGGTTGTTCCGCGAGTTCGCGGTGACGGCGAGCGTCGCCATCCTGATGTCGGGCCTCGTGTCGCTGTCGCTCACCCCGATGATGTGCGGACAGCTGCTGCACACGACCGGCCATCAGCGCAAGGGGCGCATCGATGCGGCCCTGGAAGCGGCGTTCGACGGGGCGTTGCGCCGCTACGCCACGGGATTGGCCTGGGCGCTGCGGCACCGACTCTTCATGGTGGCCGTGATGCTCGGCACGTTGGCCGCGACCTGCTACCTCTACGTCGTCATTCCCAAGGGGTTCTTCCCGCAGCAGGACAACGGCACGATCACCGGTACCACCGAAGCGGCGCAGGACATTTCGTATTCGGCCATGGTCGCGCGCGTGCACGAGATGGCCAAGATCGTGATGGCCGACCCCGATGTCGGCACCGTCTACTATTGGGTGGGCGCCAATCCGACGGTGAACACCGGCCGGATGATGATCGACCTGAAACCGTTCAGCCAGCGCCGGGCGAGCGCCACTGATGTGCTCGCCCGCCTGCGCAAGGCCGCGAGGCGGGTGCCAGGCATCGCGCTCTTCGGCCAGCCGCGGCAGGACGTGCAAATCGGGGCGCGGATCAGCAAGACGCAATATCAATACACCCTGCAGGACCCGGACGTCGGCGAGCTCTTCAAATGGGCTCCGATCATCCTGCAGCGACTCTCGGCACTGCCCGAGCTGCAGGACGTCACCGGCGATCTGCAGGCGAGCGCGCCGCGCATGCTCCTCAAGATCGATCGTGACGCGCTCGGACGGCTCGGCATCACGCCGCAGACGGTCGATGACACGCTCTATGATGCGTTCGGGCAGCGCCAGGTCGCCACGATCTTCGGCGAGCTCGACCAGCATCACGTGATCCTCGAGCTCGAACCCCGCTATCAGGAAGATGCCTCGGCACTCGACCGCCTCTACGTGCGCTCCGCAACGAGCGGCCAGATGGTGCCGCTCTCCGCCCTGACCCGGCTCGAAAGCTCGGTCACGCCGCTCACCATCAATCATCAGGATCAGTTTCCGTCGGTGACCCTGTCCTTCAATCTCGCTCCGGGACGTTCGCTCGGCGACGCGCTCGCCGCCATCGGCACGATGGAGCGGTCGATGACGAAGCCCGCGACCCTCACGGCGCGCTTTCAAGGCTCGGCGAAGGTTTTCGAATCATCGCTTGCCAACCAGCCCTATCTGATCGCTGCCGCCATCATCGCCGTCTATATCGTGCTCGGCATTCTGTACGAGAGCTTCGTGCACCCGATCACCATCCTGTCGACGCTGCCGTCGGCGGGCGTCGGCGCCTTCGTCGCGCTGATGGTGCTGCACTACGACTTCTCGCTGATCGCCTTGATTGGCGTCATCCTGCTCGTCGGCATCGTCAAGAAGAACGCCATCATGATGATCGACTTTGCGCTCGAGGGCGAGCGCAGCCGCAATCTCTCGCCGGAGGCGGCGATCTACGAGGCCTGCATGCTGCGGTTTCGGCCGATCATGATGACGACGATGGCGGCTCTGCTCGGCAGCCTGCCGCTCGCGCTCGGCGCCGGAGCGGGTTCCGAATTGCGCCGCCCCTTGGGGATTGCGGTCGTCGGCGGGCTGCTTCTCTCCCAGCTCCTGACGCTCTACACGACCCCGGTCACCTATCTCTATCTTGCGAAATTTGCCCGACTGTTCAGCCCGGCCGCCCGCCGCGTGCCGCGCGCCATCGAGGCACCCGACCACGCAGTGATCGCGCCGGTCGGAAGCCCGGCCGAGTGAACGGTCGCGGCCGTGGTCTCAGCGAGATCGGGTGCTTTCAAGGTGATTTTTCACGCGTCGGGGTCCAAATCAGGGTATTTGCGCACAATAGGGCGAATAAGACTAGCGTCAAATTCGATGATGACGTTCGCCAAGGAAGTCAGTAGCGCCTTGCGCTCGTCTTCATTTGTAATATCTCGAACCAACTGATCTATTTTATTCAACTCATCACCAATTCTAAGGACTATCTCTATAATAGAGGAGGCTGTCAGCCTGTCCATGTTGCTCTCCAGCCCGTAATTGAGCACCTTTTTCCTGCGCACTCTCGAATGCGTCTTCGAAGTCGACCTTGTCGTCATCGAAGCCGCCATCGCGGCTATCTGGGATCGGGTACCAACGCCGCCGCGAGCCGATCGAGAAACACGGCCTGCCCGCGCACGATCTTGTCGCGCGCGATATCGAGCGCAAACCACTCGGCACGATCGACCTCGGGAAAGCTCGCACGCCGGCCGCTCTTCGGTGGCCATTCGATCTCAAATTCGTTGCTGCGGATCTGCGAACAATCGAGCTCGCCCTCGAGCGCGAAGGCGGTAACCACCTTGCCGCCAGCCTGCACCGCATCGCCGAGCGGCAGAAGCGAGCCGACGGGGCGCACCCCGAGCTCTTCTTCGAATTCCCGCACGGCCGCGGCCTCGGGCGCCTCCGTCGCGTCACAGACGCCCTTCGGGATCGACCAGGCGCCGAGGTCCTTGCCGCGCCAGAACGGACCGCCGGGATGGGCGAGCAACACCTCGACCGCAACGGTGCGGCGGTACATCAGGATCCCGGCGCTGCGCAGGCGTGGCATGTTCGGCCTTGCTTCTTGGCGACAAACTTCGGCGGCGATTGGGCGGACCGCCGGGCCGATCACCGAACCGGCCGCGGAGCGCACATCTCGCACTCCGCAGGCGCCTCGAACGCGCCGTGCCGCCCAATGTCCTCGCAGCGGCAGTTCATGCGGCGGCGGCCTGGGCCGAGCCTGACCTGACGCCGAATCCGGGCGTGTCCTTGGTGTGCAGATTGCCGAGCGCGGTCACCAGAAACTCCGGCTTGAACTGGGCGGGAATGCCTTCGAATTTGCAGGTTGCAAGGACCTGGTCGACGATGAACTTGGGCTGGTAGCTGGCGAGCGGGAAGTCATTGTGCACGCGAAGGGCCGCAATGACGAAGTCGATGACCTCGTCTGATGCTTCGAGGCCGAGCGCCTTGGAGACCGAGCGGAAGATCTGCCGGTATTCCTGCGGGCTCGGGCCCTTGATCTCCAGCTTATAGGGGATGCGGCGCAGGAATGCGGGGTCCATCAGATCGCGCGGCGCGAGATTGGTCGAGAAGATGACCAGCTCGTCGAAGGGAATGGAGAAGCTCTTTCCGGTGTGCAGCTTCAGGTATTCCACACGGCTTTCCAGAGGCACGATCCAGCGGTTCAGCAAGGCCTCAGGGCTGACGATCTGCCGGCCGAAATCGTCGATCACGAATGTGCCGCCGAGCGCCTTCACGTGCAGGGGCGCTTCGTAGAACTTGGCCTGCGTATTGAAGCTCAAGTCCAGCATTTCGAGCGTGAGCTCGCCGCCTGTCACGATGAACGGCCGCCGGCACGGGATCCAGCGCGGATCGAGATCCTCGCGCCGCACGGCGGACTTCTTGATGGTGCTTTCGGAACTGGGCTGGGCCGTCTTGTGGATGCCGGGATCGAACACTTTTATGATCTGGCCTTCCACATCGAAGCAATAGGGGATGTAGATCACGTCGGCATAGATGCCGCCGATCCGTTCGGCGACCGATGTCTTGCCGTTGCCGGGCGGGCCGTAGAGCAGGATCGATCGTCCGGAATTGATGGCCGGACCGATCTCTCGCACGAAACTCTCGGAGATCACGAGCTTGGCGAATGCCGCATCGACGGCGCCCCGATCGACACGCTCGTTGGTGATGCGCTGGTGCATGATGCGGCTCTGGTAGGCGGCAAGCGAGACCGGTGCCGGGCCGATGTACTGGTTTTGCCCGAGCGCATCGAGCGCCCACTGCTTGCCCTTTTCGGTGAGCGCATAGCGCAATTCCGACACCGCATAGGAGCCGGCGGCGCCGAGTACGTTGAGGAATTTCCGCTCCTGCGCCTGTTCGATTAGGAGTTGGACGATGCGGTGCGGCAGTTTCATTACGCCGGCGATGGCCGATGCGGTTTCGGCATTGCCCGAGTACATCACCTTGGTCAACAGGTTCAGGAGTTCGGCGAGCCCCAGTCCGGTGTCGGCGATGGTCCGCGGCGCAGCGGGAACGCCGTGCATCACGGCCTCGAGGTCGGCGGCCTTCAGTTTGCCGAGCGCAATCAGGTTGTCTCCCAGGCGGCCGCCCTCGATCTTTTGGCGGTCGAGTGCCGCGGCAATATCGGCTTTGGTCACGAGGCCATGCGCAATCAATATGTCACCGATGAACAATGCGTGCTCCGTGCGAGTGGGCGGTTGAGCGGTTCGAGCGGCGCGAGAGCCGCTCGTCGGCGGACCTTCTCTCTAGGACGAATATGTTGAACAATTTGCAACCTGGCGGAGTGCAAACGTCCGAATTGCGACTCCCGGCATCGCATGGGCGGATGCATCGCTCACTTGCTGCAATATCTTCCATTTCCTTTCACCGAGAATCAAAGCGAGACGCTACCAATCATAAACCATTAATAGGACAACCTATTTTGTTAAGCATGCTGGGCTGCCGGCCGCCGCGGCAAGTACCTTACGTCCATAGAACGAAAATGATAGAAATCTGCCCGCCCCTGTAACTAGTGATGGACCGCGAGAGCGAAAGAGGACTGCATACATGACCGCCACCTTCCATATCATTGTACCGTTCGTGTATAGTGACGATGGCGTACTTTGGCCGGGCGAGGCGCTGCAAGCTGCCGATGCTGACACTTCCATCAATATCGCACGCGATCTGTCGCAGACGCATGCCGGGGTGCTTGCGTTCTCGCGTACCGGCAATCCGGCTGCGGGCAGGTATGGCGACCCTGTCCTGCTCGCCCGGTTCGGCCATGTCGAAATGGACGCCCTGCGGCGCTGAGTTCAGGGTTCCATGGCCCGGCACGCGGCGCCGTCTCGGCAACGACCTCCGGCGCTATCGGGCTCATTGAGTCGATGAGAGGCTCGTCTGGCCGCTGCGTAAGGCGGCCAGACTCCGCACCCCTGCCAGCTGAAGATCGATAGGCCAGGACCCCAACCTCCTCGCGAGCGGCCGGGCCGTTGTCGCCGCCGGGCGCGGAAAGTAGACACGTCCCACGGCAAAAAGCGGCGGGGGATGTTGACAGAAGCTCGGCATAAAAATAGTACTATTTGAAGGAAAAATGTGCATTGGCCTGGGCCCTGCCGATCCACGGGCCGGGCCTGGCCAGGCCGGGGCCGGCGTGGAACGAGGAGGAGGCAGGTGAACGCTCCCACGACTTCGCAGCCGGGGATTGCGAGAGTGGCTCGACCGCCCCCGTCCGACAGCCTGCGCATCACGCGGATCAGCACGAGCGTCTGCAACGCCGAGATGCGCAACTGGATCTTCGTGCGCGTCGAAACGGACCGACCCGGACTTTACGGCTGGGGCGAGGCGACGCTCGAATGGAAGACCCGCGGCGTCAGCGGCGCCGTCGATGATCTGGCGCCGCTGATCGTCGGCGAGGATCCGCGTGACATCGAGCAATGCGTTCGCATCCTGACCAAGCACGGTTTCTGGCGGCTCGGCGTGGTCGGCATGTCGGCGGTCAGCGGCATCGAGATCGCGCTGTGGGATATTCTCGGCAAGGATCTCGGCGTGCCGGTCTGGCGCCTCCTCGGCGGCAGGACGCGCGAGCGGGTCAAGGTCTACACCCACCTCGGGCTCGGCGACATGCGCCACGTCTATGAGACCGAGACGGCCGAGAGCCTCGTCGAGAGGGCGCTCGCCGTCATCGACAAGGGCTACCGCGCCGTCAAGGTCGTCTGCATTCCCTATACCCACTATCATGCCGTCAATCGCGGGGTCGATGCGGTCGCCGGCATGCTCGCTCAACTTCGCAAAGCGGTCGGTCCGGACATCGACATCATGATCGACTTCCATGGTCGCCCGGCTTCGGTTGCGGCCGCCATGCCCTTCATCGAGGCCTGCGCGCCGGCCCGGCCTCTCTTTGTCGAAGAGCCGGTGCCGCCGGAGGACATCGCCGGTCACGCCGCCATCGCGGCGCGCTCGCCGGTGCCGATCGCGACGGGCGAGCGTCTCGTCGGCCGCCGCGAATTCGAACCGATGCTCCGGGCCCGCGCCATGCACATCGCCCAGCCCGACATCTGCCATACCGGCGGTCTCGCCGAGGCGCGCAAGATCGCGGCGATGGCGGAGACCGCGGGCGTCGGCATCGCCCCGCACAATCCGCTCGGCCCGATCGCCGGCGTCGCGGCGCTCCATTTCGACATCGCCACGCCGAACTTCGTCATCCAGGAGGAGATGTCGGGCGCCGTTCCGTGGTACGGCGAGGTCGTGCAGGGGCCAATCCGGCTCGTCGAGGGGTGCTGGCAGATCCCGCAGGCTCCCGGCCTCGGCGTCGAAGTCGACCAGGCCGTCGTTGCCCGCCATCCATTCGCGCAGGAAGTCCTGCACGCCCGTCATGCCGTGCTCGACGATGGTACGGTCGTCGATTGGTGAGTGCCATGCCCGGACGCCTTGCAGGCAAGATCGCCATCGTGACCGGCGCCGGCCGCGGCATCGGCGAGGCGATCGCCCGCATTTTTGCGGGCGAAGGAGCGGCCGTGGTGGTCGCCGAGAAGGAGCCGCGCACCGGCCGCGCCACCGCGGAGGCAATCACGGCGGTCGGCGGCCGCGCCTCTTTCATCGAGACGGACGTCACCAAGCCCGAAGAGGTCGCCGCCATGGTTGCCGAGACCACGCGGGTCTTCGGCCCGGCCTCGGTCCTTGTCAACAACGCCGGCACCAACGTTTTTCACGATCCTCTCGAGACGAGCGATGCGGAATGGCAGCGCTGCTTCGCGCTCGATCTCGACGCCGCGTGGACCTGCGCGCGAACGGTGCTTCCGGGCATGCTGGAGGCCGGCCGCGGCAACATCGTCAACATCGCAAGCTGCCACAGCTTCAAGATCATCCCGCGTTGCTTTCCCTATCCCGTCGCCAAGCACGCGCTCCTCGGACTGACGCGGGCGCTCGGCATCGAATACGCCGCGCGCGGCATCCGCGTGAACGCCATCGCGCCGGGCTATATCGAAACGCAGATCGCGGTCGACTACTGGAACACCTTCCCCGACCCCGAGGCCGAGCGCCGGCGCGCCTATGCGCTGCACCCGCCCGGGCGCATCGGGCGCCCGGACGAGGTCGCCTGGACGGCAGTGTTTCTCGCCTCCGACGAGGCGCCGTTCATCAATGCCGAGACGATCGTCATCGACGGCGGGCGCTCGGTTCTCTACCATGACTAGGCCAGAAAAGACTTCGAAGGGAGGAAAGCATGGGATACGCATTCCATAAGCGCATGAGATTCGCAGTGCCGCTCGGCTTGTGCGCGGCCGTCGCCGTCCTGACGGCTTCGGCGTTCGCCGACGAGGGCGTCAAGATCGGCTACATCAACAAGATGGGCGAGCATCCCTGGTTCGTCGCCGAGGTCGGCGGAGCCAAGTCGAAGGCCTCGCAGCTCGGTGTCACTCTGATGACGCAGGACGTGCAGTTCAACGCCGACTTGACGCTCACGACATTCGACACGATGGTCGGCGACGGGGTCAAGGCGATTGCCATCGTCGTTCCCGACAAGGCGCTCGGCCCGGTGGTGGCGGAAAAGGCGGCGAAGGCCGGCATCAAGCTCATCGCCGTCGATGACGACATCTATACCTCCGACAAGAAGATGGTTCCCTACATCGGCATGAATGCCGAGGCGATCGGCCGGCAGGTCGGCGCCGAGGAGGCTCGGCTCTACAAATCCCTCGGCTGGGACAAGTTCAATGATGTGCGCATCGGCAGCATCGAGGACCAGAAGGCCGACACCTGCATGCGCCGCAATCGCGGCGCGGAGGCAGCGTTCTTCGAGGCGGTGCCGAACTTCGACAAGAAGAACATCATCCACATCCCCTACGACAATCCGATGGAGAGCGCGATCGAGAACGTCACGACCACGCTCACCGCCAATCCCGACGTCAAGCACTGGATCTTCTACTCCTGCAACGACGACGGCGTGCTCGGCGGCGTGCGCGCCACGGAAAACCAGGGCATCCCTTCCGAGAACGTCATCGGCGTCGGGATCGACGGCAGCCGCTCCTGCGGTCTCTTCGGCGAGGGCAAGCCCACGGGCTTCCGCGGCAGCATGTATATCGACTCGGCCAAGGAGGGGGCGACGGCGGTCGAGCTCCTCTACAATTCGATCAAGGACAGCAAGCCGCTCCCCGAGACGACTTACGTCACGGCAGACCTCATCACTCTCGACACCTTTCCGAAGTTCAGGGACAAGCTCTGCAAAAAGTAAGACTCCGTGAACCAAACCTACGCTCATTCGCGAAGAAGCGTGTGAAGAAATGGCTTGTGGTGTGTCATCCCGGCCGAAGCAGCGCGAAGCGGCGCGCAGAGAGCCGGGATCTGTTCCCTCCCCCCTTGCGGGGGAGGGTTAGGGAGGGGGGCGCGCCGGGCTCGACCCTCATCAGCCCGTCGGGGAGGCGACCTGCGCGGCCTCCTCGCTTGTAAACAGGTCTATCAGGTTGTTCGTTGCAAAGAATCGGAGGAGCACGCGCCGGACCCCCCTCCCTGGCCCTCCCCCGCAAGGGGGGAGGGAACGGCGCCGGGCCCTCGGCCTTGGCCCTTTGCGCTTGGGGTCCGGCGACAAGCTCCTGAAATGGCGCATGTTCCGGATCCCGGCTCTGCGCACCCCTGCGCGGTGCTCCGGCCGGTATGACACCAAAC
>JAFAME010000094.1 GCA_019233695.1 Methylobacteriaceae bacterium
CCTCCTCTGCGCCGTCGGCGTCTGGCTCCTCGTCTGGCGCACGCGGCTCGGCTACGAGATGCGCACGGTCGGGACCAATCCGGTCGCGGCGATCTATGGCGGCATTCCGCCGCCCCACATCATCATCGTCGCCATGGCGATTTCCGGAGCGCTCGCCGGCGGCCTCGCCGTCAACGAGGTGTTGGGCGTGCAGAACCGGCTGCTGCTCGAATTCACCCAGGGCTACGGCCTTGTCGGCATCGCGGTTGCCCTGATGGGGCGTGGCCATCCGGTCGGCATCGTGCTCGCCAGCGTTCTCTTCGGCATGCTCTATCAGGGCGGCACCGAGCTCGCCTTCGACATGCCCAAGATCACCCGCGACATGATCGTCGTGATCCAAGGCCTCGTCGTGCTCTTTGCCGGCGCGCTCGAGGCGGTGTTCAAGCGACCGCTGGCCCACCTCCTGGCGCGCTCGACGGCCTGAGGCGGCGATGCTTTCGTTCGAGACGATCGCCTTCATCCTGGCCTCCAGCATTCGGCTGGCCGTTCCCCTCTTGCTTGCCTGCCTCGCCGGGCTGTGGTCGGAGCGCGGCGGCATCGTCGACATCAGCCTCGAAGGCAAGATGCTCGGCGCTGCATTTGCCGCCGCCGTCATCGCCTATCTCACCGGCAATGCCTGGGCCGGCCTTCTTGGCGGCGTCGCAGCCTCGGTCGTCTTGGCGCTGGTGCACGGCTTTGCCTCGATCGACCAGCGCGGCAACCAGATCGTCTCGGGAACCGCGATCAACCTCGTTGCGGTCGGCCTGACCTCGCTCCTCGGCAACGCCTGGTTTGGACAGGGCGGCCGCACGCCGGCGCTCGAAGGCGCCGGCCGCTTCGAGTCGCTCGCATGGCCGGGAGCCGATGCGCTGCGCCCGGTGCCGATCATCGGCCCGGTCTACGCCGACATCATCTCCGGCCACGACATCATCACCTACATCGCCTTCGCCGTCGTACCGCTCACCTGGTTCGTGCTCCACAAGACGCGCTTCGGCCTGCGGCTTCGCGCGGTCGGCGAGAACCCGGCTGCGGTCGATACGGCCGGCATCTCCGTGCGGCGGCTGCGCTATGCCGGCGTCGCCATATGCGGGGTGCTGTGCGGATTTGCCGGCACCTATCTGGCAGTTGCGCAGTCGGCCGGCTTCATTCCGCAAATGACCGCCGGCCAGGGCTTCATCGCGCTGGCCGCGCTTGTCTTCGCGAAGTGGCGGCCAACCCCGGCACTGGCGACCTGCCTGCTGTTCGGTTTCCTCAATGCGGTGGCGATCCGCCTTCAGGGCGTGTCGGTTCCGGGCATCGGCGAAGTGCCGGTGCAAGCCATCCAGGCGCTGCCCTACCTCCTGACCGTGATCCTGCTCGCAGGGTTCATCGGGCGCGCCATCCCGCCGCGCGCCTCGGGCATTCCCTATGTCAAGGAGCGCTGACTTGGTGATCCTCGACGCGCTCTTCGATGCCGCCAGGTCGGCGCAGGCGCGTGCGCACGCCCCTTATTCACAGTTCAAGGTGGGCGCAGCGATTGCGACGCCGACAGGCATGATCGCGTCCGGATGCAACGTCGAGAATGCCGCCTATCCCGTCGGCACCTGCGCGGAAGCGGGCGCGATCGCGGCAATGGTGGCGGCGGGCGAGGGGCGGATCGAGGCGATCCTGGTGATCGGCGATGGTCCGGGCCTTGTCACGCCCTGTGGCGCGTGCCGGCAGCGCATCCGCGAATTCGCGATGCCCGATACGCCGATCATCATCGCCGGCCCTGAAGGCGTGCGCGCCCATTTCACGCTCGCAAATCTGTTGCCCCATTCGTTCGGGCCCGACAACCTTTCGACCGCATGAACGAGCTCAGCGCCACGCCAGCGGAGGCAGAAGCCGCCGTCGCGTTTCTCCAGTCTCGCGGCCTCGCTCGCACCATCGACACCGCTATCGTGCTCGGCACGGGGCTCGGCGCACTCTGCGAGTCGGCCGCGGATCAGACCTCCCTGCCCTATTCTGAGATTCCGGGATTTCCGCGTCCGGGTGTGTCGGGACACGACGGACGGCTGGTTTTCGGAGCGCTCGAAGGCTCCCGGGTCGCCTTTCTCAACGGGCGCGTCCATTACTACGAACAAGGTGATGCGGCGGCCATGCGCGTGCCGTTGCAGGTGCTCGCTCTGCTTGGCGCCCGCACCCTCATTCTCACCAACTCCGCAGGCTCCCTCCATTCGGACTGGTATCCGGGAAGCGTCGTCGTCATCCGCGACCACATCAACCTCTCCGGCACCAATCCCCTGATCGGCCTCCAATCCGACAGCCGCTTCGTGCCAATGACGGATGCCTATGATGAACGCCTGCGCAAGCGCCTGCGCACGGTCGCTGCGGCAAACGGCATCTCGGTGCGCGAGGGCGTGTACATGTGGTTTTGCGGCCCCTCCTTCGAGACCCCGGCGGAAATCCGCATGGCGAGGCAGCTTGGCGCCGATCTTGTCGGGATGTCGACGGTGCCCGAAGTCATTCTGGCACGCTGGCTGGGCTTGCGGGTGATGGCGCTTTCGGTCATCACCAATTTTGGCGCCGGCATTTCCGGCGCCAGCCCCACGCATGCCGAAACAAAGGAGGTCGCCTTGTCCGGCTCGATCGGGGTGCGGCGGCTGCTGCGCGCCTTCCTGAGACCCTCCGATGATTGACAAAGCGGCGCGGGCGATCGCCCGCCGCGCGATCCCCCTCCTCGATCTGACGGATCTTTCCGACGATTGTCGCCCGTCCGCCGTCGAGGCGCTATGCAAGCGGGCCGTCACCCCGCGTGGGCCGGTGGCCGCAGTTTGCGTCTGGCCGCGCTTCGCGGCCCAGGCGACGGTTCTGCTGCGCGGGTCCGGCGTGAGGGTGGCGACGGTGATCAACTTTCCTCATGGCGGCGAAGACGTCGAACGCGCCGTGGAGGACGCCCACGAGGCCGTGGCAGACGGGGCGGATGAGATCGACCTGGTGATGCCCTACGCCGCCTTCCTGCGCGGCGAGACGGAGGTTGCCCGCGAAATGATCGTGGCGGTCGCGACCGACCTTGCCAAGGCAGCCCGACTGAAGGTCATCCTCGAGACCGGCGCGCTGAAGGAGGCCGAAGCGATTGCCGCGGCAAGCCGCCTGGCAATCGAAGCCGGTGCCGACTTTCTCAAGACATCAACCGGCAAGATCGCGATCTCGGCAACGCCGGCTGCCGCGGAGGTGATGCTCGGCGCCATCAAGGCATCCAGCAAGGACATCGGCTTCAAGGCAGCGGGGGGCATCAGGACGGTGGCCGACGCCGGCCTCTATCTTGGCCTTGCCGACAGGCTCATGGGCAAGGACTGGGCTCGGCCCGAGACTTTCCGCTTCGGTGCGAGCGGCCTTCTCGACGCGCTCCTTGCCGCCAACGAAGGCCGGCAGGCCGCGACCAAAAGCGCCTATTGATGCTGCCGCAAGAGATCATCCGCAAAAAGCGCGATGGCGGCACCCTGACGGCGGCCGAAATCGGCTTCCTGATCGGCGGGCTCGTCGACGGACGGGTGACCGAAGGTCAGGTAGCGGCCCTCGCGATGGCCATCTTCTTTCGCGGCATGACGCTCGACGAACGCGTCGGGCTGACAGAGGCCATGATGCGCTCCGGCACCGTCCTCGAGTGGGGCGACCTCGGCCTGCCCGGACCCGTCCTCGACAAGCACTCGACCGGCGGGGTCGGCGACAACGTCAGCCTGATGCTCGCCCCGGCGGTTGCTGCCTGCGGCGCCTTCGTGCCGATGATCTCTGGCCGGGGCCTCGGCCACGGTGGCGGCACGCTCGACAAGCTCGATTCGATCCCCGGATACGTCTCGCAGCCCGACATCGGCCTGTTCCGCAAGGTCGTACGCGAGGCCGGCTGTGCGATCATCGGCCAGACGGCCGACCTCGCGCCGGCCGACAAGCGCCTCTACGCCATCCGCGACGTCACGGCCACGGTCGAATCGGTCCCCCTCATCACCGCCTCGATCCTGTCGAAGAAGCTTGCGGCAGGCCTGCAGGGGCTCGTCATGGATGTGAAGACCGGCTCGGGCGCGTTCATGACCACGCTCGAGGAGGCGCGGGAGCTCGCCGAAAGCCTGGCCGCCGTCGCCAATCAGGCGGGATTGCCGACGACGGCGCTGATCACCGCCATGGACCAGCCGCTGGCGAGCGCCGCCGGCAATGCCGTCGAGGTCCAAAACGCCGTCGACTTCCTGACAGGCGAGCATCGCGATCCTCGTCTCCTCGAAGTCGTAGTCGCCCTCGGCTCCGAGATGCTGCTCATTGGAGGGCTGGCACGTGACCCCGCGGAGGGCGGCAGCAGGATTCGGCGCGCGCTCGATGACGGCGCCGCCGCAGAAACCTTCAGCCGCATGGTGGTCGCGCTCGGCGGCCCGGCGGATCTGCTCGCGCGCCCCGATGCGCATCTGCCCGCCGCACCGGTCATTGCGCCTGTCGGTGCGGAGCGCGCCGGCGTCGTCGCGGCAATCGACACGCGCGCTGTCGGCCTTGCAGTGATCGCGCTTGGCGGTGGCCGAACGCGGGCGGAGGACCGTATCGATCCGGCCGTCGGCCTGACGCAGCTCGCGGGGGTCGGAACGCGCGTGTCATCCGACGACCCGTTGTGTCTGGTCCACGCCCGCAACACAGACGACGCCGAAACTGCGGCAAGAGCAGTCCGCTTGGCCTATACGATCGGCGAAACGGCTCCCGAGTCGGCCGATCCGGTCCTTGCCCGCATCGGGGAGCACGCCGCTTCGTGACGCTCCTTGTGGACATCACCGTCTGGGATCCTGTCCCATGGGTTACCCGGTTTCGAGAGCTCCTTCCCGGGCGCAGCGTCCTGACGCCGCGCGACACTTTCGATCCGGCGGCCGTCCGCTACGCCGCCGTCTGGAAGCACAAGGCCGGCGGCCTGCAGGGCCTGCCGAACCTTGCCGCGATCTTCTCGCTTGGCGCCGGCGTCGATCATGTGTTCGCTGATCCGGACCTGCCGGCCGTGCCCATCGCCCGCGTTGTCGACGCCGACTTGCGCGATCGGATGAGCGAGTGGGTCGTGCTGCATGTGCTGGTGCATCATCGGGCCCAGCACATGTATGACTGGCAGCAGCAGCAGAAGATCTGGGAGGACGATCCCAACCAGCCCTTGGCACGTGATGTTCGCGTCGGACTCATGGGTCTTGGCGTGATGGGCGCCGATGCGGCAAGAAAGCTCAAGGCCATCGGCTTCGACGTCGCCGGCTGGAGCCGGGCGGCAAGGAGCGTGCCGGGCATCGAGTGTTTCGCGGGGCGCGCCGAGCTGCCGGCATTCCTCACGCGCACCGATATCCTCGTCTGCCTGTTGCCGTTGACGCCCGAAACGAGAGGCATCATCGACGCCGCCCTCATCCGCCAGCTGGCGCGCGACGGCCGGCTCGGCGGACCCATCCTCCTCAACGCCGGGCGGGGCGGCCTGCAGGTCGAACGCGACATCCTCGCCTGCCTCGATGAGGGCACTCTCAAGGCCGCGACCTTGGACGTGTTCGAAGCCGAGCCGCTGCCGCAGGCCTCGCCGCTTTGGCACCACCCCCGCGTCACCGTCACGCCACACAACGCCGGGATTTCGGAGCCTAGGTCCGTGGCCGCCTATGTCGTGCGCCAGATCGAGGCCTTCGAGCAGGGCGGGCAAATCGAGAATATCGTCGATCCCCGCCGGCAATACTGAAGCGCGCGCTGCCCGCGCCGGACGATCCTTCGTTTCGTCATCCTTCTACTTACATTCGGCCAAAAAGCCGAGCTACCGGTTGCGCCACGCTCGCCAAGCGATGGCGGCGCCGAGGGGAAGGCGCTCATGGACGCCGTGCCGGGTTCCGCCACAAAGCACTCGCTCGGCGTGGGGCCGGGCAGGCTCGTCGAGGCGCTCCGGCAGGAGTGTCGCGACGCCCGCATGTGGCAGATCGCAGCGCTGTCGGGCCTGCTTGCCTGGAACATCGCCGAGCTGAGCCTGGGGGCTTCGCTCGTGCCGAGCCTGGTCTCGGTCGGCGGTGCTCTGTTTGCCCAGATCGTCGCGTCCCGGCTCGCGGGCCTGCCTCGCATCGACCTGCGGTCGGCGCTGATCACGGGCCTGTCGCTGTCGCTGCTGCTGCGCGGCGACGCGCTGTGGGTGCAGGCGCTCGCGGCCGCGCTCGCCATCGGATCGAAATTCGTCATTCGCGTGCGCGGCAAGCACGTCTTCAATCCTGCGACCTTCGCAATCTTCGTCCTTTTGTTCACCGGCCACGCATGGGTGACCCCCGGCCAGTGGGGCCAGTCCGCGTTCATCGTGAGCGCGATCGCCTTTCTCGGCATCCTCGTGCTGACGCGGGCGACACGGCTCGACTTGGCGTTGAGCTTTCTTGTCGCCTACGTCGGCCTCCTCTTCCTGCGCGCGGCATGGCTCGGCGATCCTGTGGCGATCCCCCTGCATCAGGCGCAGAACGGCGCCCTCCTCCTGTTTGCCTGCTTCATGATCACCGATCCGCGCTCGACGCCGGACGCGCGCATCGCGCGCATCCTGTTTGCTCTCGCGGTGGCCGTCACCGCGCACTGGCTTCTGTTCTTCCAGCAGATGCCCTCGGCGCTTTATGCCTCGCTGATGGCGGCGAGCCTCGCCGTCCCGATCCTCGATCGCTTGTTTCCAGCCAGCCGCTTCGTCTGGCGCAGGCCCATGGAGGTTTCGAGATGAGCTTGTCGCAGGGGTGTCGAAATCTTGTCGGTTCCGCCGGAACTGCGCTCTGTCTTGCCGGCGCCATCGCGACGCCAG
>JAFAME010000445.1 GCA_019233695.1 Methylobacteriaceae bacterium
TCTTCGGCTCGATCAACATCGATCTCGTGACGAGAGTGGCCCGGATCCCGGCGCCGGGCGAGACCGTGCTCGGGCCTTCCTACGAAGTCATTCCGGGCGGCAAGGGTGCCAACCAGGCGCTCGCCGCGCGCCGTGCCGGCGCCAGCGTCGCACTCGTTGGTGCGGTCGGGCGTGACGGCTTTGCCGAGACGGCACTCGCGCTGCTGCGGGCAGAGGGCGTCGATGTGTCGGGCGTGGCAAGCGTCGCTGCCCCGACGGGAGCAGCCTTCATCGCAGTCGATGCGGGCGGACAGAACGCCATCGTGGTGGCCGCCGGCGCCAACGCGCAGGCGCGCGCCAGTCAGTTCGAGGCGCTCGCCTTCGGTGGGGGCGACATCCTGCTCCTGCAGCGCGAGATTCCCGACAGCGAGGCGGAGGCCGCCGCCCACGCGGCAAAGGGCCGGGGTGGGCGGGTGATCCTCAATCTCGCTCCCTCCGGCGCGATCCCGGAGAGCTATCTGCACGCCCTCGATGTCCTCGTCATGAACGAGCATGAGGCGGCCGCCATCGGCACCTCGCTCGGCCTTGCGGCCTCGTCGCCGGACCTGATTGCGGCGGGGATCGCGGAAAGGTTCGGCCTTGCTGCCATCGTGACGCTCGGCGCCGAGGGCGCGATCGGCTTTGCGGCGGGGGTGCGCTCAGCGGTGCCTGCGCTTCCGGTCACGGTCGTCGATACGACGGCTGCAGGCGATGCGTTCGTCGGCGCCTTCGCCGCGGGGCTTGATCGCGGCCTCGGCTTTGCCGAAGCGCTGGCGCATGGCGTCGCGGCGGGGAGCCTCGCGTGCACCAAGCCCGGCGCCCAGCCGAGCCTGCCTTATGCCGTCGACATCGAGGTGGCAGTCGCACGCATCAAGGCGTAGAGCGGCTTCTGCCTTCAGGCAGGGGGCGCGGCGTCGGTGTCCTGCCGAACCAGCCGCCGGCGGGTGGGCAGCAGCTGCAGATCATAGCGGTGCGCCAGGGTGCCCCAGATGCCGCGCGGCGCAACGAGCATCACGGCGATCGCAAGCGCCCCGAGACACATCAGGTACCAGGTGCCGAAGGCCGCGAAATTGTCCTGCAGGACAAAGAAGACGATGACGCCGGTGATGGGGCCTTCGAGCGTGCCGATGCCGCCGATGACGACGATGAAAATCACGTAGGCAGTCCAGTCGAGCACCGAGAAGGCAGCATCGGGCGAGATGCGGGCCGTATGGAGGTAGATCAGCGCGCCGGTGAGCCCCGTGCCGATCGCTGTCACGAGGTAGACGACGAGCCTCGCGCGGCGCGTGTCGACCCCGACGCTTTCGGCCGCGCGGGCATTGTCGCGCATCGCCGCGAGCGCCAGCCCGCGGCGGGTGCGCAGCAGCCAATAGCTTGCAGCGAGGCTCAGGACGGCCAGCAGCAGCGCGAGCCAATAGGTGAGGATGTCGCGTGCGGTGGCGGCGCGGACGTCGAACAATGCCTCGATCCACCGTGTGCCGGCGAGGCCGCGGACCGCTTCGGCCGGCAGCGACGTGCCGGTGCCGCCGCCGAGGCTTTTGACCTGGGCCAGAACCAGGCGGAAGATCTCGGCCACCACCCACGTGCCGATGGCGAAATGGGCCCCCTGCAGGCGGAAGACGATGAAGGCTGTCGGGACGGCGATGAGGCCGGCGGCTGCCCCGGCAAGGGCGATCGCCAGCAAGGGGTCGATGCCGGCCATCGACACCAATGCGAAGAGCGCGTAGCCGCCGAGACCGACATAAGCCTGCTGGCCGACCGACACGAGGCCTGCGTAGCCCGCCAGCAGGTTCCAGTATTGCGCCAGCGCCAGCATGGTGAGCAGGGAGAACAGGTGCTGGAGGCTGCCCCTGCCGACAGCGATCGGGAGTGCGACGAGTACCGCGACGAGCGCCAGACCGGCGACGGCGGCGAGCCGGGAAGCGGGCGTTGCCGTGGCGACAGCAAATCGGGGCGGCGTGGCGCCGGTCGCGCTTTCGGGCGCCTTGACCTGATCCGCCATCGCTCATGCCCGAAGACGCGTGGCTGTTGGGTCGGGCGGAACGCCTTGCGCGGCGGCAACAATCGTGAGCCGGTTCACCAGAGTTGTCGCTTTGGAAGCGGCGGCGCGGGAAAGCGCCCGAGCTTCGAGTTCCAATAGGCCCAGGACCGCGGGTCGATGATGCCAGGTGGAGCGTGGTCGAGGGCTTCGCGAAACTCCTCGTCCGATACGTAGCGGCGAATCACTTTCATATCCTCGTGCTGCGCATGGGCTGCCGCGTAGGCCATGAAGCGGATCGGATCGGCAATGGCCTGGGCGGGCGGCTCGAACCAGATCACCCGGCGCGCGACGCGCTCCATGTCGGGGGTCAGCGGAATGGGCCTCATGGTCCACCCTCCGGGCCGGGCGGCACGTCCTCGCGTGCCCGCAACGTCGGCAATCGATCGAGATCGACGCCGCGAGCGGCGGCGGCGAGCCGCGCCTTGGTCTCATCCGGCAAGGTGCGCAAATTTCCATCTTCGAAATAGGAGAGAGCTTTGAGCGTGATCTGCGGGTTGAATTGCCGCCCATAGATCGCTGCGCCGGCCGCAAGAGCCCTTGGCAGGTCGATGCCCGCTTTCATAAGCGCATCAAGATCGAGATAATCCTTGGCCTCGGCGCGAACTTGCACGACCGACGCCTTCATGCCTGCGAGGTCGAGCAGGGACGCGATCTTGAGCCGGTTGTCGGCGGCCTGATGCGGCCCGACCAGCCGGGCGAGCCCCGGAACGCCAAAGAAGGAGACCTTCACCGTTCCGTCACGGTCGAGTATGCCGGTAAGCGTGTTGGCCTCGCGCTGGGTGATTTGCGCATCGGCCATGAAAGGAATTTCGGCGGCGAGCGCAGTCGGATCGAGTGCGCGGTCGCCGAAGAAATCAAAATCGACTGATTGACGATGGCCGAGCTGGAGCGCGATGGCCGTGCCGCCATAGAGCACGAATTCCTCGGGCACGGTCGCAAGCTCGGGCCACAACCGTCGTTGCGGCGGAGGCAAGATGTCGAGGCGTGGGGTGAACCGCTCCCTCGACGTGCGCTGAGGATTGTCGCCCATGAGCTCAGCCTGCGGTGGTCCAGTCGCCCACATTGCAGCTCCAGCGAAGCCCGGCAAGCGACTCCCTCGCGGCGCAACTGCCGACAGCCTCACTCTTGACCGCCTCTCTTGGGGAAAAGCCCCCCGGGGCGCATCAGCAACACCGCGAGGAACACGACGTGGCCGGCAAGGATCTGCCATTCCGGGTTGAGCCGCGCGCCGACCGTCTGGGCGACGCCGAGGACGACGCCGCCGGCGAGCGTGCCCCACAGGCTGCCGAGGCCGCCGATGATGACCGCCTCAAAGGCATAGAGGAGCCGCGCCGGTCCGATCGTCGGGTCGAACTGGGCACGCGCGCCGAGGAACAGCGCAGCGACCGCTGCCACCGCCATCGCGAGCCCCATGGCGACCGCGTAGACGCGCCGGTTGTCGATGCCGACGAGTTGAGCGACCTCGGCATCATCGGCGGTGGCGCGGAAAGCCCGGCCGAGGCGGGTCGCATAAAACACGTGGTGCAGAATGAGGATGACGGCGACGGCCGCCAGGAATGAGGCAAGCGGCATGATGCCCACGGCAAGACCGCCGCCGAGCGGGATCGATGTTCCCTCCCAGCCGTGCAGCGGCAGCCGCCGGCTGTCGGCCGAAAAAGCCTCGAGGAGGCCGTTCTGCACCACGATTGACAGGCCGAAGGTCACGAGCAGCGGCGCCAGAAGGTCGCCGCGGAGCGTGCGGTTGAGGAGCGCGACCTGGAGCGCATAGCCGAGGATGAACATCGCCGGCACGGCGATGGCAAAGGCGGCGATCGTGTCGATGCCGAGCCAGGCCGACAGCGCCAGGATCAGGAAGGTCGCAGCAACGATCAGATCACCATGGGCGAGGTTGACAAGCCGCATGATGCCGAAGATCAGCGAGAGGCCGGTCGCATAGAGGGCATAGAGGCCGCCAAGCAGCACGCCCTGAAGGATCGTGTCGAGCCAGGGGAGCATGGGCTAGGCGAAGGCGCGTGGCGGGGGAGGCATCCCGGGAGCGCGCAGCGCCACGGCTTGAGGGACCCGGCGCCGTTCCCTCCCCCCTTGCGGGGGAGGGCCAGGGAGGGGGGTCCGGCACATGCTCCGCGATCCCTTTGCAACGAACAACTTGATAGACCCTGTCCACGAGCGAGGAGGCCGGTGCGGGCCTCCCCGGCGGACTGAGGAGGATTGAGCCTGGCGCGCCCCCCTCCCTAACCCTCCCCCGCAAGGGCGGAGGGAACCGCTTCGCGGTGTTTCGGCCGGGGTGACAATGCAAGCCAATTTCTTCACGCGTGCCGGGGGCGCGCTGATTGACTCTGATCTTGCCAGCATCGTTGCGACGACCTCAAATGCCAAAGTAGGCGGCGTGAATCGATTGTCGGTCGAGCTCGGCCGGCCGGCCGGCGAGCGTCATGCGGCCCTCCTGGAAGCAGTATACGAGATCGGCAACCGCCATCGCCTGCACGATGTCCTGCTCGACGATGATGACGGCGGTGCCCGCGGCGCGGATGCGCGGGAAGGCGGCATAGAGGTCGCGGATGACGATCGGTGCGAGCCCGAGGCTGAGTTCATCGCAAAGAAGCAGTTTCGGGTTCGACATGAGCGCGCGGCCGATCGCCGCCATCTGCTGCTGGCCGCCCGAAAGCGCGGTCGCCGGCGCCCGCCGCCGCTGTTGCAGCATGGGAAAGAGGGCGAAGATCTCGGCAAGCGACCATGGCCCGCCTCGGTGGCAGGCATCGGCGCCTATCAGCAGATTTTCCTCGACGCTGAGGGATGGGAAGAGCCGGCGGCCTTCAGGCGCCATGGCGATGCCGAGCTTGACGATCTCGCAGGCGCGCAGGCCGCCGATGTCGCCTCCCTCGAAGCGCACCATGCCGGGCCGGCGCGGCAGGAGGCCGGCGACGGCCTTGAGAAACGTCGATTTGCCGGCCCCGTTCGCCCCGATGATCGCCACCGTCTCCCCCGCCGCGACGCTCAGCGTGATGCCGTGGAGGGCGCGAAAGCTGCCGTAACCGGCAACGAGATCGTTCGTCGCCAGGAGAGCTGCGTCCGTCACGCCTCGATCCCAAGGTAGATTTCACGCACCTGCGGCGAGTTCATCACCGCGCGCGGCTCGCCCTGCGCGATCGTCTTGCCGAAATCGAGTACCAGCAGCCGATCGGCGACGGCGAGGAGCGCCTGCACGATATGCTCGATCCACACGATCGTAAGCCCCGAGCGGCGCAGCGCACGGATCGTGGCGATGAGTTCGCCGCATTCGGCTTCGGTCAGACCGCCGGCGATCTCGTCGAGGAGCAGCAGCCGCGGTCCGGTCGCCAGCGCCCGGGCCATTTCGAGCCGCTTGCGTTCGAGCAGCGTCAGCGAGCGGCCGGGGCGGTCAGCAAGCGGCAAGAGCCCAGTGAGCTCCAGGATGTCGCCGCAGGCTTCCACCACATCGCGCTCACGCTTGCCGCGGCCGTGGGTCGCAGCGACGAGCAGGTTCTCGAACACGGTCAGATTGTCGAAAGGCGCCGGGATCTGGTGGGAGCGGGCGATGCCGGCGCGGCAGCGCGCCTGCGCCGGCGCGCGGGTGACATCGCGGCCGAGGAATTCGATGCGGCCGGCGTCGGGCCGCAACGTGCCGGCGATCAGGTTGAAGAGCGTCGATTTGCCTGCGCCGTTGGGTCCGATGATGCCGAGCGCCTCGCCGTCGGCGACTTCGAAGCTGACGCCGTCGACCACCTTGAGCGAGCCGAACGAGCGGCTAAGACGATCGACCTTCAGGAGGGCAGGGGCTGCGGCGCGGTTCCTCACCCGCGCAGCGGGGGAGGGGGACCATGCGGAGCATGGTGGAGGGGGCTCATCGGGCACAACGGGATGTGACGACAAACTGCGTCGACCCCCTCAGTCGGCTGCGCCGACAGCTCCCCCGCCAGCGGGGGAGCATCCAACCGTTCCCGAGGCGCCTCATCCGATCGGCTCCATCTTGGCCGTCGCGGGGATTTGCGGCGCGGTGCGGTTGTCGGTGATGACGATGTCGTACTTGCCGTCGCCCGCGAGCCGCCACTGGCCGCCGACGAGCGGCGTCTTGGTGATGTTCTTCTGGGCAAACGGCGGCAGGTTCTCGCCGTTCCAGCGCACCGGGCCGACCACGGTGTCGAGCTTCGTGTCAGCGATCGCCTTCAGGGTGGCTTCCGGATCGCCGACGGCGGCGCTGCGCTTGATCACGTCGACGGCCACCTCGAACAGAGAATGGATGAAGCCGATCGGTTGCGTCCACTGCTTGCCGGTCGCCTTCGTGTAGGCGGCCGCGATGTCGGCTGCCGACTGGCCCGTGAGCGAGGACTTGAACGGATGAGCGGGCGACCACCAGACCTCCGAGGACAGGTTGTTGCCGTTCTTGCCGAGCGCCTCGACCGAGACCGGGAAGAGGATCGCCTTGCCGACCGAAGCGATCTTCGGCCGGAACCCCTGCTGCAGCGCCTGGTTCCAGAAGGTGGTGAAATCGGGCGGCAGCACGACGCCGGTCACGATCTCGGCCTTGGCGTTCTTGAAGGCGTTGATCTGGGCGGTGAAATCGTCGGTGAGGTTCTGGTAGCGGCCGGGGTCGGTCAGCTTGAAGCCGAGCTTTGACAAGGCCGGCGGGAAGCCCACCTTCGGATCGCCCCAGGCGTTGCCGTCGCCATCATTGGGAAAGAGGCCGCCGACCGATTTGTCGGTGTCGAGCTGGCTCCACATGTTGGTGAAGACGGCAATGACGTCTTCGAGGCCCCAGAAATAATGGTAGGTGTAGGCGAAGGGCTTCCATGTGCCGGGATCGCCCGGATTGCTCTGCCGCCCGATGAAATAGGGCTGCCACGGGGCCATCGTCGAAATGCAGGGCACTTCCTCGATCTCGCACTGGGTGGCGACCGGATTGGTCGTCTCCGGGGTCGAGGCGACCAGCATGAGATCGACCTTGTCGTTGGTGATGAGCTCCTTGGCGACGGTCGCGGCGCGATTGGGGTCGGACTGGCTGTCCTTGACCACGACCTCCACGGGATATTTGGTGCCGCCGACGGCGATGCCATCCTTGACGATGTCCTTGAAGGCTGAAAGCGTGAACTGGTCGGCGGCGGCAAAGGCCGCGAGCGGCCCGGTCTGCGGGCTGACGTAGCCGAGCTTTATGGTTTTCGCCGCCGCCCGCACGGCAGGCGAAAACAGCGGACCCGTGGCAAGGGCCGCCCCCGCAGCGGTGCCGGCTTTGAGCAAGGTGCGGCGGTCGATCCTGTTGCCATTCTCAGCCATGGAGCCCTCCCATTTCGGCTTGACGCGCTGCCCGCGTTCGATTATCGAACAGTCGTTCGTTTATCGACCATTCTCCAACAGGGCCGAGCGCGTGTCAATGGAACTGACGTCGACATGAGTGCCGGCGCGCAGGTGCGGGCATCCGACCTGACCGACGACAAGGAATTCATGGCGACGCTCGCCAAGGGGCTCGCCGTGATCCGAGCCTTCGGCGAGCACCGCCCGGTCATGACGCTGTCGCAGGCTGCAGCGGAAGTCGGGTTGTCGCGGGCCACCGCCCGCCGCATTCTGCGCACCCTTGCGGAACTCGGTTACGTCGAACAGGCGGGGCGGCATTTCGCGCTTGCGCCACGCGTGCTCGAACTCGGCTTTCGCTATCTTGCCACCCAATCGTGGATCGATCGCGCCCTGCCGCTCATGAAGGCGCTGAGCGAAGCGGTCGAGGAATCCTGCTCCGTCGCCATCCTGCAGGGCACCGAGATCGTCTATGTCGCACGCGTGCCGACGCGGCGCATCATGACGAGCGTGCTGACGGTCGGGGCGCGCCTGCCGGCGTTCCACACTTCGCTCGGTCGCGTCCAACTTGGCTTTCTCTCCACCGAGGACCTGTGGCGGCGCCTGCGCTCGGTCAGCATCGAGCCGTATACGCCCTCGACCATCACCGACCTCGGTGCGCTTGTCGAGCGCATCAGGGAGGATCACGGGCGCGGCTTCTCGATCGTCGATGAGGAGCTCGAGAAAGGCCTGCGCTCGATTGCCGTGCCGCTCACGGCGCGCAGCGGGCGTGTCATCGCCGGGCTCAATCTCAGCGCCCACAGCAACCGAACGACGCGCAACGAAATGCGCGAGCGCTTCTTGCCCAAGCTGATGGAGGCGGCGCGCCAGATTGCCGTGTTTGCCGAATGAGCCTTGCCTTTGAAAGACGAGTAGCGTAGATTAGTTCGCAAATCGTACACGTGTTCGATAATCGAACGTGATCTTGTGGTTCATTTTTTACAAAACAATTCAAAATTTCTCTAAGGAAATCAACGAGCGCTGGGTCGACACGTCGAAAAGACGGGAGAAACGCCATGGACATCGTTGCCGCACGCAAAGACAAGCAGGCGTTTGCCGCACGGCCGCAATCCACCGGTAACCTCACCGGCCTCAAGCCCATGACGGGCGCCGAATATCTGGAGGAACTGCGCGACGGACGCGAGGTCTATATCTACGGCGACCGGGTCGCCGACGTCACTGCCCATCCTGCGTTTCGCAACACCGCGCGGATGATCGCCCGCCTCTACGATGCCCTTCACGACGACAAGCGCAAGCACAAGCTCCTGCTGCCGACCGACACCGGCAACGGCGGTGTCACGCACGCTTATTTCAAGGCGCCGAAGTCGATGGAGGACCTGCTTGCGGGCCGCAACGCCATCGCCGAATGGGCGCGCCTGACCTACGGCTGGGTCGGCCGCTCGCCGGACTACAAGGCAGCATTCCTTGCCACGCTCGGCGCCAATGCCGATTTCTATGATCCCTACCAGGCCAACGCCCGGCGCTGGTATCGCTTCAGCCAGGAGCGCGTCCCCTTCATCAACCACGCCATCATCCACCCGCCCGTCGATCGCGACCGCCCGCCGAACGAAGTGTCCGACGTCTGCGTGCATGTCGAGAAGGAGACCGACGCCGGCATTGTCGTCTCGGGGGCCAAGGTCGTCGCCACCGGCTCGGTGCTGACGAACTACACCTTCATCGCCCACCACGGCCTGATCCCGGTCCAGGACAGGAAGTTCGCGGTCGTGTTCATGATCCCGACCAACGCGCCGGGCGTGAAGTTCATCTGCCGCACTTCCTACGAGATGACGGCGACGGCGATGGGCAGCCCGTTCGATTTCCCGCTGTCTTCGCGGCTCGACGAGAACGATGCCGTGTTCATCATGGACCAGGTGCTCGTGCCCTGGGAGAACGTCTTCGTCTATGGCGACATCGACAAGGCCAACAATTTCTTCCCGCGCACCGGCTTCCTGCCGCGCTTCGTGGTGCACGGCTGTACGCGCCTTGCGGTGAAGCTCGACTTCATCGCCGGGCTGCTCCTGAAGGCGGTCGAGGCCGCCGGCACCAAGGACTATCGCGGCGTGCAGGCCAATGTCGGCGAGGTGATCGCCTGGCGCAACCTGTTCTGGGGCCTCTCGGACGCCATGGTGCGCGACCCGAAACCCTGGATCGGCGACTATGTGCTGCCAAATATGGATCCGGGCAACGCCTACCAGATCATCGCCACCATGGCCTACACCAAGGTGAAATACCTCATCGAGCAGACGGTCGCCTCGAGCCTGATCTATCTCAACAGCCATGCCCGCGACTTCAAGAACGCCGAGATCAGGCCCTACCTCGACCGCTATCTGCGCGGCTCGAACGGCTATAAGGCCGAGGAACGGGTCAAACTGATGAAGCTCCTGTGGGATTCGATTGCCACCGAATTCGGCGGCCGGCACGAACTCTATGAGATCAACTACGGCGGCTCGACCGAGGAGATCCGGCGCTATTGCCTGTTCGGGGCGCAGGCCTCCGGCAATGCCGAAAAATTCAAGGGTCTCGCCGAAGAATGCATGGCCGAATACGACCTTGATGGCTGGCGGGTGCCGGACCTCGCCGATCCCGGCGAACTCAGCTATCACCTGATGCGCAATGCCCAATGACATCGAACGAGGGGCCGCGAGCGATCCGGTGGAACCGCCGCGCGGCCCCTCGGTGACAAGCGATACGGCTGGCCTCGACCGGATCGATCTCGCGCTCTTCCGCAAGGTGATGGGCTCGTTCCCGACCGGCGTTACGGTGATCACCACGCAGGCCGGCGGCGCGCCGCGCGGCATGACCGCCAACGCCTTCATGTCAGGCTCGCTCGACCCCCCGCTTTGCGTGGTCTGCGTCGCCAAGCGCGCCCATATGCACGGCTACCTGCTGCAGACCGGCCGTTTCGGCGTCAACGTGCTGGCGCATGATCAGGAGGTCTATGCGGGGCATTTCGCCGGGCGCCCGGTCGCCGGCCTCGCGCCGGCCTTCAAGACGATGCACTGCGTGCCGCTCCTCGTCGGCTCGGTCGCCTCGATGGCGAGCGAGGTGGCGGCGAGGCACGATTGCGGCGATCATACGATCTTCGTCGGTCACATCCTCTTCATGGAGTGCGCCGAGCGCGTGCCGCTCGTCTACCATCGCGGCGGCTTTGGCGCGCTGATGCAGATCATCGATCGAGAAGAGGTCCCGGTTCCGGAGTTCTGGTGATGGTCCGCCCGCATGCAGGCTGACGAGGATACAAGATCGCAGGTCATCGCGGCCCTTGCTCGCCTGTGTGCGCTCGCGACGGCGCAAGACCCTGCATTGAGATCGGAATTCGCCGGCGACGCCGACGTGCTGGTGCTTGGCTCCGAAGCGGGGGAATTGGCCGAGGGACAAGAGGGCCTCGACGCCTTCGTGCGGGGGCTTTCTCGTTCGGCGACGCGCTATTCGTGGCGTTGGAGGCGGCAGGCAGTTTCCTGCGCCGGCGATATCGCCTGGCTATATGCGGACGGAGAGGTCACCGCGCATGAGGTCTCGGGTGAAGAGCGGCGGCCGTATCGTTTGACCGGCGTTCTGGAGCGCATCGAGGGGAGTTGGCTGTGGCGCCAATTTCATGGATCGAGCCGTGGCAGCCCCAATAGTCGCGCCGATGGCGTTGGCGGCGAAGGTCTGTTGCGAGATGGTGACGTGAGCTGGCGATGATCGAGCCGTTCCGCTACGAGCCGCAGCCGGCGCGCGTCCTCTTCGGCGAAGGCAGGCTCGATGAGCTCGGCGAGGCTGTTGCCTCGCTCGGCGGCAAGCGTGCCCTCATCCTGTCGACCAAGGAGCAGGCCGGCACCGCGGCGGAGCTCGCACGTCGGCTCGGCGATCGCGCCGCCGGCACATTCTCGCGCGCCGTCATGCACACCCCCGTCGAGGTGACCGATGAGGCGCTGGCATACCTGTCCGAACGTCACGCCGACTGCCTGGTGGCGATCGGCGGCGGCTCCTCGATCGGGCTCGGCAAGGCGCTCGCGTTGCGCACCGACCTGCCGCAGGTGGCGATCCCGACGACCTATGCCGGCTCCGAGATGACCGACATCCTCGGCGAGACCAGGGGCGGCGAGAAGACCACGCAGCGCAGCCGCAAGATCCTTCCCGAAGTCGTCATCTACGATGTCGAGCTGACCCTGTCGTTGCCGCCCCGCCTCTCGGCGACGAGCGGCATGAACGCCATCGCCCATGCGGTCGAGGCGCTCTACGCCAGGGACGGCAATCCGATCATCGGCCTGATGGCAGAAGACGGCATAAGAGCCTTCGGGGCCTCCCTGCCCGGCATCATCGACCGGCCGGACGACCTCGCTCTCCGCTCGAAGGCGCAATATGGCGCCTTCCTGTGCGGCGCCTGCCTCGGCGCCGTGTCGATGGCGCTGCACCACAAGCTCTGCCATGTCCTCGGCGGCACCTTCGACCTGCCGCATGCGGAGACGCACGCCATCGTCCTGCCGCACGCTGTGGCCTATAACGCCCCGGCTGCGCCGCAGGCGATGGCGCGCGTCGCCCGGGCGCTCAGAACGACGGACGCGGCCGGCGGCCTCTTCGATCTCGCGACCCGGCTCGGCGTGCCCAAGGGCCTCAAGTCGATCGGCATGCCGTCCGACGGCATCGACCGCGCCGTGACGCTCGCCATGAAGAACCCCTACTGGAACCCGCGCCCGCTCGAAGCGGATGCGTTACGAAAGCTCATCGCCAACGCCTATGAGGGCTCTGCCCCCGGCACATGAGCACGCTCGGCACAGGGAGGACAAACGTGCGAAATTTCGACGAGAACAACATCACCGAGGCGGTCCTGGAGCGGGTTCAGCTCGCGCCCTCGGCGCGCATGCGTGACATCTCGACAGCGCTCGTCAGGCATCTGCACGCCTTCATCCGCGAGATCGAGCCGACCTTCGAGGAATGGGAAGCCGGCATCCGCTTCCTGACCGAAGTCGGCAAGCTGTGCAGCGATACGCGCCAGGAATTCATCCTGCTCTCCGACACGCTCGGTGCCTCGATGCTGGTCGACGCGATCAATCACCGCCTGCCGAAGGGCGCTACGGAGACCACGGTGCTCGGCCCGTTCTACGTGGAGAATGCGCCGGTCCGGGAGCTTGGGGCCGACATTTCGCCGGGCATGGCCGGCGAGCCGCTGCTCGTCGAAGGCACAGTGCGCGCGGCCGACGGCGGGCCGCTGCCGGGTGCGATCGTCGACGTCTGGCATTCGGACAGGGAAGGCTACTACGACGTCGAGCACTACGATGCGGGCGGCGAGGTCGCCATGCGGGCCCGCTTCAAGGCGGACGCCGACGGCCGCTTCTGGTTCTGGACGATCGTGCCGAACTTCTACCCGATCCCGCACGATGGGCCGGTCGGCCGGATGATCCACGCCCAGGGACGCCACCCGTATCGGCCTGCCCATGTGCACTTCATGATCGCGGCGCCGGGCTTCCAGACGCTCGTTACGCATGTCTTTGTCGAGGGCGACAAGTACCTTGATTCCGACGTGGTGTTCGGCGTCAAGGATTCGCTCGTGCGCAAGCTCGAACGCCGTTCGGCCGCTCCCGTTCATGGCCGCCGGATCGATCGCGACTATGCGGTGCTTGCCTATGACTTCGCGCTGGCGCCGGCCGTGGTGAAGCAGGCGGTTCCTGCGTAGTCTCTCGGCCGCCTCCACCGGGGGACGCTCGCATGGAGCAGCGGCTTGGCCATCAGCGGCCGTCAAGACTCGGTCGCTTGCCTATGGCGCCGAAAGGCGATGCGAAGCGAGCGGGCGAGTGCGGCGCTGAGGCCGAGACCGTGCGTCGTTTCGAGATAGTGCTGGAAATCGTAGATCGTCACGGCTGGGCAGACTTCGAACTCCAAGAAGATCGGCCGGCCCGTCGAATCGACCCGAAAATCGATCGAGAAATAATCATCGAGGCGCAACAGGCGCGCGAGGCGCGCGGCCGCGCTGGTGATCGCTCCCACGAGCTGCGCCGCGTGCGGACCTGCCTCGCGCTTGAGATCGATCATTTTCGGCACGAACGCCGCTTGCCGGGTGGCGCCGAAGCCGCCGCGCCCACCGCTCGTGTCGCGCGCGCCGGAGAGCGTCTCGTTGTCCTTCATCGTCATGAAGGCGCCGCCAACCTCCCCGCGCGGATCCTTGAGGAGGCGGGCGATGCCGAGCTGGGCAGAAAAATCCTTGCCGGTGTTCATGAAGGTAACGCGCACGTCGTCTCCCTCAATGAACGGCTGGACCAGTGCCCGATCGCGATAGCGCTCCCACAGCCTGCAGGAGAGCGAGCGCGCAGCGGCTAGTCCACGACAGCGGCTGTCGGGAAAGATGCCGATCTTGGCGCCGAGCGTCGCCGGCTTGACGAACAACATCGATTGATCATCGAGCTTGCCGAGCGAGGCGATCTCCTGGTCGGCCTCAAGAAGGAGCGACGGCAGGATCGGCAGGCCCGCCGCCCCCGCAAGGCTCAGCGAAGCGAACTTGTCCTGGCACAGGTGCTGGGCATCGGACGGCGATCCGTAGCGTGCCACGCCAATCAGGCGGGCGAGGGCAGATACCGCCGAGCCGCGGTAATAACGGATGCCGTCGGTCTGGCACCACAGGATTGCTCCCTCGCGCCGGGCGTGCAGATGCTCCATCCGCCCAGGCAGGGCGTCGAGCTCGACGAAATCGACCGACACGCCCTCGGCTGCGAGACCGACCTGCAGTTCGTCCGTGCGCTCGGCAAGATCGGTCGCCTGGGCAAGGTAGACGGCGATCTCGGCAGCGATGTCCGGCGCAAAGCCGTGCGCCACGAGCCGATCCCGTGCGGCCTCCTCGGTCTCGTAGACGATCACGACGCGGGAGGGCTCTTGCTGAGGGTTCGTCAATTGAGGGTGCCGATGCTTGAGTTTGGCCTGGCCCGCCGGGCAGGCCCGCCGATCGCGACTTGCGTGCACATTGCCGCATTGTATTCCTTGTGGCGCCGCGGCGCTCCCGCGGCGGATCGCCAGCTCGCTTGGATGACGGCCGACAGGACCACAAATGTATACGGCCTCGACCGCCCTTCTCGAAGCGCTGCAGGAAGCCGGCGTCTCCTACATATTCGCCAATTTCGGCAGCGACCATCCGGCGCTTATCGAGGCCATCGCCGAGGCCCGCGCCCACGCCCGGGCGATCCCGAGCGTCATCACCTGCCCGAGCGAGATGGTGGCCCTCAGCTGCGCGCACGGCTACGCGCAGCTGACCGGCCGCGCCCAGGCAGTGGTCGTGCATGTCGAGTGCGGCACGCAATCGCTCGGCGGTGCCGTGCACAATGCCGCCCGAGGCCGCATCCCGGTCTTCATTTTCGCCGGCCTCTCTCCTTTCACCCAGGAGGGCGAGCTTCCGGGCAGCCGCAACGAGTTCATCCAATGGATCCAGGACGTCCACGATCAGCGCGGCATCGTTCGCCAGTACATGAAATACGACAACGAGCTGCGCACCGGGCGCAACCTAAAGCAGATCGTGCATCGCGCCATGCAGATCGCCCACAGCGCCCCCAAGGGGCCGGTCTATGTCGTCGGCGCCCGCGAGGTGATGGAGGAGGAGGGCGAGCAGGCGATCGCCGACCCCTCGGTTTGGCAACCGATCGCGCCGGTCCCGCTCCCCGCCGAAGGCGTCGAACTCATCCTCGGCGAGCTCGGAAGGGCCCGCCGCCCGCTTGTCGTCACGTCGTACATCGGCCGCAATCCGGCCGCGGTCGACGAACTCGTGCGCTTGTGCCGGCGGCTCGGCGTCGGCGTCCTCGAGTCGGTGCCGAACTACGTCAACTATCCGCACGACGACGAGCTCTACCAGGGCAATCACTGGAACCACCCGTTCCAGAATGCGGCGCTTGGCGCCGCCGACGTCATCCTCGTCATCGACAGCGACGTTCCCTGGATCCCGACCGTCAGCAAGCCAGGCCCTGGCGCGGCGATCTACAGCCTCGACGTCGATCCGCTCAAACAATCGATGCCGCTTTGGTACATCGGGGCGCGCCGCTCGTTTCAGGCCGATGCCGGCACTGCGCTGCGCCAGATGAACGCGAATCTTGATCGCATCGCGCTCGATGGCCGGGCCGTCGAGCGCCGGCGGCGGCACTATGCCAAGGAGCACCGCGCTCGTGTCGCACAGCTGGTGGATCGGGAGACGGCGCCCGATCGGGCGATCTCGCCCGAATATCTGACCGCCTGCGTGCGCCGGCAGGTCGGACCGGAGGCGATCGTTCTCAGCGAAGGCATCACCAACTATCCGGCGATTTGCGATCACATGGCGCGCACGCGGCCAGGCACGCTGTTCACGAGTGGCGGCGGCTCGCTCGGCTGGAACGGCGGCGCTGCCATCGGCATGAAGCTCGCGGCGCCCGACAAGACGATCGTCGCGCTGACGGGCGATGGCTCCTACATGTTCTCGGCGCCTTCGACCGTGCATTGGATGGGGCGCCGGTACCGCACGCCGTTTCTGCAGATCGTCTACAACAACCGGGGCTGGAAGGCGCCGAAGTTTTCCGCCCTTGCCGTGCACCCGCATGGCTATGCGAGCCGCGCCGAGGACATCGGGGTGGGCTTCGATCCGCCGCCCGACTACTCAGTCATCGCCGCGGCGGCGGGCGGCGCCTTTGCGCGCGTGATCAAGCGGCCTGAGGAGGTGGAGGAGGGCATCGCCCAGGCACTGTGCATCGTGCGCGAGGAGGGGCGCTGCGCCGTTCTCGACGTCTGGCTCCCGCCTCTATGAGCGTGCGAAGGAATGGGCTTTGCGGCGTCATGTATGGACGGTGCTCGGGGAAGGAATAATATCGATGGGACCCTCCGCTCATGTCGATCTCACTGGTCAACCCTTGATTGTCGGAGATCGAGTATTGGTTGACTCTATCCCAACTTCTCTGATTAAAGAACTTCCTGAAAGTGACCGGGAGGCTATTAAAAATCAAATTGGAGAAAACATTCACTATAGGTGGATTTGACAACTAGGGAAACGCAAAATTAGAGTTTAACGAATCTATGGATTCAATGCATACGATATGGATGGAAACAAGTGTGCTCAGGAAGCTTAGTGACGAGAATGGTGGGTGAGCTCTGGAAATAGTTACGGTGACAGTTTACTCTTTCAACCTTTCGTTCCCACCGGTTATTGCGGAACCGAGGCGGTGAGTTCTGGCCCTGCCACGGGTTCGGTTTTGTCGAGCGCTTTCAGGCAAAAGTCCGCCATTGTCCCTCCCTGCGGGTTCGACCCCCTCATGCTACCAACGTGGCCGCAGCCTGTGCTATTTCTGAAGCACTTGGCTAGGCGACTGTCCCATGGGCGACAATTCACCTGTCGTGCAGATCCCGCAGCGGCGCCTCGCTGCGATCCTGGCTGCCGATATCACCGGCTATTCGCGCCTGATGGGTCAGGACGAGGCCGCCACGGTTCGCGATCTGAAGGCGCATCAGGCGGTCGTGCTTCCGATGGTCGCTGAGCATGACGGCAGCGTCATCGACACGGCGGGCGACGGAATCCTCGCGCAATTCTCGAGCGTCGTGCGCGCGGTTGAATGTGCGATCGCGATCCAGAGAATCATGACCGAGCGGAACCTCGATGTGCCGGAGGATCGCCGCATGCGATTTCGCATCGGCGTGAACCTCGGCGATATCATCGACGACGGGACCCGCCTCTATGGCGACGGGGTAAACATCGCCGCGCGGATCGAAAGTTTGTGTGACCCTGGCGGCGTTTTCTTGTCGCGGGCGGCGGCCGAGCAGGTGCGCGATAAGTTGCCGATCCAGCTGGAAAGCCGTGGAAGCCATGCCGTCAAGAATATTGCGCGACCCATAGAGGTGTTCAGGGTTCTCGCCGAAGCACATGGCCCTGTTCGGACAGAAGCAGGAGCGGGGCAGCCTGCTCCACCTGAAAAACCCTCGATCGCAGTTCTGGCCTTTCAGAACATGAGCGGTGACCAGGAGCAGGAATACTTCGCCGACGGCATCGCCGAGGACATCATTACCGACCTCTCCAAGATCGGCGGCCTTCTCGTGATCGCACGCAATTCGAGCTTCGCCTACAAGAACAAGGCAGTCGACATCCGCATGGTGGCGCGCGAGCTCGGCGTCCGCTCGGTGCTGGAAGGCAGCGTCCGCCGCGTTGGCGGCCGGGTGCGGATCACAGCCCAGCTGATCGATGCGGAAAGCGGCGGACATTTGTGGGCCGAGCGCTTTGACCGCGACGTCAGCGACATTTTCGCGGTCCAGGATGAGGTCACGCAACGGATCGTGGACGCCCTGAAGATCAAGTTGACCCCCGGCGAAGCTGCGCTGCTCGGCGAAGGCGGCACGACAAACAGCAAAGCGCATGACTTCTTCCTCCTGGGACGCTCGCTGCTTTTCTCCTCCTCCAGGAACCGCCAGATGTTCGAGCGGGCGACGACCCTGTTCGAGCGGGCGATTGCCGAGGACCCGAACTATGGCGAGGCGTTTGCAGGCGCCGCGATGGCTCATTGCCTGAATTGGCAGAACCATTGGACGGATGACTGGAGGCGGTCGCTCGAGGAATCGAAGCGCCTGGTCGAATTGGCTATTGCCAAGAGCCCGAAGATCGCCTTTGTGCACTACGTCGCGGCGATCACGTTTATCTGGGCGGGAGATCACGACCGATCCGAGGCCGAGATCTACGCCGCTCTTCACCTCAATCCAAACTACGCTCCCGCCCTCGGGATGCTCGGCTTCGGCAAGATTTATGGCGGCGAGCCGCTCGCGGCCATTCCCCATATCGAGCAGGCGATCCGACTGGATCCCGTGTTCAAGCAGCAATACATCCATTTTCTCGGATCAGCTTACCTGATCGCCGGTGAATTCGAAGCGGCGGCTGCGCAATTCAGGGAGCGCATCCGGCTCAATGCGAAGACCGATCTGTCGCGCGCCCTTCTTGCGGTTGCGCTCGGTCACTTGGGAGAAGCTGAGAAAGCTCGTCGAATCTGGCGCGAGCTGGTCGAGATCAATCCGAAATACTCGTTTGCAGACCATGTTGGGCGGCT
>JAFAME010000484.1 GCA_019233695.1 Methylobacteriaceae bacterium
TGCAACGGCGGCTTCTACTCGATCGAGATGAAACGGCGCGGGGCGAAACGCGTGCTGGGCGTCGATTTCGACGAGGACTATCTCGCGCAGGCGCGTTTTGCCGCGGATGTTGCGGGTCAGGAGATCGAGTTCCGGCAGCTCTCCGTCTATGACGTCGGCGCGCTGGGCGAGCGCTTCGACATCGTCCTTTTCATGGGCGTGCTCTACCACTTGCGCCACCCTCTCCTCGCGCTTGACCTCGTGCGCGAGCATGTCGTCGGCGATCTGCTGGTCTTTCAGTCGATGCAGCGGGGCAGTCCGGAGATCGCGCCGGTGGCGGATGACTATCCGTTCTGCAACCACGAGCTCTTCAATGCCGGCAGCTTTCCGAAGCTGCATTTCGTCGAACATCGCTACGCCGGCGATCCCACCAACTGGTGGGTGCCGAATCGTGCGTGCGTGGAGGCCATGCTGCGCAGCGCCGGCTTCGTGATCGTCTCGCACCCCGAGGCCGAAGTCTATGTGTGCCGCCGCAGCGGCGCTCCGGGTGGCGGGGGGGCGGTCTACCCGGCCAAAGGGAGGCGGCCATGATCGAAGCCGCGATGATCTGGAACGAGCCCAACAACAAATCGCACTGGGACCCCTCGCTTGACCCGGATTGGGGCCTGTTCGCGCGGATGGCGATCGCTGCAGCCGATGCCATTGCGGCGCAAAACGACAAGGTGCCCAGGGTGCTGGGCGGCATATCGCCGATCGATCCGAAATTCATCGAGAACATGAAGGGGCGCGGCGTCCTCCAACATGTCGACGCCGTTGCCGTCCACGGCTTCCCGCTTGACTGGAACCTGTGGCAGATTGAGGAATGGCCCGCCAAGATCGAGGAAATTGGCGCCGTCACGGACCTGCCGATCTGGGTCAGCGAAGTCGGCGTCTCAAGCTTCGGCTCCGAAGAGGTGCAGGATTGGGGCTTGCGGCGAACCGCCAAACTGCTCATCGGCAAGACGCCCCGCATCCACTGGTACAGTCTTTACGATCTGCCGCGCGCCTGGGAGGCGACGACCCGACATCGGGAGGCAGAGGGCTCGTCCTACTATCGCCACTTCTACATGGGGCTTCTCCGCGAGGACGGGAAGCCGAAGCCGGCGCTTGAACGGTTTGCGGAGTTCGCACCTCAGCTCGGGCTGTGCCAATGGTTTCACTACGAGGACCACCGTCTCGATGAGGCGGTAGCCTGGATGAAGCGCCTCGGAGTCACATATCTACGCACAGGCCTCTCCTGGGCCGACAGCTTCCGGCCGAATGCCCTTGCATGGTTTGATCGGCAGATGCGGGCGCTCGAAGATTTCCAGGTCACGGTGACGTTCTGCTTCACTCCGGAGCACCGAGGCCTTGCCCCGCATCACACGAGTCCGCCGCGGGCGCCCGAAGAGTTTGCCAATTTCTGCGCCTCGATGATCCGACGCTACGCGGGGGTGGCGGCCAGCCGGATGGCCGAGCCCCTCGCGGTTGCAAGCTGAGCACACCCATGCCCCTGAGCGATCAGGCGTTCGTTTCGGCGATGATGAGCCAGGCCCAGAATTGGAGCGGCTTTTCTGCGCTCTTCGACGCGCTCGGCACGTTGAGGCTCGCGGGGCGCAACGCCATGCTCGTCGTCGCTCATCCTGACGACGAGACGATCGGCATCGGCGGCCATCTCTCGCTTCTGGAAGGCATCACCGTCGTCCTCGTGACGGATGGCGCCCCGCTCAGCCTGCATGATGCGCGTGCCCACGGTTTTGCGACCCGGCACGACTATGCGCGTGCCCGACGGCGCGAACTTGAGGCCGCGATGGCCGAGGCCGGCGTGCCACCGCAAGCCCTGGTCGGGCTCGGGATCCCCGATCAGGAGGCGGCGCGCCAACTGCCCGCCTTGTCGCGCACGCTCGCGGCCCTCTTCCGCGGGCATGACACGCGCCTCGTGTTCACGCACAGCTATGAGGGTGGACATCCAGATCACGACGCCGCCTGCCTCGCGGTACACGCCGCGTGCCGGCTGGTGGGGGCCCACGGACGCATCCCGCCGGTGTTGATCGAGATGCCGTATTACCATGCGGGACCATCCGGAATGGTGGCACAAAGGTTCACTCTCGAGCCCATCATTGCCGATATCGTCCTGCCGCTCGACGACAGGTCGTGGGCGCTGAAGCGGCGCATGCTCGCCCGTCATGAAACCCAGCAGCAAACGCTCGCGGTTTTTGCCTCGCAGGTCGAGCGATTCCGGCAGGCGCCGAGCTACGATTTCAACGTGCTGCCGAACGGCGGAAGCCTCTACTACGAGCGCCTGCCCTGGAGCTTCGACGGCAACGACTGGAGGCGGCTCGCGCAAGCCGCGATGAACGAGCTCGGGTTCGCGACATGGGGCTGACCGTTCTCAATGTCGCCTATCCGTTGGCCCCGGTCGGGCCGGATGCGGTTGGAGGCGCCGAGCAGGTGCTGACCGCAATCGATGCCGCACTCGTAGAAGCCGGCCATCGCTCGATCGGCATTGCCTGCGAGGGGTCGCAGGCCGCGGGAAGGCTCTGGCCTGTTCACGCCGAGAGGGGTCGGCTCGACGGGGCGGCAAAACATCGGGCGTGGGCGCGCCACCGGCGCGCCATTGGTGCTGCCCTGCAGCGATGGGCGATCGACATCGTGCACCTGCACGGCATCGACTTTCACGCCTATCTGCCGGCGACTGCCCCGACCCTTGTGACACTTCACCTGCCACTCGATTGGTATCCGGTGAAGGCCTTATGCACGCAGCGCCCGAACCTGTGGCTCCACGGCGTGTCGGAAAGCCAACATCGGGAGGCACCGGTCGGCGCGCGTCTGCTGCCGCCGGTCCCGAACGGCGTCGACGTCGACCTGCTTTCGGCATGCCACGCCAAACGCCGCTTTGCGCTCGTCATGGGGCGCATCTGCCCCGAGAAGGGCATCCACCTCGCAATCGATGCCGCCGAAAAAGCGGGATGTCCTTTAGTCATTGCCGGGCAGGTATTCGGCTATGACGCGCACCAGCGCTACTTCGATAATTCGATCGCCCCCCGCCTCGGTCGTCGCTGCCGCTTCGTCGGGCCGCTCGGCATGAAACGCAAGCGCCGGTTCCTGACGGCGGCGCGCTGTGTGGTGATCCCGAGCCTCGCCGCCGAGACGAGCTCGCTCGTGGCAATGGAGGCGCTCGCCTGCGGGACGCCCGTTGTTGCCTTCGCCAGGGGGGCGCTGCCGCAGATCATCGATCACGGCCGAACCGGCTATCTGGTCGAAAGCGTTGAGGGCATGGCAGAGGCGATTGCGGCTGCCGGATCGCTCGACCCGCTGACCTGTCGCGGGGAGGCGCGACGGCGCTTCTCGGTGCGCCGGATGACGGAGCGATATCTTGCGCTCTACGAGGCTTTGGCACGAGGTGACTGGCGCCGCTTTGCGCGCGTGGGCTGATGCCGTCGGCTGGCTCCAAGATCATCGCGGAGGCCGACGCGTTCGGCGAGCTCGCCCCGGCTTGGTGGGAGCTCTGGCGGCGCTGCCCGACGGCAACGCCCTTCCAAACCCCTGCCTGGCTCCTCGCCTGGTGGCGGCAGTTCGCGCCGGGCCCCCTGCGAACGGGCGCAGCATTCAGGGATGGGCAACTCGTCGGGCTTTTCCCTTTCTATCTTGATGAGGACAGGCGCCTCCTGCCCGTCGGAATCTCGCTCAGCGACTACCTCGACGTGCTTGTCCCTCCGGAATGCCCCGAGGCTGGATCCGCCCTGGTCGAATGCTCTGCCACCGGCTCATGGGATTCGTGGGAATTCGAGGAGCTTCCCCCAAACGCCGCCGCGTTGGCTCTCGAACGTCCGAACCAATGTCCTGAGCTGATCAAAGCCCAACATGCTTGCCCGGTTCTGGCACTCGACGGGCCTGACGATCTGTCGGGCTGCGTCCCGGCACGGCGGCGACGGCAGCTGCGCCGCGCCTATGCCGCCGCGCGCCGCATCGGGCCGCTTTGCATCGAATCCCTGGAGCACCGAGAGGAGGCCTTCCTCGACACGCTGTTTGCGCTGCATGCGGCGCGCTGGGAGAGCTGCGGTGAGACCGGCGTTCTTGCCGATCCTCGCGTGCAGCAATTTCATCGTCAGGCCCTGCCGGCATTGGCGGCCGAAGGCATGGCCCGTTGCTACGTGCTGACGGTCGACGGACGCGCCGCGGCTGCATACTACGGATTTGTCGCCGGCGAGCGCGCCTACGCCTATCTCGGCGGCTTCCATCCCGACTACGCACCCGCAAGCCCCGGGGCGATCCTCATCGGGCACGCCATCGGGGAAGCCATGCATGAGGGCGCGCGCGAGTTCCACTTCCTGCGGGGCCGCGAGGCGTACAAGTACACCTGGGGCGCCGTCGATCGCTGGAATCAGCACCGCTCCTGGGTGCGGCCGAAAAACTCATGACCGAACCGGCCGCTGCACGCTCGTCCGTTCCGTCCGGCCTGGACGAATGTGTGCTCGCCTCAATCAATGGAAACGTGCCTGTCGGCATCGCATTCGTGCGGCTCGCCATGCAAACCGGAACGCCTGAGGAATTTGCGCACGCGCTGGCCGAAGCGAGCCGCTCGCCTCTCCATCCGCGAGTGGCGGGTCGCCTGGAGCAATTGCGCCGGCTTGCCATCCGGCATCCCGGAGCCTGGTCGATCGTCCGAGGCGTCCTCGATGAGGTGTCTCACGATCGCGCCGAGGCGGCCGACGGCGCGGTGGCAATTGCGCACTGCGCGGCGGCTTTCGAGCGGGCCGTACAAACTTCGCCGGAGGCAAGCGTGGCGCTCTACTCGCTCGGCGATCCGGACCTGCTCGACGCGGCAACGAATGACGTGGTCGCCCGCATGCACGACTGGGGGCTTCTCGCGCGCCGGCGTACGCTCTTGGAGATCGGCTGCGGCATCGGCCGTTTTCAGAAAGCGCTCGCCGGCGAGGTCGGCCGGGTTTTCGGGATCGATATTGCTCCGGCCATGGTCGAGACGGCACGGCAGCGGTGCGCGGGGCTCGCCAATGTCGACATCCGTCTCACGACAGGGGTCGACCTGGCCGGCTTTGGCGATGGCGAAATCGATTGCGTATTTGCGGTCGACACCTTCCCCTACATAGTAGCCGCCGGGGACGCTGTTGTCGCAGGCTACTTCCGGGATGCCAAACGCGTCCTGCGAACAGGCGGCGACCTGTTGATCCTCAATTTCTCGTATCGGGGAGATCCGGTCAGAGACCGGGCGGACATTGCCGATCTTTGCGGACGGCATGGGTTCGTCACGGCACGGATCGAGGAAAGCACATTCCGATTGTGGGACGGCGTCGCCTTCCACCTGGTCAAGCGAGGCAAGTAACGTCGCGGTCACGCCGCCTCGCAATTACCCGGCCTCGGCAAGCCTGCGGGTGACGCTCGCGGCGAGCGCTGCCGCCTCGACTGCGAAATGCGCAATTGTCCGCTCGAGGCCCTGCTCCAGCGGCACCTTCGGCTCCCACCCGAGGTGCCTCCTGGCAAGGGTGATGTCGGGACGGCGCCGTTGCGGATCATCGACGGGCAGTGGTCGCCTCACGATGCGTGACTGCGAGCCGGTGAGCCGCATCACGCGCGCGACAAGATCTCGAACGGTGAGCTCGGCGGGATTGCCGAGGTTGATGGCCCCGGCGTAGTCGCCGTTGTAGGCCATCAGACGCGTCAGTCCGTCAACGAGATCGTCGATGTAGCAGAACGAGCGCGTCTGCTTGCCGGTCCCATAGACAGTGATGTCGTCGCCGGCGAGCGCCTGCGTGATGACATTGGAGACGACGCGCCCGTCGTCGGCTCGCATGCGCGGGCCATAGGTATTGAAGATGCGCGCCACGCGCGTCTCGCCTCGCCCTGCCCGGGCAAAATCGAAGGTCAGCGTTTCAGCCGCCCGCTTGCCTTCATCGTAACAGGCGCGCGGCCCGGTGGGATTCACATAGCCCCAATAGCTTTCGGCTTGCGGATGCGTCTGCGGATCGCCGTAGATTTCGCTTGTCGAGGCAAGCAGGAAGCGCGCCTGCATCCGCTCCGCCAGCCCGAGGAGATTGCGCGTTCCGATGACGCTCGACAACAGCGTATGCTCAGGATCGGCCTGATAGTGCGGCGGCGAGGCGGGGCAGGCGAGGTTGAACACGCGGCTGATCCGCAGACTGCGCCGCGTCAGGGTCGAGGGCAGCGGACCGATCACGTCGGCATCGATGATCTCCAGACGGGGCTCACGCTCAAGATGGCGCAGGTTGTTGAGCCGCCCGGTGCGGAAATTGTCAACGCAGACGACGCGGTAGCCCTCCGCGATCAGCGCGTCGCAAAGATGCGAACCAATGAACCCCGCGCCGCCCGCAATCAGGGCGGCGCGGTCGATGCCGTTCCTCATCTTGAACCTCTTGCAGCCCGCCCGGTGGAAGCGCGACGTACTTACCCGAACGCCTGAAAAGCTTGTTGGTTCAAACTATTTTGCTCGGACGCGGCCGGAGCTTCGGCAGCGGTGGCAATGGCCTGGACGAGATGTCCTTCGAGCTCGCACGCACGTTTTTCGGCTGCATGTTGCGCCAGGACGCGCCGGCGGGCGGCCCGCGAGAGGGCCTGCGCCTCTCCCGAGTCCATGACTGTGAGCGCGGCAAGCACGTCCTGCGCCGTTCTCGCCAGGACGATCTCGCGACCCGGCGCGAAGAACCTTTCGAGGCCCTCCCATACGTCGGATATGATCGGCGTTCCGCACGCTGCCGCCTCGAAGAGCCGCACGCTCGGGCTGTAGCCGGCGCGAATCATATCCGCCCGCGTCACGTTCAGGGTGAAGCGGCAGCTGGCGTAGAAGGCCCCATGCCTCGAAGGGGGTATGTGCTCGACGAGCAATACGTTGTCAGGCCAGACAATGTCGCGCGGATATTGCGGCCCGGCTACGATGAACTTCAGATGTGGCGCCCGCCGCGCTGGCTCGATCAGCAGGCGATCGAGCGCCGGCTGCCGGTCAGGACTGTACGTGCCGAGATAACCGAGATCATAACGCACGCGGGTTGCGGTCGGGCGACAGACTTCTGGATCTACGCAGCAGTAAAGGGCGCGCGCAAGCGGGGCCCCATACTGCCGCATCAAGACGTCGAGCGTCGGCCCCCCGGTGAAGGACAGGTAAAGATCGTAGTCAGGAATGAGATCGGGGGACAGATATTCGAAATCGCCGGTTTCGAGCTTGCCCAGCGTTACCGGCGTATCGATGTCGTAGAACGCCGTCACGCCCCTTGCCGTTCGCTGTACGCAGCGCCCTACGGCAACACCATTTGGAACGTACGAGCCGACGATGACCGCGTCAGCGGCGGCAATCCGGTCGCGATGCGCGTCGAGACCGGCAAGATCATGATAGAAGACAAGCTCGCAGAAATCCGGGTCTGCAAGGTCGCGATGGGCCGCGTACCAAGGCTGGTCACGCTCCAGGAACATGACCGAGTGCCCGCGCTTTGCAAAGGCGCGCAGCAGCGCCCGATAGGTCGTTGCGTGCCCGTTCCCCCACGAGGAAGAAAGGCTCAGTCCCAACACGACGAGGCGTAGTGATCGCCCGGTCACGCGACGCTCCTTTCGCGCTTGCGGGAGACCAAGGAACGCAGCATCTCATCCACCTCGGCCCCACGGTGGGCATAGGTGTGCTCCGACAATATGCGTGCGCGTGCTGCCGCGCCGATGGCGTGCGCGCGTTCGTGTGTCAAGACCTTCAGGTGATCGACCACATCGGCTCCATCGCGCGCCACGAGGACTTCGGTACCTGGCGTCAGGAACAGTCCGATGCCTTCCCAGGCATCCGTGATGATGCAGGCCGAAGCCCCCGCCGCTTCGAACACGCGGGTCGCCGGCGAAAACCCGTTTGCGGCCATGCTGTCGCGCGCGATGTTGAGCACCGCAAGCGGCGTCGCATTGAAGGCGTTGTGATCGCCGGTGCCGACGTGACCGAGCGCGCGAACGTTGGGCGGCATCGCCTTGGTCTCCCAGCCTGCCCCCCCGATCAGGAAACCGCGCCTCGGGAGCAGCGCAGCGGGCTCCAGAAAGAACGCATCGACGCGCGCCTCCCGGTCCGGCAGCCGGTTGCCGAGAAACGCGAGATCGGCCTGAAAGCGCGGCTCCGGCGCGACCGGATGGTGCGTCGCGGGGTCGAGGGCATTGTAGATCGGCACACAGGCGTGCGCCCCAAAAGCTTCGTAGTCGCGCACCACAGGCGGGCCACCGCCATAGGTGAAGACGATGTCGAGCACGGGAAGGGCACCGTGCAGCGGATGGTCGGGCGAGCGGCCGAGTTCGGCCAGCGTCGCCGGCGCATCCACGTCCCAGAAGATGCGCAGGGCATGGGGCTGCGAAGCGGCAATGACGCCGGTCAGCAGCACGTCGTCGAAAACGCCCACCCCGCTCGCCTTGACGACGACGTCCGCATTGGCAGCCTCCGCGATGACCGTCCAGACTGCCTCCTCGGTTGCCGGATAGACCCGCACGTCGACCCAATCCGGCGGTTCGATGTCGCGATGCGACTGCCGATCGTAGGCATCCGGCTCGTAGAACGTGATCTGGTGGCCTCGGCCGGCAAGATCGCGCAGGAGGCCGCGATAGTAGGTGGCAGCGCCGTTCCAATAGGCGGAGAGAAGGCTTGAGCCATAGAAGGCGATCCTCATGCGACCATCTCCAAGCCCCGAACGCTCCCGAGCTCCGTTGCAATGGCAAGCAGCTCGGCCGCGCGATGGGCGCAGGTATGGCGCTGCCGGATGGCGGCCAGTCCGTTCGCCACGAGCGATCGGCGGAGATCGGGATCGTCGCGAACGGCGGCAAGGTGCCGTTCCATCTCGGCTTCGCTGTGCGCCACGAGATAGTCGCGGCCCGGCTCGAACAGTCCCTCGATGTCCTCCCAGGGCGCGCAGATCAACGGAATGCCGCAAGCGAGCGCTTCGAAGACGCGGATCGTCGGAATGCCCGGCAGTCGATCGACATAGAACCGGCGCGGCACGTGGATAGTCGCGAAATGCTGCGCGAATACCGAGGGGACGCGAGGATTCGGGAGCCAGCCGCGATAGCGTGCCGCATAGCCGGCGAGCATGGCGAGCGCCGGCACGGGGTAGCGCACCCCGTAAACGTCAAGTCCCACGCCGGCGGCTTTCGCCGGCCGCAAAAGGAAGGTCTCGAGCTCGGCCGTGCGCTCCCCGTCGCCCCAATTGCCGATCCACACGAGCCCACGGCGGTGGCCCTCCTCGGCGGGAGGTCGGAAAAGGCGGATATCCGCAGCCTCGTGCCAGACGAAAGCGCGATTGCCCCAGCCTTCGCGCCGGTAGGCATCCACAAGAGTCGCCCCGAATGCGAGCACCGCATCATATCGGCTGAGATCGAGGCGCCGGATCGCTTGCGGATCGCTGACCGCACGGTGATGCGTGTCGTGGAAGAACAGCAGAAAGCGGCCGCCGCGCCGGCGCACGCCGCCGACCGCGGCCACCACCCACGGCTCGTTCCACTCGTGCACGATGACGACGTCGGCGTCGGCGAGCGTCCGCTCGAAGCCGCTCGTTTCGTCAAACATCGTCGAGGCGAGCTCGGGATAGGCCTCATGGAAGGGCTGAAGGCCCTGTTCACCGTGATCGGCGAGGAGATTGGCGAGGCTCCATGCGCCCTTCGGCTCATAGACCGCGACTTCGTGGCCGCCGCTCTGCAGTTCGCGCAGGACGCCGCGCAGGAAATGGGCGTTGCCGTGGTTCCAGCAGGATGTAAGGGAATGCGTGAAGTAGACGAACTTCATGCGGCCGCCACTCCCGTGGGTTCAGTCCGTGCGACGGGCACCAGGCCGCGATAGATCCTGTCCATGCTTTCAGTGAAAGCTTCGATCGAATAGGTCCGGGCGCGCTGCGCTGCCGCCAGGCCCCATTCCGCCCGGCGGGTGTCGTCTTCAATGAGGCGCACGATCGCAGCCGCGATTGCATTGTCGTCGTCGGGCGGCACGAACAGCGCCGCATCATCCCACAGCTCGCGGAACGTCGGAATGTCGGAAAGGACGAGGGCGCAGCGGGCCTGCGCCGCTTCGAGGACGGCAAGACCGAAGGGCTCGTAGAGCGCGGTCGAGACATAGACCGGCCGGCGCGCCAACCAATCGCCGATGGCCTCGGAGCTTAGACTGCCCAAGGTGACGAGGTGCTGGCAGGCGATCGACGTCCCGTTCGGCCCGACGAGGGGCCCCGCCGCGTAGATTTTCGCATCGATGCGCGCTGCGGCACGATCGAGAACGGCAATGTTCTTCCCTTCGTCCCACAGCCGGCCCGCGGTGAAGACCGCAGGCGCCGACTCGGTCGCGGGGCTTCCTGACACGATCGGTCGAACCTGCCGTCCGTTGGAGACGACCTGAGGCAGAACCTTGAGGCCATAGGCCGTTGCGACCGTGCGGGCGAACGCACGGCTCGCAACGACGAGGACGTCGCAAGAGCGCAAACCTTCCGACAGGAGTTGCGTGCGCCAGCGGAAATCGTCCGGCAACGGTCCCCCGCGGACGCACTCCCACCAAGTGGCGACGCACGAATGCAGGACGGCCACGATGGGCGCCGGGAATATCGCGTCGGCGGCAAGTGCGGGGGTGTTGAGATGAACGATATCGGCCGCGTGCTCGACGGCCATCCGTGCAACATGCTGGCTCGCTCGGCGCAGTGCGACCCGGTCTTCTGCCGTCCAGTCGAGCGGCAAGCCTGTCTCGATGAGCGTCAGTTCATCAATGGCCGCGGCCTCGCAGCGCTGTTCGTCCGTGGGCGGCAGCCCCAGCACTGCGAGGGTCACCACAAAGCCCCGGCGGGCGAGGCCAGCGCTCAGATCGAGCGCGTAGCGCCAAACGCCACCCACCGCATCAGCCGTCATGAACAGACGGGTGGGCGGTGCCCTGCCTAGGCCGGCAGACACAAGGCCTCCAGGTCTCCCAACGCCCAGGGCTGTTCGTCCTGGATGTCGCTGAAATGATCGAACTGCTGCAAGTAGTAGCCGTGGGCGCGCTCCCAGGCCCGCGAGTCGGGCGCGCCCCACAGACGCCGATAGTCAGGCGAGCTTGGGTAGGGATAGAGCGGCACCGGATCGTTGGCCCACACGCCGTTCCTGCGAAGCCGATCGCGCCAGGCAGCGATCAGACCCGGATCGTCGTCGGCGACCTTGATCAGGTTTGCCTGCACGAAAGGCACCCGCCCGCGAGCATAGATCAGCCGGTCCGCCAGCTCCTCCGTCGACATACGGCAGTTCTTGTCGAGGAGCGCGCGCCCTTCGCGTGTGAGGCTCTCCACGCCCGCTTCGATCGACACGCAGCCTGCCCTGCCCAGAAGGTCCAGCATCTCGGGCTTCCAAAGATCGATCCGCGTCTGGATCCCGAAAGACAGCGAGCGCCCGACCAGCGCTTCCAGGAGAGGTTTTTGTGGCAAAAAGATCTCGTCGATGAAATAGAGATAACAAACCCCCTGCCCTGCGAGCCGATCGATCTCTTCGATCAGCGGCTCGAGATTGCGGCGCCGATATTTGTCGCGAAAGTCGATCTTCGCGCAGAACGTGCAGGAATACGGACAGCCGCGCGAGGCTTCGACCTCGGCGCCAGGTCCCTCCGGCTCTGCTTCGAATCGATGATGATGGTGGTGGTGCCGCGCGATCCAGGCGTCCGGCCAATCAAGTGCGGGGAGGTCGACGAACGTTCCGGTATGCGGGCCGCTGGTGACACGGACCTCCTCGTCTGCGGCAAAGGCGACGGAGGGCACTTTCTCCAGATCGCTCGCCTCGGCGAGCGCTGCGATCACTTCCTCGCACTCGCCGAGCACGACGACATCGACGCCGAGTTTCTTCAGCGCGGTCTCGGGGGTTGCCGAGCCGTGCGGCCCGACGGCGACCGTCCGCCCGCCCCGCCCGCCAAGGGCAAGGATCAACTCGCGCGGCAGCCGCAGTTCCGGCGGTGCGCAACGCCAGAAGAGGTACGTCGGCGCCGTAGTCACGACCGTCATGTCGGGGGAGAACTCCGCGACCGCATCGGCGAGCGCCTGAAGCCGCATGCCCCCGAGATGGCCGTCGAGCATGAGCGTCTCGTGACCCGCCGCTTTGAGCAAGGCCCGGCTGTAGCCAAGCTCCAGCGGCAGGTGGGGCTCCCGGCAGCCGAAATAGATGCTGTGGTCGAACCGCCAGGGCGGGTTGACGAGCGCCACTCTCATGCGGGAACCGCCGCGCTCGGGGACTCCGCCGCGTGTGCGAGTGCAGCGGGCGCCCGCTCCTCCCGGAGCCAGCGCATGAGGCGCGCGACGCCTTTGCGCCACGGCACCGGCATCGGCAGATCGAGATCCTCGCGAACCCGACGGGAATCCGAGACATAGTAGCGCTGGTCGCCGGCTCGCCAGTCGTGGAAGGCGACCTCCACATGCCGATCAAGCAGCGCCTCGATGTGGGCGATCAGCTGCACGAGGCTCACCGCGTTGGCCGGCCCTCCGCCGAGATTGTAGGCACGCCCGCCGATCGCATCGATCCGGCGCAACGCGGCCACGTACGCCTCGACTGCATCGCTGACATAGAGGATGTCGCGGACCTGGAGGCCGTCGCCGAAGATACCGATCGGCTCATCGGCCAGCGCCCGGATGAGAAAGTGGGCGACCCAGCCCTGATCCTCGGTGCCCATTTGGCGCGGCCCGTAGATGCAGCTCATGCGCATGACCGCGGTAGGCACGCCGAAGCTGCGCGCATAGTCGAGCACGTACTGGTCGGCCGCTCCCTTCGAGCATCCATACGGCGTATGGAAGTCGAGGGGATGGGCCTCGGGGATTCCGTGGGCCGCGAACTGCGTGGACTGGGGCACGTAAGCAATATTGGTGCGCTCCAAAGCAATGTCGGCGAGTCCCCCATAGACCTTGTTGGTGCTGGCAAAGACGAGCGGCACCGGCGGTTTGCGCCTGCGCAGCGCCTCAAGGAGCGTCACGGTGCCCGCGACATTCACGTCGAAGTCCTGCCGCGGGTCGAGCATGCTGGTCGTGACCGCCACCTGTCCGGCAAGGTGGAACACGGCGCTTGCAGAGCGAGCGGCGCGCGCAACGGCATCGCCGTCGCGGATGTCCTCCTGAACAGCCGAGATCTGTCGCGGGTGTCGCTGCTTCAGCCAGGCGAGGTTCCGTTCAACCCCTGGGCGCAGCAGCGCGTCGAAGATCAGCACATGCTCGCCGTCGGCCGCGAGCCGATCGGCAAGATTGCTGCCGATGAACCCTGCGCCTCCGGTGATGAGGATGGGGCGGATGCCGACGGTCCGCGGCGCGGCGATCCCGTTCATGCGACGAGGCCTCTGACTTCGAGCTCGCGACGGGCCTCCTCGACGCGGTCCTCCGCCTGCTGGCGCGCCACCCATTCGGCCAGATCGGCAAGCCCCTGGCCGAAATCCTGGCCGGCCACGAACCCGAGCTTGGAGCGCGCTTTGTCGACGTCGGCAAAGCAATGACGAATATCGCCGGCGCGAGCCTTGCCGGTGATCTCGGGTTCGATGTCCGGTCGGCCCATGGCCTGCGCCAGAAGCCGGGCGATTTCGACGATGGTCCGGTCGCGGCCGCTTGCGATGTTGAAAACACCGCCCGCGGCCGCCGGATGTTCGAGCGCGGTGCAGAAGGCCGCAGCGACATCGCCGACGTGAATGAAATCGCGGCGCTGGCGACCGTCCTCGAACAACAACGGCGGCTTGCTGTTAAAAAGACGCGAGGCAAAGATCGCCAGCACACCGGTATAGGGATTGGAGAGCGCCTGCCCCGTCCCGTAGACATTGAAGAGCCGCAGGGCCACACCCTCCATGCCGTAGGCCGACGCAACGGTGAGCGTCAGCCGCTCCTGCACGTATTTCGTCAGGGCATAGACGGAGGCGAGGCTCGGCCGCTTCCATTCGGGCGTCGGCGCCGGAACAAGCGGACGCCCCTCTTCGTCGATTGGATCCCAGCCGAGACTGACGGCGCCCGAGCGCTCGGCATCCTCGACATTGCGGCCGTCCTGCGTTCTGTAGA
>JAFAME010000033.1 GCA_019233695.1 Methylobacteriaceae bacterium
TTGGCGGTGCCGGCTGCCGACAGTCGCTGGGCAACGGTTTGCGTCATCGCTTGCTCGGGGGCGCCCTGTACTCGGCCTGGGCTCGCGACGGTAGACTAAGCTGAGGGCCGAACGCAATTCGGTGCGGGTTCAAGATGCTCGCAGAGGAGGCGCCGAAGGCTCGCCGATCCTGAGAAGATGGAAGGTTGTCATCCCGGAAGCGCAAAGCGCTCTCCGGGATCCCGGGGCCAGGCTCCTGAGAAGAGAGCATGTTCCGGATCCCGGCGCTGCACGCTGCTTCGCAGTGTTCCGGCCGGCAAGACACACTGCAGCGCCGTTTCCTTGCGGGCGCTACGGCGCAAGCGCGGATATCTTCGGCTCGTCGACAGGTCGGCGCACCCATTCGCCATAGACGCTCATCGGACACGGCTGGCCGATGAGATAGCCTTGAATTTCGTCGCAGGCCTCGCGCGCCAGGAACGCCAATTGGCTTTCGGTTTCAACCCCCTCGGCGAGAACAGGCAGCGAGAGCCCGCGTGCGAGGCCGATGACTCCCGAAACAATCGCCGCCGACTGCGGATTGCGCTCCAAATTGGCAATGAATGTCCGATCGATCTTGATCTTGTCGAAGGGGAACGCCTGCAGATAGGAGAGCGACGAATAGCCCGTGCCGAAATCGTCCATCGCGATGTGCACCCCGAGCGTCTTCAGGCGTCGCAGGATCGACAGGGCGCGTGAGAAATCATCGACCAGCACGCCTTCGGTGATTTCCAGATGCAACCGGTCCGGCGCCAACCCGGTTTCGATCAGGATCGCATGCACCAGTTCGGCCAGTTCACCCTGCCGGAATTGGACGGGTGAGAGATTGACGGCAATCTGCAGCGGGCGCGGCCACGACGCCGCTTCGCGGCAGGCCTCGCGCAGGATCCATTCGCCGATCGGAACGATAAGGCCGCTCTCCTCGGCGAGCGGGATGAAACGGTCGGGCGACACCCGCCCGTGAACGGGATGTTCCCAGCGGGCCAACGCCTCGAACCCGATGATCTTGCCGCCGATGAGGGCCTGCGGCTGATAGTGCAGGACGAGCTGGCGGCCGGGAACCGCAAACCGCAAATCATCCTGCAGCGCGCGCCGCTCGCGCAGCCGCTGGTCCATCGCAGATTCGAAGAAGCGGATCGTGCCGCCCCCTTCCGCCTTGGCCCGATGGAGAGCGGCATCGGCATTGGCCAAGAGCCGCGTTGCCTCCGTTCCATCGGCCGGAAACACTGCTATGCCGACGCTCAGGCTCACCCGCAGGCGCCGACCGCCAACATCGAGATCGTCCGCGACCGTGCGAAGCAAGCGGGTCGCCAGCGCCTCGGCGGTCGCCGGCTGCGGGTCGCCGGTTGCGATCAGCGCGAATTCATCGCCGCCGAGCCGCGCCACGAAGGCGCCCCTGGCAGTCGATCGAAGTTGGCGCGCGATTTCGCAGAGAAGCGCGTCGCCCGCGGCGTATCCGAAGGTGTCGTTGATCTCCTTCAATCGAAAGAGATCGACGCAAACGACGGCAAATGCCGCGCCTCCCGCGCTCGCGCCGTCCAATGTCGATGCCAGGCGTTCCGAGAAGGCGGCGCGGTTCGGAAGGTCGGTCAGCGCGTCGTGATAGGCAATATAGGCGATCCGCTCCTCGGCGCGCTTTCGCTCGGTGATGTCCTCGGAGAGGTTGAGAAGGTATTTCGGCGCACCATCCTCGCCCAGGATCGGCAACCGCTTCGTCGAGAGCGTGCGCGCTCCGCCCTGCGGCATCTCCAGCACGTGCTCATCGACGAGCGTCACGCTGTTCGGCCGCGAGGTCTCCTCCTCGGAGGCGCAGAAGACGTCGGCTGCGGCCTTCGGCAGCACGTCTTGCGGACGTCTGCCGATCATATCGTTCCTCGGAATGCCGAACAACGCCTCCGCGGCACGGTTGAGAAGGACGTAGCGCTGCTCGGGCAGCTGGTTCACGCTCACCATGAGCGGCATGTTTTCGATGATGGTATGAAGAAACGTCTGCGCGCGGCTGATCTCGCCGGCTGCGGTCTCGCGTTCGGCCATCTGGCGGAAATGCAGGACTGCGATGGCAAGGCCGACCAGCGCGAGCGCGAGGAAAAGCGCCAGGCCCAGGCCGACGCTCTGCAGCAGGATCGAGTGAACGAACGGTCCCGCCGGCACATCGATGACGAAGGCGCCCATCACGTCGTTGAGACGCCACGCGATCGCGTTCGGCTGCAGCCGGTTGTGGCAGTCGACGCAGCTCTGCTGCGCGAGCGTGGGGTAGACGGTGCGAAACCATGGCTGAGCATCGAACGTCAGCATTTCCGATTGAGGTTTCGGATTGGGCTCGGCTGCAAAAGCCTCGATCGTCGCTGCCATCCTGGCGTCGGTCGGCGCGGTCCTGATCTCGCGTCCCTGGCGACCGACCCAGCGCAGGCGAAAGTCGGCATCCGAATCGCGCTTCTGGTTGAAGAGCTCGATCGAGTGAGCGCGGAACGTCGCGGGGACGGGTGCCTCACCGCCAAGCTGCGAGCGAACGGCGGCATAGTTGGTGACGAACGCGTCGACGAGCTGCAGCGCGGTAACCTTCTCCTCGCTTTTGTGCTCCTTGAACCAGTCGAGGCCGGAGAGGCAGACCCCGTAACCGACCGCCGCAGACAAGAGCGCGCAAAGACTCACATGCAGCAGGAGCCCGAGGCCCGACCTCGAACGAAGAAAGCGCTTGCAAACGTCGGCAAAATTCATCGGCTGACAGATCCCCGCCGAGGGCGAATTTGGCAGGCATTGTCGCGGGAATGGCTTAAGCGCTCGTTAGAGGTGGCGAAGAAAGGCCACGAATTCCAACGATATCGCGGTCATCACGAAGATCTTGGGTAGGGCCCCCAGATGGCGCGGATTTCTCAGGCTGGGACGCTCGCCGCGCCGATCCCGGCGGGGAGACCGGCATCGCGCGTCTGTCCAAGCCCGACCCACAGCCGAAGAAACCCATCGATCCAGCGGGCCACTGCGGCATCGTGCTGGAACCAGCCGTCGAGATGGAAATCCCGGGTCTTGGCGCCCGGCGCGACCAACCGGTCGGCCCCCCGCGTGGTCCACCGGCACATCATGGCGTAGGTGACTTCGGGATGAAACTGGATGCCGAACGCAGCCGGTCCGTACTGAAACGCCTGTACCGGAAAGTCGTCGCCATCGGCAAGCAGCGTGGCGCCCTTGGGAAGATCGAAACCCTCGCGATGCCAGTGATAGACAAAGCTCGGGGGAGAGGCTCCGCAGCGCCTACACAGGTGCAGGAATTCCGCCGTCGGCCGGATCGGATAATATCCGATCTCGACAAGCCCATCGGCATGCATATAGACGCGCTCACCGAGATGCCTGGCAAGCATCTGCGCGCCAAGACAGATGCCGAGAAGCGGCTTTTCTTCGCTCAAAAGGACCCCAATCCACTCGATCTCCCGGGCGATGAAATCATCAGCATCGTTGACGCTCATCGGTCCGCCGAAGATGACCGCGCCGGCATGATCGATCATCGTGGAGGGCAATGGGTCGCCGAAACGCGGGCGGCGGATGTCAAGTGATAGCCCGTGCGACTGCAGAAGCCGACCTATCCGGCCCGGGGTCGAGTGTTCTTGATGCAGAATGACGAGAATCTTGGAGGGAATCGCGCCGGCAGCCATGAAGCGAGTGTCGGCGTCGGCGGGGCAGCACGTCAAGATGCCTGACTGCATCGCAGAATTGCAGGCGCACAACGCCGCCCGCGACCCGATTGTGCGGCCGGCTCCCTGAGACTCGCCCGAAATCGGCCGATCAGTCGCCCTGGCCGGGCTTCGGTGAAAAATACTGCTCGAACTTGTTCTGCTTGTCTTCGAACTCTTTGGCGTCCGCCGGCGGATCGCGCTTGATCGTGATGTTCGGCCAGGACTTTGAAAAATCAGAATTGATCTTGAGCCATTTGTCGAGACCAGGCTCGGTGTCCGGCTTGATCGCCTCGACCGGACACTCCGGCTCGCAAACGCCGCAGTCTATGCACTCGTCCGGATGGATGACGAGCATGTTCTCGCCCTCATAGAAGCAATCCACCGGGCATACCTCTACGCAGTCCATGTACTTGCACTTGATGCAACTGTCGACGACGACGTAAGTCATCTTGGTCCTCGTTTGCCCGCGGGCGATCGCGCGCATCAGTCTCCCCCGGAGGTAGACATTTTGTGCCCTCGACGCAAGTCCGCGGCGTGACGCGGGGCGGACTGCAGAGCATCAGCCCGTTTCGCCGGGCGGCGGCACGATCTCGTAAAGCCGCCGAGCGTCTTCCGCGCCGCCGCGTCGCTCGCCGAAATCCTTCACGCGGAGCACGAGGGCCGTGCGCACAAGGGCGAGCGTGAGCACATCGCCGCGCTTCACCGCGTGCGAGGGCGCCTCGGTGCGCGCCCCGTTCAGGCGCACGTGCCCGTCGCTGACAAGCCGGGCGGCAAGGGTGCGCGTGCGCGCGAAACGTGCGTGCCAAAGCCACTTGTCAAGCCGCTGGCGGTCCGGCGAACCCACGCTGGTCTGGCGCCTGACCATCTCACTCCTTGCCGGGGCCGCCCTTCGAATCCGCGGCCTCGCTGGCCCTGGATTCAAGCTCGGCCTTCAGCGCAAGAAGCTTGGCAAAGGGTGAATCGGGGTCGGGCTGACGATCGCCGCCGCGCGGTTTCTCGGTGGTCGCGGTCGGACTCTCCTCAACACGCGACGACGAGGGCAGGAAATCGCGGCGCTCGCGCCTGCCGCCCTCGGACCGCTCCCGGTCGGCATGGCGCGGCCGGCCCCTTTCGCCCTCGCCCTCGGGTTTGCCCTCGCTCCTGCGACGGCCGGCATCCGGCCTGCGGTGCTCCTTGTGGCGCTCGGGACGGTCGGCGCGCTGCGGGCCATGCGCGGGCTGAGCGGAGGAGGCGGCGGCGACCTCCCCTTCATGCCCCTGGGCGGACTCGGAGGCCGGAGCTGCAGGTTGAGAGCGAACTTGCGGCCCGCCCGGTCGCGGTCCACGGTGGCGAGGCCGTCGTTCCGGGCGCCGCGCGGCCGACTGATGGTGGCGACGCGGATGCCACACCTCGATCAGCGGCTCCTCGGCGGGCGGACTTTCGGCCGCGACGGCCGCCTCGCCGTCCTTTTCCGCAACGGGAGGCGGCTCGACCGACCCGGCGACCTCGACCGCGGGCTCGGCAGTCGGGAGGATGTCCGAGTCCGAGAGCATCGGCGGCTGTGCCGGAGATGGCATCGCCTCGTCAGCGGGGGGCGTAGCAAGTTCGGGCGGCCCGTCGGAGATGATTGCCGGCGCCGCCTCGACGCCGGGCGAGGGCGCAGCCTCCTCCACAGGCTCCGTAAGACCGGGGCTCGGTTCCGCCCCCGGCGCGACCTCTCGATCGGATCCGTCGGATTTGGTGGGCGATGCAAGCTGTTCGGGCTGTGCGAGCGGACCCGAGGTTTGAGGCGCGGCCGCCTCCGCAGGCTCCTGGGCCGGCGATGTCGCCGGTTGCCCGACCGCGTCGTCGGCTGCGGTCGCGGGCGACAACTCGGATTGAGCGGCATCGGCCTCACCGGAGGCCGCTGCCGGCTGCTCCGGCATCGCCTCTTCCGCGCCAGGCGGCAGTGCGGCGTCGGCCTCACTGGAGGCCTGTGTCGGTTGCTCAGGCATCGCCTGTTGTGCGCCATCGGGCGTCGCGGCGTCGCCGCCTGTGACTTGCTGTGGCTCTCCGGTTGCCGGAACCGCCGGCGCCGTCGCCGCCGCAGCAATCAGGGGCACGGTGATCGCCGGTCCCTTGCGCCGCTCCATGACGTAGCCGAGCGAGCGCAGGATCGAGGCGAAGTCTTCGCCCGAGCAGCCCGCAAGAGAGGTCATCGAAACCGTGACGACGAAGCCGTCGCCGTCGGCAGCGCCGGGTGGTGGGGTGCCAGGCGTGATGCCCGGCCGATAGTTGATGGCCGGGCGGATGAGATCGGCCAGGCGTTCGAGGATGTCGACGCGAACCGCCCGCTCGCCGCAAACCCGGAAGCCCGCGGCCCGATAAAGGCCTCGGGGGGTGTCCTTGTCCGCCGGAAACGAGGTGCGCCCGGATGCGGCAAAATGCGGCACTTCGTCGAGACCCCTGGTCTGCTCGGGGGTGCCGCCATGCTTGAGCGCCCAGAGCTGAGCGGCGAGCGCACGCGGCGCGGGCTTCAACAGCGGCGTCAGATAGATGTGATAGGCGCCGAAACGAACGCCGGACTTGCGCAGCGCGGCGCGCGCCATCTGGTCGAGCGACTTAACCTCGTCGGCGACGCGCGAGCGCTCCAAGACTCCGAGCGCTTCGGCAATCTGGAAGGCAACGCCGCGCGCCATGCCCTCCAAGCCCTCGCCCGCCTCCAGGGTGAGGAGTGGCCCAAGCAGCTTCTTGACGTGCTGGGCAAGCCAGAGATCGAGCCGGCGCTGCACCGATTCGAGCGCCGACCCGGTCAGCTGATCATCGGCCAGAACCCGCGCGAGCGGGCTCAGCGCCTTGTCGCCCGGCGCGAGCTTTCCGACCGACTCTCCCAGCCAGCGGATGTTGCCGTCGTTGGCGAGCACGAAAGCCTCATCGACCGCCTCGTGCACCCGGTTGGCGCGCGCCTCGATCTCGGTTGCCAGCGCCTTTTGGGCGGCGGCATTCAGCGCGCGCGCCGCTTCGCCCGAGGCCTGCGGATCGGCCGTGAATCGGAACCCGTGAAGGTGTCCGACGTGCTGGCCCTCGACCATCACGTCGCCCGTGCCGGTGACCTGCGCTTCCAACATCGCATTCTCTCTCAAGCGACGCATGAGCACGCTGGTTCGCCGGTCGACGAAGCGCTGGGCAAGCCGTTCGTGCAGTGCGTCCGACAGGCTGTCCTCTACCCGACGCGTCACGCTCTGCCAATGCTCGGGATCGCGCAGCCAATCGGAACGGTTGGCGATATAGGTCCAGGTCCGCACCTGCGCGATGCGGGCCGAGAGCGCATCGATGTCGCCGTCGGTGCGATCGAACATGGCGAGCTGGCGTTGGAACCAGTCGTCGGGGATGCGGCCGGCGCGAACGATGAAGCCGAAGACGGTGAGCACCAGTTCCGAGTGGGCGCCCGGCGAAACTTTGCGATAGTCTGGAATCTGGCAGGCTTCCCACAGGCGCTGCACGTCGGCGCCGGTCTTGGCCGCGCGCTGCACCTGCTCGTCACGTGCGGCAATATCGAGGATCATCACGTCCTCAGCCAGCGGGGCGCGGCTCAGGCCTGCTTCGCGCGGCAATTCGTCGAGCGAAGCCTGCAGCGAAGCGATGGAGGCGAAATCGAGCTGCGCGTTGCGCCACTGCAGCGTGCGCACCGGGTCGAAACGATGATCCTCGAGCGCCTCGACGAGGTCCTCGTCGAACGGCGGACAGCGGCCGGTCGTGCCGAAGGTGCCGGCGCGCAGATAGCGCCCGGCGCGCCCGGCGATCTGGCCGAATTCGGCCGGCGTGAGCCGGCGGTACTGCCAGCCGTCGAATTTCCGGTCGCCGGCGAATGCGACATGGTCGACGTCGAGGTTCAGTCCCATGCCGATGGCGTCGGTCGCAATGATGTAGTCGACGTCGCCGTTCTGATACATCGCCACCTGGGCGTTGCGCGTACGTGGCGAGAGGGCTCCGAGAACGACGGCCGCGCCACCGCGCTGGCGGCGGACAAGTTCGGCGATGGCGTAGACTTCCTCGGCGGAGAACGCGACCACCGCCGTGCGGTGCGGCAGCCGGGTGATCTTCCTTTCGCCCGCGAAGGTCAGGTTCGAGAGGCGGGGCCGCGACGCGATGCTGACGCCGGGCAGGAGTTCTTCGACCGCGCGCCGCATGGTTTGCGCACCGATGACAAGCGTCTCCTCCCGGCCGCGCCGGTTGAGCAGGCGGTCGGTGAAGACGTGGCCGCGGTCGAGGTCCGCGGCGAGCTGGATTTCATCGATCGCGACAAAGGCGACGTCGAGGTCGCGCGGCATCGCTTCGACGGTTGCCACCCAGAAGCGAGGCCGCGGCGGTTTGATTTTCTCCTCGCCGGTGATCAATGCGACGGATTGCTCGCCGGCCCGCTCGACCACGCGATTATAGACTTCGCGCGCCAGGAGCCGCAGCGGCAATCCGATGATGCCGGAGGAGTGGCCGAGCATCCGGTCGATGGCAAAATGCGTCTTGCCGGTGTTCGTCGGCCCGAGAAGGGCCGTGACGCCGCGGGCGCGGTCGGCGGGAGGCATCGGACGCGTAGCTGGCAGGGCGAGATTCATCGCGTTGTGCGCGCTCCCAGCTGCAGGCATCCACCGCAACGTGCCCCGATCATTCGCGGAGATCCTTGCGCCGGACAAGGCGAGCGGACAACTGCTGTCCACAGGCGAAAATGTCCAAATCCGAACGGGACACGAACGAAACGGGGGCGAATCGCTGACTCGTCCTGAGTCTTGCTTTGTTCATCACAAGATATCGCGTCGCAATCGACCAGATGATCTATGTATTGCGGATTTGCTCGCCGCTGCGGCGTTGGCAGCTCTTGCCGGACTCGACTCGCGGCAGGACTCCGAATCGGATTTTTGTCAACTGGTCGACTCGATACATCTTTGCGACCTTGAATTAAGCTTCGGGACGATTCCGGAACGAAACGGCGACGAATCATCACGCTGCGCGCGTTCCTTAGACATTCTCTCTAGATATTGCGCATCGGGGCGACCGCAAGCCGTGGCGGCCGCCTTGGCGTGGCGCCCTCCGGCGGGCGAAGCGTCTCCCCTTTAAGATCTCCAGTGTTGTTTTGGAACAGCCGCGGCCGCGGATGGCTTTGCCTAACCCCCAACCATCAGCCGAACGATCTCGTCGGGATCCGTCTCGCTGGTGCGGCGCTCCCCGGCCAGCACGCCACGGCGCAGCACGACGATACGGTCCGACACGGAAAATATGTCGCTGAGATTGTGGGAGATGAAGATGATGGCCTTGCCCTGCGCCCTGAGGTTCTTGATGAGCGCGATGACGCGGCGCTGCTCGGGCACGCCGAGCGCAGCCATCGGCTCGTCCATGATCAGCACGCGGGCTTCCCAATAGATGGCTCGGCCGATGGCGACGGCCTGCCGCTGGCCGCCGGAAAAGCGACTCACCGGGGCATTGACGCGATCGACTTCAAAGTCAAGCCGGGCCATCGTTGCCTTGGCGGCCTCGGCCATCTTGCCGCGGTCCAGCACCGGCAGGAAGCCGAAGGCGAGGCGCACCGGCTCGCGGCCGAGAAAGATATTGGCGCCGATCGACAGATTGTCGGCGAGCGCAAGGTCCTGATAGATCGTCTCGATGCCGTGGTCGCGCGCCGCATGGGGCGTTTCGAACGTGACGTTTTCGCCGTTGTAGACGATCTCGCCGCCGTCGGCGCGGTAGACCCCGGCAATGATCTTGATGAGCGTCGACTTGCCGGCGCCATTGTCGCCGGCAAGCGCCACGACCTCGCCGGCTTCAAGCTGCATCGATACGCCGTTCAGCGCCTGCACCGCCGCAAAGCTTTTCGAGATCGAACGCACGTCGAGGAGCGGTCGGGCACGGCCTGTCTCAGCCATCCTGCCGCTCCCCTGCCAGGCGACGCTGGCTCTGATCGACGAGCACCGAGATGATGATGACGACGCCGACGGCGACGAATTGCCAGAACGGCTCGACATCGATGAAGACGAGGCCGTACTGGATGACGGCAATGACGAGCGCGCCGGCGATGGTGCCGAAGACCGTGCCCGAGCCGCCGAACAGGCTTGCCCCGCCGATCACCACCGCAGCAATCGAATCAAGCAGCAGCGGCTCGCCCGCCTGCGCCGCGCCGGCGAGGAACCGACCCGTATAGAGGGTGCCGGCAAGGCCGGCGCAAATCGCCGACAGCAGGTAGAGCTTGATGGTGTGCCGCCGCCAGTCGATGCCGGCGCGGATCGCGGCATCGCGGTTGGCGCCGATGGCATAGGTATGCTGGCCGAAGCGCGTCTGCGACAGGAGATAGTGCGTGGCGAGAACCACGATCGCCGTGAGAAGCACGATGAACGGCAGTTCGCCGATCTTGCCGTTGCCCACCCAGGTGTAGGCGGAATTGTGGATCGGAACGGTCGCCCCGACCGCGATCAGATAGGCGGCCCCGCGCGTCACGCCGTACATGCCGAGCGTTCCGATGAAGGGCGGCACGCGCAGGTGGGCGATCAGCCATCCGTTGACGAGGCCGGGAACGAGCGAGACCACGATCCCGGCAGCGATGGCCAGCACCATCGCGGGTATCTCGCCGAGGCCGAGAGCATCCATGGAGAGGTTGGAGACATGCGCCGCAATGACCGCGGCAAGCCCCATGGTGAAGCCGACCGAGAGGTCGATGCCGCTTGAAATGATGACGAGCGTCTGCCCGAGCGCCAGCAGCAGCGGCGCGGTCGCAAAGACGCTGATCGATTGGAGGTTGTATGGATTGAGGACGAAGCTCGAATGGTAGGTGACCTCGGCCCAAATCTCGAAGAAGACCACAAGCAGGATCAGAAACAGCCAGGCCCGCAGATCGGAGATCCGTGCGAGGGTGGTGCGCCGGCTCGCCGCGACGGGCGTTGAGAGGGTCGACATCGAGAGATCGGCAGGTTGGACGAAGAGGCCGCCGATGGCGCTCGGCGGCCGACGCGTGCGGTTTTGGGATAACCGATCAGCCGGTGTAGACGTACTTCTTCACGTTCGGATCGTCGATATTGTCCTTGCTCATCACCGTGAACCCGGTGCCGATCAGAGCGGGGACGGAATTCCCTGTCAGGTGGGCGACGGCGGCGACCACGCCGAAATAGCCGATCTCTCCCGGATGCTGGGCGATGGCGATTTCAAACGTGCCGTCCTTCAGATGATCGACGATGTCGGACGGCGCGTCGAACGCCGCAATCTTCACCTTGCCGACCTTGCCGGCCGCCCGCACGCCATTGGCCGAGCCGGTTGCCGAGAAGAGATTGGCGCCGAAGATGCCGGCAAGATCGGCATCGCGCGCCAGCACGGCCTGGGCCAGCGCTGCCGCCTTGTTGGCGTCATCGTCATTGAACTGGGTCTGCAGGATCTGGATGTTGGGGTGGCTCTTCATCTCCTCCTTGAAGCCCTGCTCGCGCTGATCGGTGGTGGAGACGTTGGGAATTGTGTTGGCAACAAAGACCTTGCCCTTATCGCCGATGGCCTTGGCGAGGGCGCGTGCCGCGATCTTGCCGCCCAGGATGTTGTCGGAGGCGACATAGGAGAGCGGAAAATCGGCATCGCCGGACCCGGTCTGATAGATGCCGTTGCCGATGAACGTATCGACGGTGATGACCGCGATGCCGGCATCGCTTGCCTGCTTCAGCGGCTGGATGAGCTGCTGCTTGTCGGTCGGGGCGATCAGGATCGCGTCGGGCTTGCGGGCAATCACGGCCTGCAATACGGGCACCTGGAGCGTCACGCCCCACTGCGGCGCGCCCTGGAAGACGAGATCGACGCCCAGCGCTTTGGCGGCGGCATCGGCGCCACGGTGCATGGTGATATAGAAGGCATCCGTCGTCAGTCCGGGAACGAGGGCGACCGTCCACTTCTTGTCGGCGGCCTTGGCAAGCTGCGGCAATGCCCCAGCGCCTGCGAGGCCAGCCGAAGTGCCCAAAAGGGATAGAAATTTCCGACGTTCCATGTCGCTTCCTCCGCACGTGTCGTTGGCGGACAAGGCCGGCGCCCCAGCCGGATCCGCCGGCAATGTCCGCGGCTTCCGATGACGGAAGCCGATCATTTATTGATCCGTTTGGGCTTTGTCCGCAAGCGGGCCGCGGGGTGGCTCGTGCCCGGCGATGCTGCGATTGATGTTGCGCAGCGCCGGCGCGAGTTGAAGGTGAACCTCCCGATAGGCCCGCTCGTAAGTCTCGGCCCACCGCGGATTCGGCAAAACCTCGTGGTGAGGCTGGTCGAGCGCTGCCAGCGCGCCGTCGAGGTCGGGCCATACGCCGGCGGCAAGTCCGCCGAGGAGAGCTGCGCCCAGCGCTGTCGCCTCGGGCTCGTCGAGGATCGTCAGCGCACGGCCAAGCACGCTCGCCTTGATCTCGACGAACAGCCTGTTGCGCGAGCTGCCGCCGATAAGGCGAATGTCCTCCGGTGGCAGCACGCCTGCGATATGCGCCATGCCGTCGATGATCCGTCGTGCTTCGAACGCAAGGCCTTCGAGGATCGCGCGGAAGAGCATGCCTCGCGGCGTGCCTGTCGTCAGCCCGACGAAGGCACCGCGCGCCGCGACATCGGGGTCAGGCGGCGGTGCCGAGGCAAGATGCGGAAGAAAGCTCACCCCGCCGGCGCCGGCCGGCACCTCCTCCGCTTCGGCGATCAGTTCGGCGTGCGAGATGCCGGGGGCAAAGAGATCGCGAAACCATTCGATGGCGCCGCCGGAGGCATTGATGCCGGCGCCGATATAGGCAAGCTGCCGGTCAGCCTCGATACGACCCTGGAAATAGCCGCGATCGAGGATCGCCGGGTCGGACAGCGGCTGCGCGAGACCCTGCACGAACGCCTCCGCCGTCCCCATGCTGTCGAGAAGCATGCCGCTCCTCGCCGCGCCGGCGGCGAACATGCCGCAAAGGTGGTCGTGGCCGCCGACCCCGACGATCGGCGGCCGAGCCAGACCGAGAGCTGCGGCGAGCGCCGGCCGCGCTGGGCCGAGCGGTCTGCCGCCGGCTGCAAGCGGCGCGAATAGTTCCCGTGAGAAGCCGAGCGCGTCGAGAATTTCCTGCGACCATCGGCGGGCGCGGATGTCGAGGACCAGGGTCCGCGAGGCCAAAGTGAAATCCGTTGCCGCACTGCCGCACAGCTGAAAGGCAATCCAGTCGGCGACATTGAGCACGCGCCTCGCGCGACGAAAGGCCTCGGGCCAGTTGTCGCGCATCCACATGAGCTTGCAGAGACCGAAGGTCGGATCGACGCGATGGCCGGTGAGCGCGAACAGTCGCTCCCTGCCGATCCTGGCCTCGATCGCTGCCGCCGCCGCCTCGGTCCGCCGGTCGTACCACAGAAGGGCGGGCGCAGTGGCGCGGCCATCGGCATCGACCAGGACGCAGGTTTCGCCGATGCTCGCGACCGCAATCCCGGCGACAGGAGCGCCATGCGGCAGCGCCGCTATCGCTTCGCCGAGGCAGGATTCGGCGGTCGTCCACAGGAGCTGCGGATCGTACTCGCCGCCGTCGGCGAGGCGTCGCATCGGGGTCGGCCTGCTTGCCGTGACGAGATGACGGCCGCGGCCGTCAAAAGCCAGGCAGCGCGTCGATTGGGTGCCGAGGTCGAGGCCGACGACGACAGGCGGCTCGAACCCGCCGGTCACTCCTTCAGTCCGCCGGCCCTTATGGCGTCGGCGACGCCGGCGCCCTTCTTGATGATTGCCGACAGCGCCGCGACGACGGCGGAGGGTTCGGGGCTTTGCCAGATGTTGCGCCCGAACACCACGCCGCGCCCGCCGGCGGCAACGCTGCCATGAACGACCTCGAGCGCGGCCCGGATCGTATCCATCTTGACGCCGCCGGCGATCATCACCGGGGCGGGACAGGTCGCGACCACCTGTCGGAAGCTCTCCGGCGAGCCGGTGTAGTAGGTCTTGACGACATCGGCGCCGAGCTCGAAGGCGATGCGCGCGGCCGACGCCATGGCCTTCGCATCGAGCGGATTGGGAATGCGGTCGGCCGGACAGGGCAGCGCCTCGACCATCACCGGCAGGCCGTCCGAGGCGCAGTCGCCGACCACCCTCGCCACGATCTCGTAGGTGCGCATCTCGACGGCGCCGCCCATGAAGCCCATCACGCAGACACCGTCGACCCCAAGCCGTCGCGCATCATCGACCGTATGCAGCAGGCTCCACTCGGAGTAGCGCAGCCAGTCCTCGCGATAGATCGATGGCCCGCCATCGAGGCGCAGATAGGTCGGGATGCGCCCGATCAGCTTCTGGCGATAGCGCTTGATCACTCCATAGGACGTCATGATCGCGTCGGCGCCTGCCGCGATCACCTTGTCGAGCACTATGCCCGGATCTTCGAGGCCCTGGACGGCGCCGAGCGTTCGGGCATGGTCCATCGCGATCACCACACCGCGATTGTCGAACTTCGTCCGTGTCATGGTCGGTCCTTTTGATGAAGGCGGCGCACATATCGAGGTCGGCGGGGCAAGGCGCAAGCAAAAAGCGGATGACAATGACGGCAGACCGTGACGACAATCGCGCGACGCGCCGCGTCGCGGGGCGCCCGAACAGCAGGATCATCATGATCGCACCCGCCGGGCTCGGCAGGTGGGCAGCCGCTCACGGCGCCGAGCTGCGGCTGTGGGTCAGGATGATGGTCGCCGGCCTGTTCGCCTTTGGGTTGGCCGAGCTGGCGCAGCTGCCGCAGGGATATTGGGCGGTGCTGACCGCCATCCTCGTCATGCAGACGAGCGTTGGCGGCTCGGTCAAGGCGACCTTCGATCGGCTGATGGGCACGTTGAGCGGGGCCGTCTACGGGGGCCTCGTCGCTTTCGCCTTGCCCCATGAGGACGCGCTTGCGCTTGGCCTTGCGCTGGCGGTCGCGCTGGCGCCGCTTGCTCTTCTCGCCGCCTTGAACGCGAGCTTTCGCATCGCGCCGGTCACCGCAATCATCGTGCTCATGAGTTCGACGAGCCAAAATCTCGGACCGATGACGTCGGCCGCCACCCGCTGCGCAGAAATCATGCTCGGCAGCATCGTCGGGCTTGGCACCGCGCTTCTCGTCTTGCCCGCCCGAGCGCATGGGCTTCTCAGGGAAGCGGCAGCGAACATGCTGGCGCTTTTGGCCGAGCTCCTGCCCGCCCTCCTCGACGGGCTCGCGGGGAGCGCCGACAAGGCTCGCATCTCGGAGCTGCAGAAGCGCATCCGCGCCTCGCTGGGGCAGTTGGAGAGGGTCGCGACCGACGCTCGGCAGGAGCGCAAGACTTTCCTGACACAGGAGTTCGACCCGGACCCGCTGGTGCGTGGCTTGCTGCGCCTGCGCCATGACCTTGTCATGATCGGCCGCGCCGCAGCCGAGCCGCTCCCGCAGGGCATTCTCGACCGCCTGCGCGATGCACTCGCCAAGCTCGGCATGGCGCACAAGGCGTTTCTCGGCGCCGCCGGCGCAGCCCTTGTCGTCGGCACGAAGGGGCCAAGCCTCGCTGACATCGAACATGCGCTTGACGCGTTCGGCAAGGAACTGGCCGCGCTTCGCCGCGAGGGGCTCACTCGGGCCTTGCCGGGCGAGGCGGTCGGGCGCGTGTTTGCCCTCGGATTTGCACTCGAACAGCTGCGCCAGGACCTGCAGAACCTGAGCAGCCGGACGGACGAATGTGTTCGGCGGGATTGGTAGCGGCCCAGCTATCGCACACGAAGCGTCTTGGCGATGGCCCCGTTCATTGCGTCATACACTTTGCGGCGCCCGGCCGGATATTCGATGTCCAAGGTGCAGACCACGCTTCCGTCGCCGGAAAGGACGATCCGGGCATAGTATACTTTGCTGCCGCGAAATCCCGAGAGCACCAGCCAGGACGGCCCGGCGGCGCGATAGACGACCGAGGCGTAGTCCCGGCCGGCTTGCCTCAGTGAGGCCTCGATCGCTTCGATCGTCTCGGCGGAGGTGATGTTGCGGCCGAAGATGCGCAACATCGCGCCATCGGTGGCGCGAAAGGCCAGTCCATCGCCGTTGGCGGGCAGCAGCTGCGGCTGCGAGAAAATCGACCTCGGCACGTTGGCACTGCACCCGAAGCGGGCAATGTCGACCGGCTCCCAGTTCGTGTCGGCCGAGGCGGCCCCGTGCGCATCCTGGGTCGGACCATCGCCGGGGGCCTGGCCGCTTGGAAGAGCGTTGACGGCGATGGCCGGATAGAGGTCGGCGTCCTGTCCGAGGCGAACCCTCAGCACTTCGAGGCGCGGCTCATCGAGCTTCCCGTCAAGAATTGCAAGCCCCCGGACGGGAGAATCACTGGGTGCGAACTTTTCGGAATTGCCAAGTCCAGCTGCCGCGCGGGCTGGAGTGAGGAAAGCAACGATACGATCCGAGAGCCGGTCAAGACTGTCGGTCCGCCAGGGTTCGAAAGCATAGTCCTTGGCATCGGTGATGCCTTCGTCGCGCACTCCCTCCGCGAACTTGCGCAGAATCGGAAAAACTCGCCCACCGATCCGCGCCACCTCGAACCTGCCGGAGGTCGTCCCCTCGGACTCGGTCAATATGACCGCCGGGCCGCTTGTCTTGCCCTCGATGCCGCCGAACAGCTGCTGACTGGCCTCGCGCGGCGCGACCGCCAGAATGTCGCCGTCCGAACCATACCAGGCAAAGCATTTCCAACCTTTCGGGGCGACCACGCCATCGCTCTGATCGGACTTGTAATAGGCAAGGCGACCCTCCTGTCCGGCGGGAGCCAAAATCTTGATCGCCGCGGGGAGCTTTGGCGGGGGGATCGGCCCGAGCTGCCCATCCGCCGGACAGCCGACTCCAGGAACCGAAGCTTCGACCAGTTCCGCAGCAGAGGCGGCGCCGAGACTTGCGGTCAGCCGGCGAACGAGCTCGCTGTCCGGCCGAAGCGCAGGTGGAAGTTCGGCCGCCTGGAGAGGAACGACTTGTAACGCGGCCCAGCAAAGTCCGAACAGCGCGGCCAGCGCCGGACGTCGAGGTATGCGCATGCGATCGCCCCCAAAAGCCGCCCGCCGGAGTCGCCGCCGCTCCCCTGAGGGTGCAGCCGATCGCCTCGATCGTTGACGGCGGAGCAAGCTTGACATTGATGATATGGCAATTTCGAGGTTGGCGAACGGCGGCGCGTGATCGCGCGGCCGGAGCGAGGAATGAAAATGGCAAGGGGGGGCTGCCAAGCCGCGCGTGCGTCCCTCTTGGCGCTGGGAGAAGGGGGATCGCGCGCCTCGCAAAGATGCGCCCATCCCGCCGCCGCGGGCCACCAGCCATGACGCCGTCCATCGACCGGTTCCGGCGCATCGTCGTGAAGGTCGGCTCGGCGCTTCTCGTCGACCGCGAAATGGGCGCGCTGAAGCACGCCTGGCTCGCCGCGCTCGCTGACGATCTGGCGAGCCTGCACCGCGGCGGCGCCGATGTCCTGGTGGTCTCCTCCGGCGCCATTGCCCTCGGACGCACCGTATTGGGCCTGCCCAACGGCGCTTTAAAACTCGAAGACAGCCAGGCCGCCGCCGCCGTTGGCCAGATCGCACTGGCGCGCAACTGGGCCGAGGCCCTGAGCCAGCGCGCCATGACTGCCGGCCAGATCCTCGTCACGCTCGGCGACACCGAGGAGCGCCGCCGCTATCTCAATGCGCGCGCCACGATCGGCCGATTGCTGGCGATGCGCGCCGTGCCGGTGATCAACGAAAACGACACCGTCGCCACCTCCGAAATCCGCTACGGCGACAATGATCGGCTGGCCGCGCGCGTCGCCACGATGATGAGCGCCGACCTGCTGATCCTGTTGTCCGATGTGGAGGGGCTCTACTCGGCGCCGCCGCGCGATGATCCGCGGGCAAGGTTCATCCCGGTCGTGCGACACATCACGGCGGCGGTCGAAGCCATGGCCGGGGGCTCGGGCTCGGTCCTGTCACGCGGCGGCATGCGGACCAAGATCGAAGCCGGCAAGATCGCCACGACCGGCGGCACGCACATGATCATTGCCGACGGCAGGGTCGAGGGTCCGATCCGCCGGATCGTCACGGGCGGCCCCTGCACGTGGTTCCTCACCCCCTCAAATCCGGTGACGGCGCGCAAGAAATGGATCGCCGGCTCGCTCGAACCGCGCGGCACCATCACGATCGATGCCGGCGCCGGGCGCGCCATCGCCTCGGGCAAGAGCCTGCTGCCGGCAGGCGTGACGCGGGTGGAAGGCCAGTTCGCACGCGGCGATTGCGTCATCGTTCGCGACGGATCCGGCGCCGAGATCGGCCGCGGCCTCATTGCCTATGATGTTGCCGATGCCGCCCGTCTCGTCGGCCGCAAGTCGCACGACATCGAATCGGTGCTGGGCGTTGCGGGCCGCGCCGAGATCATCCACCGCGACGATCTCGTGCTGGCGCACGCGGCCCAGCCGGACGCCGCGTCATGAACCATGCGCCTTTCCCCCGAGCAATGCCTTGAGCCGCCCTGCGTCGGCAGGCGCGGCGCTCTTCTGGTCATTGTCGAAATAGCAATAGACGCTCAGGCCCGCTTTCTCCCACTGTTGGAAATCCCGCGCCCATCGACGCAGGGTCGCGTCCGGATAGCTGCCGTGATAGCGCCCGCTCGGCCCGTGGCCGCGCACGTAGACGAAGCTCGCGACGGGCAGCCAAGGCGCCGGTGCATCGGCGTGATCGGAGAGGCAGAGCGAGGCGTCATATTCCTTGAGAAGATCGAGGATGGGCGGCTCATACCAGCTAGGGTGGCGAAACTCGAAGGCATAGCGGCGGCCCGTCGCAAGCATGTCGAGGAACGAGGCGAGCCGTTCGCGGTCGGCGCGCATCTGGGGCGGCAACTGAAACAGCACCGGTCCCGCCTTGTGTCCAAGGAGCTTCAGCCGACTCTCCATCAGGTCGAGACTGTTGGCCGATTGGTCGGACAGCCGTTTCCAGTGGGTGATGAACCGCGAGGCCTTCCAGGCAAAGCTGAAATCGGCCGGCGTCTGCTCGACCCACGCCTGGACCGCCTTCACGGTCGGCGTGCGATAGAAGGGAGCGTTGAGCTCGGTTGTCGCAAAGCGCGATGCATAGAAGCGGAGCGCGTCCTTTTTCGGCAGACGCTCGGGAAAGAACGGGCCCCACCAGGAGTCATAGTGCCAGCCTGACGTGCCGACCAGAATTTGCATCGAGCGATCATGGCATGCGAGACGATCGGGGATCGAGGCAGGCCGCTCTATCCTTGACACCTCTCCACGATATGAAACAACGCGTAGCCGCCGACGCAGCGGGTGCTCCCGCTTCGCCCGCGTTCGTGAAGGTCCGGCCATGGACGTGCTGCAATTAGCCGAAGAAGCCCGCCCCGGCGTTCGCGATCTGATGCGGTCGATCGGGCGAGCGGCGCGCGCGGCGGCACACGCCCTGGCGCTTGCCTCGCAAGAGAGCAAGCGCGGCGCGCTCAAGTCGGCCGCGGCAGCCATCCGGACGCGCGCCGACGAAATCATCGCCGCCAATGCCCGCGATCTCGATGAGGCCAAGGCAGGCGGGGCCGCGGCCGCCTTTCTCGATCGGTTGCGACTCGATGGGCCCCGCGTCGAAGCCATGGCCAAAGGCGTCGAGGAGATCGCAACGCTCGCCGACCCCGTCGGCCGCGTGCTGGCGACCTTCCGGCGCCCGAACGGGCTTGTCATCGAGCGCGTCGCAACGCCGCTTGGCGTCGTCGGCGTCATCTACGAAAGCCGGCCCAACGTGACGGCCGATGCCGGCGCGCTGTGCCTGATAGCCGGCAACGCGGTGGTGCTGCGCGGCGGATCGGAGGGCCTGCGCACCTCGACCGTCATTCACAAGGGCCTTGTCGAGGGGCTCGTCGCCGCTGGACTTCCCGAGGCCGCGATTTCGCTCGTCCCGACACGCGACCGCGCCGCCGTCGGCGAGATGCTCGCCGGACTCGATGGCGCAATCGATGTCATCGTGCCGCGAGGCGGCAAGAGCCTCGTGGCGCGCGTGCAGAGCGAGGCGCGCGTGCCGGTGTTTGCCCATCTCGAAGGCATCGTCCACGTCTATGTCGAGCGCAACTCGGACCTTGAAAAGGCCAAGGCCATCGTCCTCAACGCCAAGCTGCGGCGCACCGGCATCTGCGGCGCCGCCGAGACCATGCTCGTCGATAGCGCCTGCGCATCGACGCATCTTCGGCCCCTGGTGACGGCGTTGCTCGATGCGGGCTGCGTGGTACGCGGCGACCGCGCCACACAGGCGGTCGATCCTCGCGTCACGCCCGCTGCCGAAGCGGATTGGCGCACCGAATACCTCGACGCGATCATCTCGGTGCGTGTGGTCGAGGGGCTCGACGCCGCGATGGCGCACATCGAGACCTATGGATCCCACCACACCGACTGCATCATCACCGAAGACAGGGCCGCGGCGGAGCGGTTCCTCGCTGAGGTCGATTCGGCGATCGTCCTTCACAACGCCTCGACGCAGTTCGCCGACGGCGGCGAATTCGGCTTCGGCGCCGAGATCGGGATCGCGACCGGCCGTCTGCACGCACGCGGTCCGGTCGGCGTCGAGCAGCTTACGTCGTTCAAATACCGCGTGCGCGGCAGCGGCCAGATACGCCCCTGAGGCTCGGGAGGAGAACATGCAACGATTGCCGGCAACGATATTGTGCGCTCTGCCTCTTCTCGTTGGCTCGATGGCGTCGGCGCCGGCCTCATCCTGCGCACGGGAGGTCGGGATAGAACAGGCCAAGGAGATGGTCGGCGAGTGCCTGCAGGTGTCGCCTGCCACCCACCCGCCGTGCAACGTCTCGAACTCCTGCTCGCTCATCCAAAGCGAGATCGTGCGCGGCTGCGAGATGCTCGACGCCGACAAGCCGGATTTTTGCGACAACTACTGACTCGCGGCGCTTGCCGGGTAGTTGGTGCGGCTCCCATTCGAATCCCCCCATCCGCCCGTCCCGCGACGGTGGACCCTCACCCGGTATCGTAGAGGGTCGCCGTTTATCTGAATGCGCGACCTCCTTCGTCCGCTGGGAGAAGGTGGTCCAGCGAGCGGCGTTAAAAGCCATACTTCCGGGGGTCGGCGAGCACGGCATCGACGATCGGCGCCGGCTCGGCAATCTCGACCTGCTTCAGGACCTTCAGCATGCTCTCGCGATCGCGAGCACGCGCGGCGGCATCCCATTGGTCCATGACTCCCGCCATCACCAGGCGCTCGTTGAGCGTCATGCCCGCAAAACGCCCCGAGGTCTCCTCATGCATGACCGCAGCCTCCGCCGATATCGCAAGCCGGCGTCAGAACCGCGCCATCGCCGCCCTGACCCGATGAATGAACGCAGTGCGGGCGTCGGCACCGGCAACGTTCATGTGATAGAGCGCGTGAAAATCCGCTCTGGCATTTCGGGCGATGAACCAGCGCAGGTAGCGCTTGACGAGCTTGCGCGGCGGATCGGCCATGATGAACGCCGTCCACCACGGCTGGCCGTAGGTCACGATGCCGGCAAGTTTCCGGATGTGGCCGAGCGAGGGACGGATGTTCATTGGATCCGACATGTCGAAGGCAACGCCCGGCATCAAAAGCTTGTCGAAAAATCCCTTCAGCATGGCGGGCGGCCCGAAGCACCAAGTCGGGAATTGGACGATCAGACCTTCGGCCGCCGAGAGACGGGCGATGTAGGCTTCGAGCCCCTGGCGGTTGCGGGCCGGGTCGTGATAGCGGCGGCGAGCCTCTTCGGAAAGAACCGGATCGAAATGTTCGGCGTAGAGGTCGAGCTGGTCGACCTCGTGCCTGGCCGCGGAGAGGCCCGTCAGTGCCGCGGTACGGATGGCGGAATGAAAGCTCTCCGGCAACGGATGGCAGTAGATATACAAAATCCGCATCGCAACGCTCTCCAGCGAGCTCGCCGGCCCGCCCCAACCATCTAACGATACAAGTGCCCCTTATGATGACGTTGCCGCGCATATTTGCGAATGGGGCACATGCCACTGTGGTTGGCGCCTTCACCCTTGTCGGCAATCCCTCTTTGAGACAGACTGGCACGTGGCGGTTTCGGCGAGCCCGAGGCGCCGGCGCCGCCCGACCTGCAATAAAAGCTGCAACACATCGGCGTCTTTCCAAGGAGGAATCCCGTGGCCGCCATTCTTTTGAAGAACGTGATGGTCTGGGATGGCGATTCGGATGCGCTCTATGCCGGCGAAGTCCTGGTCGAGCGAAACCGCATCAAATCCGTCGCGCGCGGCGCGGGTCAGATCGCCCGCGATCGGGCGGCCGAGGTCATCGACGGCGGCGGCATGACACTCATGCCGGGCCTCGTCGAAGGTCACTGCCATCTCTCCTTCGTCGGCCCGGCCCGCAACCAGGATCTCGGGGAAATCCCGCCCGAGGAGCATTTGCTGCGGACCTGCCGCAACGCCACCCTGATCCTCGATCACGGTTTCACCAGCTGCTATTCGGCGGCCTCGGCCAAGCTGCGCCTCGACGTCGTCGTGCGCCAGGAGATCGAAGACGGCTATCTCGCCGGCCCGCGCTATCGCGCCGCCGGGCCCGAGATCACCGTTACCGGCGGGCTCGGGGACGAGCGCCGGCAGCACATGCATGCCGAGAGCTTCGGCATGATCGCCGACGGCCCGGACGAGATCCGCCGCGCCGTGCGACTGTGCATCCGCGAAGGCGTCGATAACATCAAGCTCAACATCTCCGGCGATGAGTTCGTGAGCCATGCGCGCGCCGAGGTGACATCGATGACCGAGATCGAGGTCGCAACGGCGGTAGAGGTGGCGCATGAATGGGGCAAGCGCGTTGCCTGCCATTCGCGGGCGGCCGAATCGGTCAAGCGAGGCGTGCGCAACGGCTGCGACTGCATCTACCATTGCGACTTCGCCGACGAAGAAGCCCTCGACATGCTCGAGGCGGCCAAAGACCGCATCATCGTCGGCCCGGCGGTGGGCCTCGTCCACAATGCCGTCTTCGAGAGCGAGCGGGCGGGCATGTCCAAGGAGACAGTCGCGAAAATGGGCCTGCCCCGAAAGTTCGAGGCGACCTGTCGGACCTACGAGCAGATCCGCAAGCGCGGCATCAAGGTGGTGATCGGCGGCGACTATGGCTTCACGCTCACGCCGATGGGCCAGAACGCCCGCGACATCGGCCATTTCGTGAAGTTCTTCGGCTATACG